>NZ_JAUNPE010000187.1 GCF_030536815.1 Kocuria sp.
ACTGCTTTTATACGTTAAACCGGAATTCCACTACATCCCCATCCGCCATCACGTAGTCCTTGCCCTCAATACGGACCTTGCCCGCAGCCTTGGCGTCAGCCATGGATCCGGCGGCCACCAGGTCGTCGAAGGACACGACTTCGGCCTTGATGAAGCCCCGCTCGAAGTCCGTGTGGATCACACCGGCGGCCTTGGGCGCGGTGTCGCCCTTGTTGATGGTCCAGGCCCGAGATTCCTTGGGGCCTGCAGTGAGGTAGGTCTGCAGGCCGAGGGTCTGGAAACCGGTGCGGGCCAGCTTGTCCAGGCCGGATTCGTCCTGGCCGGACATTTCCAGCATCTCGCGGGCTTCCTCATCGGACAGCTCCACGAGGTCGGACTCGAGCTTCGCGTCCAGGAACACGGCCTGGGCCGGCGCGACCAGATCGACCAGTTCCTGCTGGCGTTCCGGCGAATCCAGTACTCCCTCATCAGCGTTGAACACGTAAATGAACGGCTTGGCGGTCAGCAGGTTCAGCTCACGCAACTGATCGAGTTCCAGCTTCTCGGGACCGGCGGCCTCGAAAATCGTGCGGCCTTCCTCGAGCACCTTCTGCGCGGCTTGGTACGCGGCCAGCTGCTCGGGAGAACCCTTCTTGATCTTGACCTGCTTCTCCAGGCGCGGAATCGCGTTCTCCATGGTCTGCAGGTCAGCTAACACCAGCTCGGTGTTGATGGTCTCCATGTCGGAGGCGGGGTCGATCTTGCCGTCCACGTGGATCACGTCCGGGTCGTCGAACGCGCGCACCACCTGGGCGATCGCGTGCGCTTCACGGATGTTGGCCAGGAACTGGTTGCCCAAACCTTCACCCTCGGACGCGCCCTTCACAATGCCCGCAATGTCCACGAAGGACACGGTCGCGGGCAGAATGCGCTCCGAGCCGAAGATCTCGGCGAGCGCGTTCAAGCGCGGGTCCGGCAGGTTCACCACACCAATGTTCGGCTCGATGGTCGCGAACGGATAGTTCGCGGCGAGCACCGTGTTCCGCGTGAGCGCGTTGAACAGCGTTGATTTACCGACGTTGGGAAGACCGACAATTCCAATAGTAAGAGCCACGGTAGGACAGTCTACCGCCGCCCACGGACACTCATGGAACGCCTCAGCCCAGCTGATCCAGTAACCGTTCGGCCACCGGCACCCACTGCGGCCTGAACGCATAGACGCACACCAACCGCGCGCGGGTTGCCTCCCGGTAAACCGCCATCCGCCGCGCATCGGCCCCCACCACTCGGGACGCCTCGGCGATCGCGATCCTCGCGAGGAGTGCCATGTCCTCGCTGAGCAACCCCTGCATCACGCGCAGGTCGATGTGCACCTCGAGATTTGCCAGGTCCAGTTCACGATCGGCCAGCACTGCGGTGTCGAAATCGAGCACTCCCATGCGCCGGTTGGCGCAGTCGAACAGCATTTGTCCGTCATGGAGATCGCGATGCGCGGGCACCAGTTCGTTACGTGCAGTTCCCTGTGTCCGTTCGTCCAGGCTCAGGAGAGCCTCGTGGACCCCGCCCTCGACCTCGGTCAAACGGTCGGCAAAACGACCGGCCAGTTCACCGGGGTCGTGCTCGCGCAGGTTGGCGAGCCATGTACCGACCACGCCCGCTTCGGCCGCGGCGTCATGCGTTTGCCAGTCATCGGCCCCGCCGACGTCGCTCAGCACCATGCGTGACCAGGCGGCCTGCCACTCGTCCCACGCGAGCGCCCAGCACTCCTGCTCCAGCTCCATCAGGGGCCGGCCCGGCACCGTACTCAACGTGACCGAATGCTCGGTGGTCTCCAGAACCCGCGGTACCGAGAACCCCGCTCCCTCGGCGAGCACACCCATCGTGGTGGTGGCCGCGGCGACGTCGGCGGATTTTCCCGCCCGCAGGTGCTTCACGAATCCCCGCGAGGTGCAATCGACGGCGCGCTTGCCCGCCCGATGAACAATGAGTTCGCCACCGGGTTGCAGGGACGGTAATTTGCGGTCCTTGGCGTACGGCGTCAGTTTCACGCCGAACTCAGGAACCTCCACGACCGCGCGGATCCGCTGGAGCGAATCGCGGCATTCGTAGATCCTTTCCCCATCTTTCCCCGGCCACGAACGACGCACGACCAGGCGTTCACCGTTGATGTCGAATTGCAGGGGAGACGCGGAGTGCTCCGCCCGCTGGGGCACGATCCCCGTCATGTCATTCCACCTCTCCCCGCAGCACGGCGCGCGCCAGATCAATGCGTTGCCGCGCGTGCTGGACGCAATCCGGATCCAGATTGCGGAACGTGTCGGTCACGCGAAGAAGAACGTGGAATGCGGTCCACGCGCACACGGACTCGTCCGTGACCACCCCGACGGCGGGTACCTGACGGTACGCCTCGGCGAGGGCAACCACAGTGACCGGATTGCGGCCGCTGAGCAACTCCACCGCGGCGAACCCACCCAGGTCGTAACCGATGGGTGCCATCTTCATCCGGTCGAAGTCGATGAGAAGCGGCGCACCGTTTTCCCCAAACACCACCTGATCTGCGGAAAGGTCCCCGTGAGAGAGCACGGCGGCACCAGGGTTCTCGGCGATGGCCCGCAACACGTCATCGGACACGGCCTCGAACTGCCCCCGCAGATCCGCCAGGAAACACGTCAGCCCATTGGCCGCACCCTGCAACGCGGCCACCGGGTTCGCCTCGGGCACGGCCAGCTTCTGAGCGCGCGCTCCGGGCATCCCCGAGTGCAGTGCGTCCTGCGTCACCGAAACCACGTCAGCTGGGTCGATGCTGTGCAGGCGTGCAACCGCTTCCGCGAGCGCCGGCAACAACGTCCCATCCGTCACGGCATCCGAGGCTGGCCGCTCCGTGAGGTCGCCCCCGGTGATCCACGGCTGCTCAATGCTGTGCTGGGTCATCCCCGTGACCGGTAGCACGGGCGCACCCAGTTGATGCAACGCTGAAAGGAACGGTGCCGTGGCAGGCGGATCGGCCCAGACTCGCACCACGCTGGACTGGCCGTCCCCATCGGTGCGCTTGAAGACCACGCGTCGCCACGGGTTGTAACTGAGTACGGCCCCGTCAACATGTCCGCGCGGGTCCACCGTTTTGATCTCGGCGAGCGCCTTGAACAACATTCGGTCCAGACCGATCGGCCCGCAGAACACGCTGGTGCGCGGATCGTCCGGAAGTGGTGCGGTGAACAGCGGGTACCCGGTCCGGTCAGAGCGTTTAAGCAGCTTCCCGGCCTTGTTCGTCTCGCTCGGGGCGTACGCGGCGAACCACCAGGGCTGGCTTGCGGCCCCGGAATCGGCGCGAGCGGCGTCGACGATCCGCGCCACCGCGGAGGTCTCCGGCTTGAAGCGCAAGTGCTCGATCACCGGCCGCGTCATGCCCGTTTTAGACATCAATGTTGCAATGCAACGAACGTCCGATTCCGAACCCGGCAGGGCGTACAGCGCGTTGAGCACCGGTGTTCTCAGTGCCTGGCTCATGAGACCTCCGTTGCGTTGCGCTGGGTCTTGGCCCACGCGGCGAACCGGCCAGAATGTTCCGTCATGAGTTCGGCGGGGGTGCCGTCCAGCTCAATATTTCCGTTCTCGATCCACAGCACGCGATCCGCGTCCAGGGCCAGATGCGCGTCATGGGTGATGGCCACGGTCGTGCGATCCACGGTCAGGTGGTCAATGGCTTTGAGCACCGCCGACGTCGCCGCGGGGTCCAGTCCCGTGGTGGCCT
>NZ_JAUNPE010000188.1 GCF_030536815.1 Kocuria sp.
CGTCAAGGCGCTGGGCACCAACCCGCGGAAATCAGAGCCCAATGACTCGGGCGAGACGGATGTCATCGTGAACTTCGGTGGGGTGACCTTCCGCCCCGGCAAGACCGTGTGGGCTGATGAGGACGGGATCCTCGTGGAGCGGTGATCTGAGACTCAGGCCTCAGTCGTGGAGCTAGCGATCGAGAAGGGTGATCGTAGTTTCACACAGTGACCTGACCGTTGGAAGTAGTCGATCAGGCAGTTGACTGCCGGTAACCGCATGACGTTCTTCGGAGATGACTTCTTCTAGAGCATCAGGAATCATCATTGCGAGCACCCGCACAGTTGCCAGGAGCCATTGCCCATCAACTTTGGCTTCTGCGGCGAATTTGGCCCAGTGTCTGTGTGCAACTCGTCCGAACCGCCGCTCACCGCCTATGGCCATGGCAGCGTTTCGTAGCCCGTCCTTTTTATCGGGGAATCCGTTTTCATTCTTGTACTCGTAAGGTAAGCCAGAGGCTACGTCGTATAGCGGGGCAAGGGCCACTACATCCGGTGCAAGAATTATCGAATAGTTCTTTGCGTGCGCATCTGGCGCACCGATTAGATAGTTCCCTATCAACCCTTCGATGAACCGCAGGACCTCGCTTTCCTCTGCACCCGCCCGGCGTAGGGTTCGGACAATTGACAGTGCGCTTGGACCCTGTTGAGCTTCGTATTTCTTGGTCGGTAGGGTCGATGTTGCCTGACAGAAGTCTTCTTGATGGATGCGAAGCACTCTGCCATCGATTGTCATCCGGTCGTAGCGTTCCACAACAATGGCATTTGTGCCGTCGAATTGCATATACCTTGAGTTGGCAACCGTGAGCCCAACTTTCGAGAGTGTTCGGAGCGAAAGATGCTCATTGAGCGCTTGGTCTCGAAAATCATGAATGCCAGGTTTAAAAATGTGAGTGGTTGGCTCCGCCCCCGTTGCTTCGAACCACCCGTCGTCCCAGCGCAAGGCAAACTTCGATTGTGCTCCTGCTAACGACCAGCGTTCTCTGTCAACAAGCCAGGACCCCTTGGGCTGAGAGATTAGTGCGCGTAGGCGCTCACCAACCTCGCGTTCTGTGCACGGAATCAAGTTACCTTTACTTTGCCGAGCTGAATCCAGTTCATCTGGGCGTGCAAACTGGATAGCACCTGCGCACTCCAATCCAATGTGTTCCAGGAGCGCGAACGGATTTCCAGAAGAGATACCGAAATTGTGGGCTAGAGCCTCCCTTACGCCTTCTCCTTCTGGCAGAAGACCCTCAATGAACGCGTCAGTCGCCCGTCTCGGGTATGGGGCCAGGCGGTACGGCAATGCCACGGAGACCTCTAAGGCGGGGTCCGAGTCTTTGAGGTATTGGAACGTTCGGTTCCCTTGCGGGCTTTGAATCAGAACACCGACTACTTCTCCATGGAGCAGCACAAGCAATTCTTTCATCCTGCATCATCCTGCTTCGGATGATCGTCAGGGAGTGTGTTGCCGGTGATCTTGGTCGCTTGGCGGATGGTTTCGAGGAGCTCGGGTGGGAGCTGGGCGGCTTGGCGCATGGTTTCGAGGAGCTCAGGCCGAACCTGGGCAGCTTGCCGCACGACGTCGAGTGTGGTGCGTGACGGCGCCGAATATTGACGCATGATGTTCAATGCTTTTCGAGCTTCAGATGTGGTTGAGTCTCTGATCTTTTGCGCAGATACGGTGCCCGGGGTGGAGGCCTTAGCTTGTGGTGGTCCTGCCTCGTCTTGCTCTGGCTGCTCGATTAGCTGGATGGAGAGATCTAGGGCTCGCAAGACCGCGAGCACTTTGCTTAGCTCGGCTCCCGTCCGTGCCCCTTGTTCGAGGCCGATCAGCCACTTGCGGGAGACTCCGGCGCTTGTTGCCAGCGAGGCCTGAGTCAGTCCGGCACGGGTGCGAGCGTCGTGGATTGCTGCGCCTAGTTGGCGTCCTGTTGTGATAGCTCGGTTCCCCATGATGTGAACGTACCATCACATGATTATTTGTGTACATACCGTCACTTCTGGAGGGGTGCACGTATCGTCACATTCTGTAGTGTGAAGGTGCTGTCACATTATCCAATGTCCATGCAGTTGATTTTTGACGGCTGCTCCCCAGCCAAAATCAGGACTGCGGCCCCGCTTCGTGTGAAGTGGGGCCGCAGTCTTATTCGGGGGAGCGAGCTGCCGCTCAGCACATTTACTGTTCGGGAACCAGAGCCTGGCCGTCCCAGACGTAGTTCACGGTTTCCCCGGTCTCCCGGCCTTCGCCCTCCAGGGTCTTCTGAATCACAGTGGGTTCTCCGTCCTCACTGATTTTCAGATCAGCATTGGAGAACGGGGTCTTTACTGCACCCTCACCCGGGGGCATGGTGCCGTTGGAGTCGTAGCCCTGATCGGTGGGCGTCAACACGGTCACACCCTTGTCATAGGAGAGGTACACATTGCCGTACTTGTCCACGTTGGAGCCGTTGTTGAGCTCCCACTTCTGGCCACCCAGGGAGGGGGAAGTGCCGAAGGACACCACGGGGCTGCTGTCTTCCGATCCCACGTAACCCACGGGCTGACCGTTCTGGTACAGAGCGTATGAAGCCAGACCGGTGCTGGGCGCAGCGCCCTCGGGGCTCGTGACCTCGTGATAGGTCACGACCTCCATGGCACCGAACTTGGGGTGCTCCACGGGGATGCGTCCGGTTTCAGTGCACTGGCCGGCACAAGGATCGGCTACTGCGGGCAGCTGTTCTGCGCCGTCGGATTGCTCACCGGTTGCGGTTGAAGCCGGGTCTGCGCCGGGTGTCGCAGATTCGGTGCCCTGTGCGGGCTCCTCGGTGCCAGAACCGTGAGCGGTCTGAGCCGCGGGGCTGGTGGTTCCTTCCGCGCTGTCCGCTGCGGGGCTCGCGGTGGCCTCGGTATCGGCCTGGCCGCAGCCCACCAGCAGCGGGATGGAGAGAGCAGTTGCGGTGATGGCAGTAGCTTTCTTGTTCATGATCCTGACCTCCTTGGAGGTGGTTGCCGTTCAGGTCACAACCCACACTTCCCGGGGTGATTTGCGAATGCAATACGTCGTGACGGAATCGTGATCCGCTGCTCAGCCCCTCGGGCTGCCGTGTCGAGCGGGGGAATCCGCTTCCCCGCGCGGCTGACAGCAGCAGCTAACTATTAACCAATGCAAACGAAAAGCCCCGGTGGATAGTTCATGTATGAACTATCCACCGGGGATGGTGCGATGTGCCCGTGGGGCGGGCCGAGCGGCGTCGTCGGGCGGGAATCCAGCTATGCCGGAGAACCCGAGACGAGGCTACGAGTAGTCGTAGAAACCCTTGCCGGATTTCTTGCCCAGCTCGCCGCGCTCAACCATGTCGCGCATGAGCTGCGGCGGTGCGAAGCGGGGGCCGAGCTTGGATTCGAGGTACTCCGCGATGCCCAAGCGCACGTCCAGACCCACGATGTCCGTGAGCGCGAGTGGGCCCATGGGGTGCTTGTAGCCGAGCACCATGGCGTTGTCGATGTCCTCGGCGGAGGCCACACCCTCTTCGACCATGCGAATAGCCTCGAGGCCCAGCGCTACGCCCAGGCGGGAGGAAGCGAAACCGGGGGCGTCATTCACGGTGACCGGGGTCTTGCCGATGCCGGCGACCCACTCGAGGGTCAGCTTCTGCAGCTCATCGCTGGTCTGCTGGCCGATCACGATCTCCACGAGCTTGGAGGCCGGGACCG
>NZ_JAUNPE010000189.1 GCF_030536815.1 Kocuria sp.
GCATTTGGAGAGCTAACAATCGGCTGTCGCCGAGAGCACGGCCTCCGAGCACACGAGTTCGAACCGCGATTGTCCGTTCCGCAGATCGGCATCCACCAGGCGCACCCGGATCTCCTGCCCGAACGGTAGATCCACGCCCCTGATGCCCGCCTCCACGGCCGGATTCCCGATAATGAAGCGACCCTTCTCCCCGGTTTCATCCACTTCGACCACGGTGCCCGTAAATTCCTTGCCCACATGCGGGGACAACATGAACGTCTCCACCATGTTCACGATGCCGCGTTCATAGGCCGATGCCTTGCGGTTGGATGATTCCATTTCCCTGGGCAACTGGGCCAATGCGGTGGCCACCCATTCGGGGACCGGTTCCCCCGCACACACGGCAAGGCAGACTTCGCCCGCGTAGCGGTCCACCAGCCGCCGCAGAGGAGCCGTCACATGCGCGTAATGGGTGGCCAGGGCCGCGTGCTGCGCATTGTCCGGCCGTTGCCCGTTGAACGCCAGGTATCCCGCCCCGCGGAACAACAGTGTGCACGAGTACAGCATGGCCGCGTGATCCGGGCGTTGCGGGTCCAGGGTGCGCACGAATTCGGGGTAGTCCATGTCGGGCGGCCAGTCGATCCGCAGCGCCTTGGCGGTCTCACGAAGTTTGCGCAACGAGGCGGCGTCGGCGGGGGGCAGGGTCCGCAGCAGACCCACCCGGGCATCGAGCATGATGCCGGCGGCGGCCATTCCCGTAAGCAGTGAGATCTGCGCGTTCCACCCCTCGATCGGGAGCGCGGAACGATGCACAATGTGCCATTCCCCGTTGGACGTCTCGACCTCCTGCTCGGGAATTTGCAGGCTCACACCGCCGCGTTCGTGCTCGATGTGTTCGCGCAGCAATCCCACGGTCTTGAGCAGCTGCAGTGGTTCCGAGGCGGTACCGCGGTCGAGGGCGTCCTGCACTTCCCGGTAGGTGTATTGGGCGCGGCTGCGGACCAGGGCCCTCCGGACAGTGCGAGCCGTCTGGTGCCCCTTCTCATCCAGAGTAATTCGCCAGAGCACGGCGGGGCGGGTCTCGTTCTCGAGCAAACTCGCGGCATCCTCGGAGAGCTCCGGAGGGTGCAGCGGAGTGCGTTTGTGCGGACCGTACAGGGTCTGGCCGCGGATGTGGGCCTCCAGGTCGAGAGGGTCCCCGGGGCTCACGAACGCGGCGACATCGGCAATGGCGTACCAGACGATGTATCCGGACCCTGATGTCTCGATGAACACCGCTTGATCCAGATCCCGGGAGCCCTCCGGGTCGATGGTCACGAATTCCAGATCGGTACGGTCCAGCTCGGGAAGGCGAGGATACCGCGCGGCGTGCAGGGCGGCGTCGTGCACCTCGACCGAGAAGTCCTCGGGAATGGTCAAATCCTCGCGGAGCTTTTCCAAACCCTCGACGAGCGGCTTGGGCACGGCCTGGACCTGGTGGGGACGGATGGGCATGCTGTCTCCTCACGTCAAGGTCCGCGAGCGCGGGCGCATTGGTCTAGATTGTGCCCCACTCGGGGATCAATTGGGCACCCTCCACGGGCCCCGTGGTCGAAAACGCGTGCCGGTGCTCGCGGCGCAAGCCGTCGACCAGGTTGTCCGCATCCTGTGCGGATCTGGCCAGGAAACACACCGTGGGCCCCGATCCGGAAACCCACCCGGCGAGCGCGCCGAGGTCCACGCCGTGGTTGAGCAGCGCGGCCAGTTCGGGGAGCAGCTCGATGGCGGGCGGCTGCAGATCATTACGGACCCACGTGGCCACCCCCGCGGCATCACCCACGGCGGCAGCCGTCACGAGCGTCCGATTCAACGGGTCCGGGGCCTGGGCGCTTCCCTGGTCCACAGTGGCCCGATGCGCACGGTCCCATTGCCGGAAGACCGCCGGGGTCGACAGCCCCTGATCCTGGGGGACGAACACCACATGAAGTTGGTTCCCGGTCTCCACGGTGCGGAGGTCGTTGCCCCTGCCCCGGCCTTCGGCCAGACCACCGAGGACCATGAAGGGAACATCTGCACCGAGCTCGGACCCGATGCCCATGAGCCGCTCACGGCCCAACCGGGGCCGATCAAGGTGCCGGGCGAGCAACGCGTCCACGGCCACGAGTGCGGCGGCGGCATCCGCAGACCCTCCACCCATGCCACCGGCCACGGGAACGGCCTTGTCGATCCGCAGCTCGATCCCCGGATTGCACTCGTAAGCCGCGCACACGGCGAGCGCGGCACGCACCGCGAGGTTCGACGAGTCCAGGGGAATGTCCGACAGCCTCGCCGCACCGGATTGGATCATTTCCGCGTACTCGCTACCCGGTGCCGGGGACACGGACACCAGCACTCCGCTGCCACGCCGGGTCACGTGGGAGTTGATCGAGGCCGTCACCGTTTCGTGGACGTCCACGGCGATGAACAAGGTTTCCAACGGGTGGAACCCGTCGGGCCCGGGGTCACCCACGTGCAGCGCCAGGTTCGTCTTGGCGGGGGCCGAGGCTGCGGCCCACAATCCGGCGGGGCTCATTCGTGGTGCTCCGTGGCCGGTTCCGCCTGCGTCTCCCGGGTGGCCGGCGATTGCTGTTCTGCCTGCGGTTGCGTTGGCGGATCCGGGACCGTTGCCGCGGCCCGCGCGATCCGCGCGAAGGCCTTGACATCAAGTTTTTCACCGCGCTCGCCGGGTTCGATACCGGCAGCGCGCAGGATCTGTTCCGCCCGCGCACCGGATCCGGCCCAGCCGCTCAGCGCCGCACGCAGGGTTTTGCGCCGCTGGGCGAAGGCAGCGTCGATCACGGCGAAAACTTCCTTGCGCAGCGTCTCATCGGCCGGCGGGTCACGACGTTCGAACCGCACCAGCCCGGACGCGATCTTGGGCGCCGGCCAAAACACGTTCTTGCCGATCACACCGGCCTTGGACACCTCCGCATACCAGTTCGCCTTGACCGACGGCACACCGTACACCCTCGATCCCGGCCCCGCGGCGAGGCGATCGGCGACCTCATCCTGCACCATGACCAGTCCGTGGCGCACGGTGGGGAACGTTTCCAGGATGTGCAGGAGCACCGGCACGGCCACGTTGTACGGCAGGTTGGCCACGAGCGCCGTCGGCGGGGTGGCGCCGGGCAGGTCGGTGACGCGAGCGGCGTCGTGCTGCACCACGGTCAAGCGAGACGCGGCCTCCGGATAAAACCGCTCAACCGTTTCCGGAAGCTGCGCCACGAGCGGCGGGTCGATCTCCACCGCCGTCACCGCCGACGACGCCGCCAGCAGACCCAGCGTCAACGACCCCAGGCCGGGCCCCACCTCCAGGACATGTTCGTCCGAGGTGAGGTGCGCCGTGGCCACGATCCGCCGAATGGTGTTCGGATCGATCACGAAGTTCTGACCGAGCGTCTTGGTGGGGCGAATGCCCGCACGCTCGGCCAGTTCTCGAATTTCTGCGGGGCCCAGGAGCGGGCCGTCAAGGCTCTGGTCGGTCACCGGTTCATCCTACGTTGCTCGGGTGGGATGCCTCCCGGAGAGGGATCTCGCGGGTGGGGCTGACATTTCGGGCAGAGCTTCGAGGGGTTGTGGCGGCTGCGAACATTTGGGGCAGAGATACGTAGCTGTGCGCAGGGTGTCAACCTGTGGTGAGTCAGGTTGGAAGGTTGATGCCGACTAGCTT
>NZ_JAUNPE010000190.1 GCF_030536815.1 Kocuria sp.
AGACCACCCCGCAAGCCAGCTGCTGCTGAGACACCCCGGGGGGTCGAGCCGTCTTCACTGGAAGGCGGCTCGATCGCGAGGGCATGAGGATCGGGTCGCCATGTCCGCGAACGAAATTTTTTTGCCACGCGGTTCATAGAGGACAAGCCCGACATTGGCGTTGGGCGTGGCCACCTGCCATGTTTTTCCGGACTGCCCGGCATGCAGTTGGTGGTTCGCCCCTGGGGAAGATGCGCTCAGGGTGAGGCCAATTCCCCGCGCTCACCCCCACGGAGGGCATCGAACACGGTCGAGGTGCTCCGGTCCTGGGCGGAGATGATCATGATGCAGCGCCCGCCCTCCAGTTGAAGCGTGAAGGTCGTGCCGTGGTCGTTGTCGTGCTCGATCCGGGCCAGGGCCGAGATCTCGAGGAGTCGCTCGAGGGGTACCTCGACCACCAGGGAGTCGCCGTCGTCCGACACCGGGCCGTGCTGGAGGATCTCCTGCCAGTGGCTCCGACGCCGGGCGCGTCCGTCGTCATCAATCCATCGCTGACCGGGGCCCTCGGAGAGCACGAGGAACGCGCACTCCGAGCGGCACCGCTCGGGACTGTCCGGGCAGGCCACGACGTGCCTGCTGGCGGCGGTGAGGTGTTCGTGGAGCCTGTTCAGCTTGGCCAGGCTGTCCTCGACCTGCGCCAGCTGCTCGGTGAGCAGCGGATGCAGAGCGGCCTTGACCTTCGTGCAGGTCCCCGAGTCGGCCAGCTCCAACAGGTCCTTGATCTCGGGCAGCTCCAGGCCGAGGCTCTTGGCGGCATCGATGAACGCCAGTCGCTCCAGCGCGTGCTCGTCGTAGACCCGGTAGCCGTTGTCCGAGCGCTGCGGAGTGAGCAGCCCGATGGACTCGTAGTAGCGCAGCGTCGTGGCCGGCACCCCGGAACGGGCAGAGACCTCGGAAATGCGCACATCCCCACCCTAGGCTCACTCGACTTGACCTTCTACCCGGCTCGAAGGTCTACGGTCCTGCCATGACTTCCGTGACTGCCGTGCCTGGCGTGGACCTGCAGAACCTCGCCCGCCGCGATGACTTTCCATTGGGCCGCCTCGATGATGACCAGCGGATGCCTCAACTCGACCCCCTCAAGAAGTAGGAGCGCCCGATGTCCTGGTGGGAACGATTGCAGAGTGTGCTGGTGGCGGTCTCCGCCGTGGCCGGCCTCGCCGTAGGGGTGGCCTGGTCGGTCGGAGCAACCGCCCAGCACGTGGTGCTGCCGGCGCTGATGCTGATGCTCGCGGCCGTGTTCGTGCAGATGGACGCGACCCAGCTTGCCCAGGCCAAACGGGCCCGGGCGGTGGTGGCGGCCAGCCTGGTGCTCAACTTCGTGTTCACCCCGTTGTTGGCCTGGGGGCTGGGGGCCGGGTTGCTGGGCGGGTCCCCAGATCTGCGGATCGGGTTGCTGCTGCTGCTGGTGACCCCGTGCACGGACTGGTATCTGGTGTTCACCGCGATGGCCCGCGGCCACGCCGGGATCGCCGCGGCCCTGTTGCCGGTGAATCTGATCCTGCAGCTGGTGCTGCTGCCGGTCTACGTGCTGCTGCTGGGCGGGCAGGCGGCGATGGTCGATGTCGCCACGCTGGCCGAGTCGGTGCTGTTGGTGCTGGCCGTGCCCCTGGCTGTGGCCCTGTTCGCCCGCTGGGCGGCCGCCCGGTACCGGGGTGAGACCTGGCGGGAACGAGTCCTACTGGATCCGGCGGGACGCCTGGTGCTGCCGCTGTTGTACCTGGCGGTGTTCGCGATGTTCGCCTGGCAGGCCCGCACCGTCCTGGCCCACCTCAACGAGCTGGCGCTGCTGCTGGTGCCCCTGGGCGCGTTCTTCGTCATCGCCCCACTGGCGGCCACCGCCACCGCCCGTGCCCTGCGCCTGCCGGCCGACCAAAGGGTGACGCTGACCATGACCACCACCGCGCGGAACTCCCCGATCGCCCTGGCGATCGCAGTCGCCGCGTTCCCGGACCGGCCCCTGATCGCCGTCGCCCTGGTCGTTGGCCCCCTGGTGGAGTTGCCCGTACTGGCGGCACTGGCCCAGATCGTGCGCGCCCCACAACGGCTGGAACAACCAGCCACCAACACCTGATCGGGAACCCACCCTCACCGCAACGCCGTCCGCCGCTAACCGGGCCTGGGTGAAGTGCAGGACCCGGTTGTCCTGGCTACTGGTCGGCGGTGGCCTCAGAGGTAGCTGCAGATCCGTTGTGCCTCGCACTGGGCCGGGTCCCCTTCGGCTGCCACCCGGTAGAACCCGGCCACCGAGGCCCGCAGTGCAGTGAGTTCGGCGATCTGCTCGTCCAGGTCCCTCAGGTGCTGGGCCAGCTGGGCGACCACGTGGGCGCAGGGGGCCACACCGGCGTCGCGGACCCGCAGGATCTCCCGGATCTGGGTCAGCGTGAGTCCGGCGAGCTTGCTGCGGCGGATGAACTCCAGCCGCGCGACGGTCTCTGGCGGGTAGTCGCGGTATCCGTTGGGACAGCGGTGGGCGGGGGGAAGCAGCCCTTGCTGCTCGTAGAACCGCAGCGTCTTGGTGGTCATTCCGGCGGCCGCGGCCGCTTCACCGATCCGCACGGTGCACTCCGATCCTGGCCTGGTCCTTGACCTTCCACGGTAGAGGAAGGTCCTGGCGCAGGGCACCGCCCGGCCCTTAATCGACGGTGCCGACCCCGCCCCGGAAGGCGCCGGTGGTCACCCGGGTTCGGTGCGGGCGCGGTCGGCCTCCACGGCCTGCCAACTCTTGCGGGCGGCGATCAGCACCGGGTCCCACACCGGGGAAAACGGTGGGGCGTAGGAGAGGTCGATGTTCAGCAGCTCTTCCACCGGGGTCTCGTGCCACAAAGCGACGGAGAGCACGTCGATGCGTTTGGCCGCGCCTTCTTCTCCGACGATCTGGGCTCCGAGCAGTCGTCCGGTGCCGCGTTCGGCGATGAGTTTGGTGCGGATCGGTTTGGCTCCGGGGTAGTAGCCGGCCCGGGTGGTGGAGTCGACCACGGCGGTGACCGGATCGAAGCCGGCCGCCTGCGCCTCGGCCTCGCCGAGGCCGGTGCGTCCGACTTCGATGTCGCAGATCTTGGTCACGGCGGTGCCGAGCACTCCGGGGAAGGTGGCGTAGCCGCCGCCGAGGTTGATCCCGGCGGTGCGGCCCTCCTTGTTGGCGTGGGTGCCCAGCGGGAGGCTGACGTGGCGGCGGGAGACGCGGTGGAACTTCTCCACGCAGTCCCCGGCTGCCCACACCCCGTCGATGCCGGTGCGCAGCCGGCGGTCCACCGTGATCGCCCCCGTGGCCCCCAGCGGGATCCCCGCCTGGGCGGCCAGGGTGGTGTTCGGGGTCACCCCCAGCCCGAGGATCACCAGATCGGTGGGGATGGTGGCTTGGTCGGTGACCACGGCGGTGACCTTCCCGTCGGTGGTGTCGAAGCCGGTGACGGTCTCCTCCATCCGCACCTCCATCCCGAAGCCTTCCATCGCGGTGGCGATGAGCGCGCCCATGTCCGGGTCCAGGGCCGGCAGCGGGGCCGGGGGGCGTCCGATCACGGTGATGCCCACGCCCCAGGCGGACAGGGCCTCGGCCAGTTCCAGGCCGATGTAGCCGGCCCCGACGACCACCGCCCGGCCCGGCCGGTCCCGCTCCAGCACCG
>NZ_JAUNPE010000191.1 GCF_030536815.1 Kocuria sp.
TCGGATCCGCGGTCGGCGTGCTTCTACGCGCGCCGGGCGGTCGAACTTCTGGTGCGCCATCTTTACGAGCTCATCCCGCTGTCCGCACCGTACAAGACCGATCTCGCGGCGCTCACCAACGACGCACAGTTCACGGCAACCGTGGGCGGCGGGATCCAGCAGAAGCTGAACCTCCTGCGCCGGGTGGGCAACACGGCGGTGCATGACAGCCGCCCCATCCCGGCCCGCACGGCGGTCGATGTGCTCCGGCAGCTCTACGACGTCATTATCTGGGCTGCCTTCAATTACTCCACCCGGCCCGAGTCCGTCCCCACCGGCTCCCAGTTCGATCCGGCCCTGGCCGCGAAGTCCGCGCCTCTCACCCACGACCAGGTGCTGGACCTGGCGCGGAAGTTCAAGGAGCAGGACGAGGCCCTCGCCGGCGAGCGCGCCGCGTCCGAGGCCAGGGAGGCGGCGTACGAGGAAGAGAACGCGCGGCTGCGGGAACAGGTCCGGCAGGCGCAGGCCGCCAAGACCGCCGTGGACACCCATGACTACTCCGAGGCGGAAACCCGGGATCTCTTCATCGACGTTCTGCTCCGCGAAGCAGGTTGGACATTGTCGGAGAAACGCGACCGCGAGTACCCCGTTTCGGGTCTCCCCGGTGGCGGCAGGGGTTTCGTCGACTACGTCCTGTGGGGCTCGGACGGCCTGCCGCTCGCGGTGGTGGAGGCGAAACGAACGCGCAAGAGCGCCGTCGCCGGCCAGGAACAAGCCAAGCAGTACGCGGATGCTCTTGAGCGGGAGACTGATCGGCGCCCCGTCATCTTTTACACCAATGGCTATGAGCACTGGCTGTGGGACGACGCCGCGGGCTACCCGCCGCGCGAGGTCCGGGGGTTCTACACTCGCGACGAACTGGAGCTGCTGATCCAGCGGCGGGCCACGCGCCGTTCGCTGTCGGACTTTCCCGTCAGCTCCGAGATCGCCGGTCGTTTTTATCAGACCCGCGCTATCAGGGCCATCAATGACGTGTTCGACAAGAAGCAGCGCGAGGCCCTGCTGGTCATGGCCACGGGCACAGGTAAGACCCGCACGGTGATCTCCCTGGTCGATCAGCTATCCAAAGCGGGGTGGGTCAAGCGCGTGTTGTTCCTGGCCGACCGCACGGCCCTGGTCACGCAGGCGGCGAACGCCTTCAGGGAGCATCTACCTTCCGCGCCGCTGGTCAAACTCACGGAAGACAAATCCGGCGAGGGCCGCGTGTTCTTCTCGACATACCCGACCATGCTGAATCTCATCAACGCGGTGGACGTGGCATCGGGTCGGAAGTATGGGCCGGGGTTCTTCGATCTCGTGGTGATCGACGAGGCCCACCGTTCCGTTTTTGCCAAGTACCGGGCGATCTTCGAGTACTTCGACTCGCTGCTGGTCGGCTTGACCGCCACACCCAAGGACGAGGTGGACCACAATACGTACCGCCTGTTCAACCTGGAGGACGGCGTGCCCACCGACGCCTACAGCCTGGAGGAGGCGATCAGCCACGTCCCGCCGTACCTGGTTCCCCCCAGGGGCGTGTCCGTGGGGACCAAGTTTCTCCGCCAGGGCATCAAGTACAGCGACCTCTCGTCAGACGAGAAAGATCAGTGGGACGCCCTTGATTGGGGAGAGGATGATACGCCCGACGAAGTCGGAGCACAGGAGCTGAACCGGTTCCTGTTCAACGAGGACACCGCGGACAAAGTCCTCGCAACGCTCATGAGCGAAGGCCATAAGGTCGCGGGCGGAGACCGGCTGGGCAAGACCATCATTTTCGCCAAGAATCAGAAGCACGCGGAGTTCATCGAGAAGCGTTTCAACGCGGGGTGGCCCGAATACGGCGGGCGATTCGCCCGCGTGATCACCCATGAGGTGTCACGAGCGCAGGATCTCATCGACGACTTCTCGATCAAGGACAAGGCCCCGCACATCGCGATCAGTGTGGACATGCTCGACACCGGTATCGACGTGCCCGAGGTCGTGAACCTCGTGTTCTTCAAGACGGTGTTCTCCAAGTCCAAGTTCTGGCAGATGATCGGCCGTGGTACTCGGCTGTGCCCCGACCTCTACGGCCCGGGCCAGGACAAGGAAGACTTCTACGTCTTCGACTTCTGCAGCAACCTCGAGTACTTCCAGCAGGACCTCCCTACCGTGGAAGGTTCCTCCCAGAAGTCACTGTCGCAGCGGATCTTCGAACAGCGCGTGGGCCTGGTCACCGCGCTGGATGAACGCGGCACGGATGCAAAACTACGGGCATCTGCGGCGTGGTCGTTGTTCGAGTACGTCAGCGGCATGAGTGTGGACAATGTGCTGGTGCGGCCACACCGGCGAGCCGTTGAGCGCTTCGCCGACCAGGGCGCCTGGGATCGCTTGGACGCCGACGCCGCCCGGGAGGCCTTCTCGCTCGCAGGCCTTCCCAGCGCGGCGAAGGACCCGGACGAACAGGCCAAGCGGTTCGATCTGCTGATTCTCAAACGCCAGCTCGCGCAACTCGAGGGCGACGCCGCGACGGCCGAGCGGACTCGGGAGGCGGTCCAGGACATAGCCGGAGCACTGCTGAGCAAGCTCACCATTCCGTCCGTGGTGGAGCAGAAGGAACTACTGGAAGCGGTCGCAACAGAGGAATGGTGGGTTGACGTCACCCTGGAGTTATTGGAGCGGGTTCGGCTACGGGTGCGCGGCCTGGTGCAGTTCGTGGAGAGGACCGGGCAGCACCCGGTCTACACGGATTTCGAGGACACCCTGGGGGAGCGGGCGGACGTCGAACTATCCGCCGTCACACCGGGCACCAACTTCGAACGCTTCCGGGCCAAGGCATCGGCTTATCTGCGCAAACACGAAGACCACGTGGCTCTGCAGAAACTGCGCCGGAACAAGCAGCTCACCGCAGCGGATCTGGAATCGTTGGAAAGGATGCTCGTTGCGGCTGGTGGCGAGGAGCCCGACATTCAACGGGCCTCTGATGAACCGGGTGGGCTGGGCGTGTTCATCCGCTCCCTGGTGGGACTGGACCGAGAGGCCGTGGCGGAGACCTTCCGGCAGTTCCTGGACGGTTCCCGGTACTCCGTGGATCAGATGCGGTTCATTCAGCTGATGGTTGATGAACTTACGTCCAACGGTGTCATGGCCCCGTCCCGACTGTTCGAGTCCCCGTACACCGACCGCGCGCCGCACGGGCCGGACATGGTGTTCTCCGACCCGGACCTGACCATCATTGTGGACATCCTGCATGACGTGCGGAACCGTGCCGAGGCAACCGGCGTGGCCTAACTTCTCTGAGGGATGTGGGCCGCGGGAGGTTCCGGACGTTGCTGTAGGCAGTGCAGGGACCTACCGGTCTGCCAGACGATCGAGTAGCTCCGCGTATCGCTCACGGGCAGCAGACGAAAGCTGGCTGACCTTGAAACTGCTATCGGTGGCCCCGCCCGCACGAGCGGAGTCCTCTGCGCCGGCGGCATTGGAGGCTCCCTGCGGTAGGTCCTCCGTCGCGTGAGGTTCCAAGTTGTTCGTCATGTCTCAAGGCTGCCAAAATTCTGCCCCCATGAGTAGATGCTCGAATTGTCACCTGGCTGGAACACGCTGAGGACGCAGGCTCAGCCCAACTCCAACTCCGCCGTCACCCCGATCCGGTCAATAAAGCTGTCAT
>NZ_JAUNPE010000032.1:0-6207 GCF_030536815.1 Kocuria sp.
AGCATGAACAGGGAATCGAAGCCCATGATGGAGGGCGTCAGGATCCTGTTGGAGGTGACCGTCTGGAACAGCACGGTGGAGACACCCACGCAGAAGGCCACCAGGACCATGGTGAACACGCGGTTCGCGCGGCGGGGGAGCACGTAGGCGGCATTGGAGTCGAGCCCCAGGAACAAGTACAGGCCGATGCACACGAGCGCCAGGACGCCGATACCGGCGGTGACCACGGCCGGCGACACGGATCGCACGACAAAGCGTTTGCGCTTCTGCTGAATGGCGCTGGGCATCGGCAGAGCGGAGGACTTGGGGGTCATCGGGAACGAGCTCGCTTCCGCAGCAACATGGCCAAGAAGATAGCGGCACCCACCACGGCCACCACGGTGCCCACGGGAATTTCGAACGGAAAACGGATCACACGGCCCACAATGTCGCACACGAGCACGAAGCCCGCGCCGAAGACGCCCACCCATGGAACCGAGCGGCGCATGTTGTCACCGATCAGCAGTGACACGATGTTGGGTACCACCAGGCCCAGGAACGGAATGGAGCCGATGGTCACGACCACCACGGCGGAGATCAGGGCCACGATGGTCATGCCGAGCGCCATGATGCGCTTGTAGTTCACCCCGAGGGTCGTTGAGACGTCCTGGCCCATGCCCGCCACGGTGAAGCGGTCGGCGGCAATGTAGCCGATCAGGGTCAGCGCGGCCACGAGCCAGAGCAGTTCGTAGCGGCCCTTGATCACTCCGGAGAAGTCGCCGATCATCCAGGTGTTCAGCGTCTGCAGCAGGTTGAATCGGTAGGCGAAGAACGTGGTGATTGCGGCAATCACATTGCCGAGCATGATGCCGACCAGCGGTACGAGCAACGCATTGCGCAGCGGGATCTTTTGCAGCACGGCAAGGAACAATGCGGTACCGCCCACGGCGAAGACCGCGGCCACACCCATCTTGCCGAGCAGGGGAGCGCTCGGGATCAGCACGGTGACGGCGAGCAGACCCAGGGAGGCGGATTCCACGGTGCCGACCGTGGAGGGCTCCACGAATTTATTGCGTGCCATTTGCTGCATGATCAGGCCGGCAACGGCCATGGCCATGCCGGCAAGAATCACGGAGATGGTGCGCGGGAAACGGGAGACGGAGAGGAGATGGAAGGACTCTTGGAGTCCGGCGGTGTCCCCGCCGGCCACCTGACGGATCAGGGTGGCCGGCGTGACATCCGCGACGCCCACGAACGTTGAGATCACTGCCAGGACGAAGACCGCGAGGGCCGCCGTCACCAGGGCGCCGTTGGAGCGGAGCAACCGCTTGAAGGGCCCGGGTGTGGTGGCCCGGTCCGTGCGGTTGGTCCTTCCACGGGTTGCAGCGGGTTCGGGAACCGAACCGTTGCCGCCGGTGTTCTCAGGTGCGCGAGCGATAGTGCTCACGTCAAGCTGTCCTGAACTTCAGTGATCATTGCGGGGAAGTTGTTCAGGCCGGGTCCCACGATGTACCACGCGGAGGGATCCAGGTAGGTGATCTGGTCCTTGGTGGCGGCGGTGGTCTGGTTGACCAGGTCGTTGTCCAGTACCTGCTGCGCGGCCTGACCGGATTCTCCCTGGCCCACGGCCACGTCGCGGTCGATCACGTACAGGCGGTCCGGGTTGGCCTCGGAGATGGCCTCGAAGGAAAGGGACTCGCCGTGGCTGCCTTCGGACTGCACGTCACCGGCGGGTTCCAGGCCCAGGGTGTCAAAGATGATGTTGCCGAAACGCGAGCCGGGGCCGTAGGCGTTGATCTCGCCGGCGTTGGTCATCAGGAACATGGCGGAACCCGCGTCGGCCGCGGCTTGTTTGGTGTCGGAGATCTGCTGGTCCACATCGGCCAGCTTGTCCTCGACCTCGGACTCCTTACCCAGGATCTGCCCGATGGTCTCGGACTGCTTCTTGAACGAAGCCACCGGATCCTTCTGATCCATGGTCAGATCCACGGTGGGTGCGATTTCCGAGAACTGGTCGTAGAAGTCGGCGGTGCGACCGGAAATGATGATCAGGTCCGGGTTGGCGGCGGAGATCGCTTCCATGTCCGGTTCCTTCATGCCACCGGCGTTGACGTACTTCTCGTCCTGGTACTTCTCGAACTCGTCCGGCAGGGACGCGGGCTTGGGGAGGCCGTCGACCTCTTCGCCCAGGGCCTCGAAGCTGTCGATCACACCCAGATCCATGGAAATCACGGTCTCGGGGTTCTTGGGGACCTCGGTGGTGCCCTGGACGTGCTCCACGGTCACGGTTTCGTTCGACGAACTTTCCTCGGAGGAGGAGTCGCCGGCGGCTTCGGTGGAGCAACCGGTGAGAGCGAGCAGGCCACCTGCGGTGAGCAGTGCCATGGCCTTAGGGCTGATGCGGTTCATTACGTTCCTCAAGTGTCAGGGAAGGTGCGAGATCGTGCGGCCGCGCAAGCCGGTGGCGATGCCGGGTAGGTACGACGGCGCCGTCGTCCCCTGACCCGCGGATGCATCGTCTTAGGATTGCCTTACCTGACAAGCTATCGGGAGCCGTCTCGTGTGCGCAAACTAATAGCGAATATATTAATGTCCTAAATGACTTCACCGGCGAGTGAACGTTTGGCACTCGCCTTGACCGACTGCCAGCCCAACCCTAGAGTGACTATTGGCACTCTCCGGGTGAGGGTGCTAAGGGCCAGGCGCTCAATCGGCACCGCGACGACGGTTGGCACGCCAACTGGCTCGTAGCGCATCCGCGGTCACGGGACCCCGTGAACCACCGTGGGCGCTCACCGTCTCATACGCCTAAAGAAAGGGAGAGATCGTGTCGGTCTCCATCAAGCCTCTCGAGGACCGCATTGTGGTCCAGCCACTGGCCGCCGAGCAGACTACTGCTTCCGGTCTGGTCATCCCCGATACCGCCAAGGAAAAGCCCCAGGAGGGCACCGTCCTGGCTGTGGGTCCGGGCCGCGTCGACGACAAGGGCAACCGCATTCCCGTGGACGTCAAGGAAGGTGACCTGGTCATCTTCTCCAAGTACGGCGGAACCGAGGTCAAGTACAACGGCGAAGAGTACCTCGTGCTCCCGGCACGCGACGTGCTGGCTGTCATCGAGAAGTAAATCTTCCACAACCTTTCTGCGCGGTGCCCGCTGCGCCTACTCGTGAGTGGGTGGCGCACGGGTACCGCGTTTTTCATTCTTAGTCTTCTCGCCCGATAAGGAGCACACATGCCCAAGCAGTTGGCGTTCAACGACGCCGCTCGCAAAGCCCTTGAGGCCGGTGTCAACCGGCTAGCCGACACTGTCAAGGTCACCCTCGGCCCGCGCGGGCGCAACGTTGTCCTGGACAAGAAGTGGGGCGCCCCCACGATCACCAACGACGGCGTCACCATTGCTCGCGAAGTAGAGCTGGACGACCCGTACGAGAACCTCGGCGCGCAGCTCGCCAAGGAGGTCGCCACCAAGACCAACGATGTTGCCGGTGACGGCACCACCACCGCGACCGTGCTGGCTCAGGCACTGGTCAAGGAGGGTCTGCGCAACGTGGCCGCCGGTGCAGCGCCCAGCGAGATCAAGCGTGGAATCGAAGCCGCGGTGGAGGCCGTCTCCCAGCGACTGCTGGACAACGCCCGCCCGGTCGAAGGCCAGGACGTGGCCCACGTGGCCGCGATCTCCGCGCAGTCCACCGAGATCGGTGAGCTGATTGCTCGCGCGTTCGAGACCGTGGGCACGGACGGCGTCATCACCATCGAGGACGGCTCCTCCACAGAGGTCGAGCTGGAGGTCACCGAAGGTATGCAGTTCGACAAGGGCTACCTCTCGCCCTCCTTCATCACCGATCAGGAACGTCAGGAAGCCGTCCTCGAGGACAGCCTGATCCTGCTCTACCAGGGCAAGATCTCCTCCGTGCAGGACCTGATGCCCGTTCTGGAGAAGGTGCTGCAGGCCAAGAAGCCGCTGACGATCATTGCAGAGGACGTCGAGGGCGAAGCCCTGTCCACCCTGGTGGTCAATAAGTTGCGTGGCACCCTGGACGTCGTCGCCCTGAAGGCTCCCGGTTTCGGTGACCGCCGCAAGGCGATCATGCAGGACCTGGCCGTGCTGACCAACGGCACTGTGATCACCGCCGAGCTGGGCATTTCGCTGGACAGTGTTGACCTGACCCAGCTGGGTACCGCTCGTCGCGTGAGCGTGACCAAGAGCCTGACCACCGTGGTGGACGGCGGCGGTACGGCCGAGCAGATCGCCGATCGCGTGGCTGAGATCAAGGCAGAGGTGGAGCGCACCGATTCCGAATGGGATCGCGAAAAGCTCCAGGAACGTCTGGCTCGTCTGGCCGGCGGCATCTCGGTGGTCAAGGTGGGCGCCGCCACAGAGGTGGAGCAGAAGGAACGCAAGCACCGCATCGAAGACGCCGTCTCCTCGACCCGCGCCGCACTCGAAGAGGGCATCGTGGCCGGCGGCGGTTCCGCTCTGGTGCACGCATCCAAGGCGCTCGACGGCGCCGAACTCGGTCTCGACGGCGACGCCGCCACGGCCGTGGGTATCGTGCGTCGCGCCCTGGTCCAGCCCTTGCGTTGGATCGCAGAGAACGCCGGACAGGACGGCTACGTAGTGGCCTCCCGCGTGGCGGACCTCGAGCCGGGCCACGGCTACAACGCCGTGACGGGAGAGTACGAGAACTTGGTCTCGGCCGGCATCATCGACCCGGTCAAGGTCACCCGTTCCGCCCTGCAGAACGCCGCATCCATTGCCGCTCTGGTGCTCACCACCGAAACTCTGGTGGCCGAGAAGAAGAACGACTCTGAGGATCACCACCAGCACTGATCTGCTGCGATGAGATCCACGCTGACCGGCGGTTCGCCCACATCACGGGCGGGCCGCCGGTTTTTCAGTGCGTGGATCCAGTAGCTGTCCTTACGGGCGGTGACGACGGACCTCGATTCTGCATGTCAACTCGAGGGGGTTAAGGTGGCAGTCATGCCCGAAACCCTTCCCCCACGGTCGAGCGCGCCCCACGTTCGCCCCGACGTCGTCTCGCGCTATTCCGGTTTCCGAACCGAAGTGCAGGGTTTGCGCGCCGTAGCGGTCCTGCTGGTGGTGATTTACCACGTGTTCCTGGGCCGGGTGTCGGGCGGTGTGGACATCTTCTTGTTGATCTCCGCGTTCTTCATGACGTTGTCCTTTGTGCGCAAGATCGAAAGCGGTCGCCCGCTGGCCATCGGCCGGTACTGGTTGCACACGTTCAAGCGCCTGCTTCCGCTGGCCACCGTGGTGATTCTCGTGACGATCGGGTTGCTCACGGTG
Organism: Kocuria sp.; assembly: GCF_030536815.1. Lineage (GTDB taxonomy): Bacteria > Actinomycetota > Actinomycetes > Actinomycetales > Micrococcaceae > Kocuria > Kocuria gwangalliensis. The sequence continues at coordinate 5,291 of NZ_JAUNPE010000032.1, forward strand.
TTTCCCGAGTCCTCGGTCGCGCAGTTCCGCTGGGAGGCCCTGGCGTCCGTTTTCTACGTGGAGAACTGGGCTCTTGCGGCGTCGTCGGTGGATTATTACGCGGCGGATCATTCCACGGCCTCGCCGTTCCAGCATTTCTGGTCCCTGTCCGTTCAGGGCCAAGTCTTCTTGTTGTGGCCGTTGATCTTTGGTTTCGCGTGGCTACTACGACGCCGCACACGCATCAGTTCGGTGCCCATTCTGGCGGTGTGTTTCGGGTTGATTTTTGCGGCGTCCATGATTTTTTCGGTGATCACCACCGAGACTCAACAGGCTTACGCCTATTTCGACACCCGTGCCCGGTTGTGGGAGTTCGCGCTGGGTTCTCTGATCGCCTTGGCGATTCCCTACCTCAATCCGCCGCGGGTGCTGCGCATCATCCTGGGGTGGGTGGGCATTGTGAGCATGGTGTCCGTGGGCATCCTGGTGGACGTTCAAGGTGCTTTTCCGGGCTGGATCGCTCTGTGGCCGCTGCTGTCCGCGGCCGCAATCATCGTGGCCGGTAACACCGAGTCCCGGGTGGGGTTCGACCGGTTTTTGTCCTGGCGGCCCGTGGTGAAGTTGGGCGACGCCGCCTACGCGTTGTACCTGGTGCATTGGCCGCTGCTGGTCACGTACCTGGTCATCATGGATCGTCCCTGGGCCGGACCGCGTTCGGGTGTTGCGCTGGTGCTGGTGTCGATTGTTCTGGCGCTGGTGCTCACGGCGTTCATTGAAAACCCGCTCAAGGCGTGGACGTGGCCCGAGCAGACCAAGCGCCGACTGGCACTCGTGATCATCGCGTGTTTAGCGGTGGTTTCCACTGCGGTACTGTCCTGGACCGCCGTGGACGCCCACCGCAGCGCGCAGTTGGAAGCGGAGGCCGCGCGCAACAACCC
>NZ_JAUNPE010000032.1:6307-21186 GCF_030536815.1 Kocuria sp.
TTGGTGAAAGGGAGCTTTCGTGACCGATGCCGTGCCTACCGCACTGATGGATGACCCGTTCGGCTTGACCGGACTGACCTACGATGACGTTTTGTTGTTGCCCGGCAACACTGATGTGATTCCTTCCGAAGCATCGACCAAGACCCGGCTCTCACGCCGGATCGAGATCGAGGCGCCCGTACTGTCCGCGGCCATGGATACCGTCACCGAATCCGCCATGGCCATTTCCATGGCCCGGTTGGGTGGCATGGGTGTAATTCACCGCAATCTCTCCATCCAGGACCAGGCCGATCATGTGGATCGCGTGAAGCGCAGTGAATCCGGCATGATCACCAAACCGGTGACCGTGGGCCCGGACGCGACCCTCGCCGAGTTGGACCACCTGTGTGGCTACTACAAGGTCTCCGGCCTGCCCGTGGTGGACGAGAACCAGAAACTGCTGGGCATCATCACCAATCGTGACACCCGCTACCTGCCGGAATCCGATTTCCACACCCGGCTGGTGCGCGATGTCATGACCCCCATGCCGCTCGTGACCGGCAACGTGGGCATGAGCAAGGACGAAGCTCACAAGCTGCTGGCCACGCATAAAATCGAGAAGCTGCCCCTGGTGGACGAACAGGAACGCCTCACCGGCCTGATCACCGTCAAGGACTTCACCAAGGCCGAGCAGTACCCGCTGGCCACCAAGGACGATGAGGGTCGGCTCCGTGTGGGCGCCGCCGTCGGCTTCTTCGGTGACGGCTTCGAACGTGCCATGACCCTGGTCGAGGCCGGGGTGGATGCGCTGTTCATCGACACCGCCAACGGTCACTCGCAGGGTGTGCTGGACATGATTTCGCGACTCAAGCATGAGTCCGCCGCATCCCACGTGGACATCATCGGAGGACAGGCCGCCACTCGTGCGGGCGCCCAAGCCATCGTGGATGCCGGGGCGGACGCCGTGAAGGTGGGTGTGGGGCCGGGTTCCATCTGCACCACCCGCGTGATTGCCGGTGTGGGTGTGCCCCAGATCACCGCGATCAATGAGGCCGCCAAGGCCACGATCCCCGCCGGGGTCCCGATGATTGCGGACGGTGGTTTGCAGTTCTCCGGTGACATCGGCAAGGCCATGGTTGCCGGTGCGGATTCCGTGATGCTCGGGTCGTTGTTGGCCGGTTGCGACGAGTCCCCGGGAGAACTCGTGTTCGTGGGGGGCAAGCAGTTCAAGGCCTACCGCGGCATGGGTTCCCTGGGTGCCATGCAGTCCCGCGGTAAGAAGACCTCCTACTCCAAGGACCGTTACTTCCAGGCGGACGTCTCCGACGACGAGAAGCTGATCCCCGAGGGCATCGAGGGTCAGGTGCCCTACCGCGGCCCGCTGGCTTCCGTGCTGCATCAACTGGACGGTGGCCTGCGCCAGACCATGTTCTACGTGGGAGCCCACGATGTGGCGGAGCTGAAGATGAAGGGGCGGTTCGTGCGAATCACCCCGGCGGGCCTCAAGGAATCGCACCCGCACGACATCACCATGACCGTGGAATCGCCCAACTACAAGCGCTGATTCGCCCCTCCCGCTACTCGCGCGTGATGTGCGGGGAAAGGACTATCCGTGAGCTACGACATTGAGCTGGGCCGATCCAAGCGGGCCCGCCGCACGTTCAACCTCGACGAGATTGCACTCGTCCCGTCCCGGCGTACCCGCGATCCGCAGGACGTGAGCACCCACTGGCAGATCGACGCCTACAAGTTCGACATTCCCGTGGTGGGCGCCCCCATGGATTCGGTGATGTCACCGGAAACGGCCATTGCCCTGGGCCGGTCCGGCGGTCTGGGCGTGTTGGACCTCGAAGGCCTGTGGACCCGTTACGAGGACCCGCAACCGGTACTCGATGAGATCGCGGACCTCTCGGTGGAGAACGTCCCCGAGGCCACGCGCCGCATGCAGGAGCTCTACAGCGCGCCCATTCAGCCCGAGCTGATCAAGACTCGTTTGGCGGAGATCCGAGATGCCGGCGTGATCGTGTCGGGTTCGCTGTCACCTCAGCGCGTGGTGGAGCACTACAAGACCGTGCTGGAAGCGGGTGTCGACCTGTTCGTCATCCGGGGCACCACGGTATCCGCCGAGCATGTCTCGCAGAACCAGGAGCCCCTGGACCTGAAGAAATTCATTTACGACCTGGACGTGCCGGTGATCGTGGGCGGCGCAGCGGGTTACACCCCCGCACTGCACCTCATGCGCACCGGTGCCGCAGGTGTCCTCGTGGGCTTCGGCGGGGGCGCGTCGCTGCGCACCGAGTCCATCCTGGGCATCCACGCCGCGATGGCCACGGCCATTTCCGACGTCGCCGCGGCGCGGCGCGACTACCTGGACGAGTCCGGTGGCCGTTACGTCCACGTGATCGCCGACGGCGGCCTGGGGACCTCGGGTGACATCGTTAAGGCGATCGCGATGGGCGCGGACGCCGTGATGCTCGGAACCGTGCTGGCCCGCGCCGAGCAAGCTCCGGGGCAGGGTTGGCTGTGGGGAGCAGAGTCCCACCACCAACATTCGCCGCGCGGTGAGCGCACGCGCGTGGGCACGGTGGGGTCCCTGGAAGAGGTCTTGAACGGTCCGGCGCGTCACGTGGATGGGTCTTCGAACATTGTTGGGGCGCTGCGTCGGGCCATGGCCACAACCGGTTACTCGGACCTCAAGGAGTTCCAGCGCGCGGAGGTCGTGATCCGCGACTAGTCACACGCACCAACCAGTGTTGGGCCGCTCTGAGCATGGACCGATCCCCTGACGGGATTTGGGAAACGCACAGGGCGGCCCACTACTCTTATGTGGTGCTCAAGATCGCTCTCAGCCCCCGGTCGCTCGCCTTTCTGACGGTGAGCTTGATCATTGCGGCGCTGTTCGTGGTGTTGAGCATGTGGCAGTTGAGCAGTTCGGATCAGGCCGCCGTGGTGGCCGATCCGGACAAGGACACAGTGAAACCGCTGACCGAAGTGATCAAGCCCGGCGAGGTGGTCACCTCCGCCGCTGCCGATCACACCGTGGAGATCTCCGGAACCTACGATCCCGGGTCCACCGTGGTGATACCGGGTCGACTGCACGATGGCGTGGACGGCTACTGGGTGGTCTCGGAATTGGTGGTGCAGGATTCTGCGGGACTGTGGGACACCGCTGACGGCCCGATGTCCGTGCCCGTGGCGCGCGGTTGGATCGACTCGAGCGATCAGGTGCCCGCGGCGCCGTCGGAACCCGTGACCGTGGCGGGCCGTCTCCTGCCGCCCGAGTCACCCCTGATAAATGAGGACCTCCCGGAGGGGCAGCTACCCTCCCTGTCGCCGGCGCAACTGACCAACGTGTGGGACGCGCCGCTGTACTCCGGCTACGTCGCGGCGGCCGCCGAGGTCCCCGCGGCTGACGAAATGCCGGTCACCCAACAGGGAACCCTGGCCCCAGAAGCCTCCGTGCTGAGCGACGAGCTGTTCGATCTGGACATCGATCAGCAACCCACGGACACCTCCTTGAACATGCTCAACCTGTTCTACGCGCTCGAATGGATCGTGTTCGCGGGCTTCGCCGTGTTCCTGTGGTGGCGGTTCGTCCGCGACGAGTACCTGCGCCGACAGGACCCCCAGAAGTACTTCTACCTGGAGGGCGACTACTTCTGGGACGAGGAAGAACAGTCCTTCTACTACTGGGATGAGCGCGACCAGTGCTACTACTACTTTGACGACCAACCGGCAGCGCGCACCACGTCCGATGCGGTGCCGGCGGCCGAGAACCGAACCCACCCCGAGCACGGAGCCTCCCATGAGCGAACCCACCCCTGATCCCCAGCACAACCCCAAGCCGGTTCGTCGCACGGACGGCGTGCGCGTGAGCACTCCCGCGGACGCCACCCCGGAGCGCGCCACGGTCCCCGACAATGTAAAGGCCCGGGCTGCGGCGCTGCAGCCGCGGCGTCGCTTCGGTGGAACCGAAGCCCAGATTCGGGGCGCCCTGACGTTCTACAAGATCTGCGCGTGGGTCTCCGGCACGTTCCTGTTGTTGCTCGTGGCCGAGATGATCACCCGCTACGGTCTCGGTTACGACTTGATTGCCGGGGGCACCGACAAAATCACCGGGGAACCTGTGGCCCTGGGCTGGCAGAACCTGGAGTTGGAGAACCTGGCCGGGGGAGTGAACATCTCCACCTGGATCCTCATCATTCACGGCTGGTTCTACGTGGTGTACTTGGCCGCCTGTTTCCGGATCTGGTCGCTCATGCGGTGGCCGTTCCCGCAGCTGATCGTCATGGCGCTGGGCGGTGTGGTGCCGTTCCTGTCCTTCATTGTGGAGCGCAAGATCCACCGTTCCACCGAGGTGGAGCTGGCCGCGAACCCCAAGGCCGCCAAGCGATACTGAGCGTGGGATAAAGCGGTCCCGGGTGTTCTAGACTTGGGGCCGTGACTGAAACCCCTGACAACCTCACCGAACTCGAGGACCGCCCGGTTCTTGTGGTCGATTACGGAGCGCAGTACGCGCAGCTGATCGCCCGCAGGGTCCGCGAAGCGAACGTCTACTCGGAAATCGTTCCGCACACCTGGTCCACGGAAAAAATCCTGCAGCGCAACCCCGCCGCCATCATTCTGTCGGGCGGACCATCGTCCGTGTACGCCCCCGGCGCCCCGCAGCGTGATGCCGAGTTGTTCGAGGCCGGCGTGCCCGTGCTGGGTATCTGCTACGGCTACCAGGTCATGGCCAGCGCCCTGGGCGGCTCGGTGGAGCGCACGGGTGCCCGTGAATACGGTGCCACCATGGCCACCGCGTCCCAGGACATGACGGGAACCCTGTTGGAGGGCTCCCCGGAGGTGCAGACCGTGTGGATGAGCCACGGTGACTCCGTGACCGGCGCACCCGAGGGCTTCACCACCCTGGCCTCCAGCGACGGCGCCCCCGTGGCCGCCTTCGAGAACCCCGAACGCAAGCTCTACGGTGTGCAATGGCACCCCGAGGTCAACCACTCCGCGTACGGGCAGCAGGTACTCGAGAATTTCCTGTTCAACGGCGCCCAGATCGCTCCTTCGTGGTCCACCGGGAACATCATCGAGGAGCAGATCGAATTGATCCGCGCCCAGGTGGGGGACGGCAAGGCGTTGTGCGGCCTCTCCGGAGGCGTGGACTCCGCCGTGGCCGCCGCCCTGGTGCAGCGCGCCATCGGCGATCGTCTGACCTGTGTGCTGGTCGACCACGGCCTCATGCGTCAGGACGAGGTCGAACAGGTCGAGAAGGATTTCGTGGCCGCCACCGGTGTGAAACTGCACGTGGCCCGCGAGTCGGAGCGTTTCCTGTCCGCGCTCAAGGGCGTGAGCGACCCGGAAACCAAGCGCAAGATCATTGGTCGCGAGTTCATCCGCGCGTTCGAGGCCGCGGAGGAACAGGTCCTGCGCGCCGAGGCCGCTGACGGTAAGCCCGTGGGCTTCTTGGTGCAGGGCACCCTCTACCCGGACGTCGTGGAATCGGGCGGCGGTGAGGGCGCGGCCAACATCAAGAGCCACCACAACGTGGGTGGGTTGCCGGAGGACCTGCAATTCGACCTGGTCGAACCGTTGCGCGGCCTGTTCAAGGACGAGGTTCGTGCGGTGGGCCGCGAGCTGGGCCTGCCGGAGAACATCGTGGGACGGCAGCCGTTCCCCGGACCCGGCCTGGGAATCCGCATCATCGGTGAGGTCACCGAGGAGCGCCTGGACATCCTGCGCCGCGCGGACGCGATTGCTCGCGAGGAACTCACCCGCGCAGGCCTGGACGACGACGTGTGGCAGATGCCCGTGGTGCTGCTCGCGGACGTCCGGTCCGTGGGCGTGCAGGGTGACGGCCGCACCTACGGTCACCCCATTGTGTTGCGCCCCGTCAGCAGCGAGGACGCCATGACCGCGGACTGGTCACGCCTGCCCTCGGAATTGTTGGCCAAGATTTCCAACCGCATCACCAATGAGGTCGAAGAAATCAACCGAGTGGTCCTGGACGTCACGTCCAAGCCGCCGGGAACCATCGAGTGGGAGTAATCCCACACTCGTTGTGAACGAACATCAGTGCCGGTGCGTCGGCCGCGCCACCCCGAAGCGGGCGGAGCGGTCGGCGCACTCGTGAGTAGGAGACTCATGTCTGCAGACGCGCCCCCAGAACGCCCCGAGAACACCCCCCGGACCGGGACGGATTCCAGGGTGTCCTTGCGTGCATGGACCCAGCAAATGGATGCCTATACCGGTCCGGACACGCTGCTGGAGTTCAATCGCGTGGACAACGTGTGCATCGACCTCGCGGAAGCCAATTCCTCGGGTCAGGCGCAATTGTTGATGGGCCGCCCCACCAGGCTGTCCACGATGATCCGTCATCAGGACCCCGCCTACGAACGCGCGGCGCGTTCGGCACGTGCCCTGCGCACCAAGATCCACGAACTCTCGGTCATGCACGGACTGGACGCGGCGTATTTGGCGGCCGGAACGGCGTCGTGGTTGACCAACCCCGCGGTGGACGGGCAGCGGCGTTTCATTGCGCCCGTGCTGTTGGCGCCGGTGACCGTGAAGCTGCGCCAGGACGGTAAGGACTTCGAGCTCCAGATTGTGGCACCGGCGCGGTTGAATCCCGCACTGGTGCGGAGGCTGCGCGAGGATTACGGCGTGGAGCTTGCCACCGGGGAGATGTCCCGGCTGGCCTACGGGACCCGTCGCCTGGATCCGGCACCCGTGTTGGAAACACTGAGGCAACTGGCCGCGCACGTTCCCGGCATGCACGTGGATCATCAGTTGCTCGTGTCCACCTTCGCGGACCTGCATGAACGCCCCGCGGACGAGAAGGTTGCCGCTCGTACCGCATTCGTGCGAGATCTTGCGCGCCTGAAGAACAGCGAGGTGGGCAAGCTCCCGGTGGTTGCCGCGCTCGAGAACCGTGCCGAGCCCTTGGACCACCGCGACCCCGCCCAGGAACTGGCGCTGGCCGATCTGGACGAAAGCCAGCAGGAGGTCGTGGACCTCGCCGAACAGGGCGAAAGCTTTGTGGTGGGCACGCCCGTGGGCACCCCCGCGATCGACACGGTGGTGGCCACCGTGGGTTCGCTCGTGTACCGCAACAAAAGTGTCCTGGTGCTGGGCGAATCCCGCACCACACTTGCCGCTTTCACTCGCTCCTGGAATCGTCTGGGCCTGGATTCTCTGGTCCTGCCGTTGGGGTCGCATCTAAGCGACGACGACGTCGCGGAGCGCCTCGTGCGCGCCATCGCCCGCAACGAAAGCGCTGAGGAGCCGGACCTCGACCAGCTTCACGACGCCCTCACGTTGACGCGCAATCAACTGCGCGGCCACGAGGAATCCCTGCACGCGGTGCGTCCGCGCTGGCAGGCCTCGCCCTATCAGGCCATGCAGGCCCTGGCGGAGCTGACCGCACGCGACCCCGGCCCGCAGACGCCCGTGCGCTTCCGCCGCTCGGTGCTCGACGCCGTGTCCCACCGCTCCGAGGTGGAGAAGCAGTTGGAGCGCGCCGCCCGACTGGGTGCCTTTGACGCCGAGACCCTGGCGGGTCCATGGAATGGCGCCCGGCTCGTCAACGACGACGAGGCCCATGAGGCCCATCAGCTGGCCAAATCGCTGTTGCTCGAGTTGACCACCCTGAAGACCGGGGTCCGCAGTGTGCTGGGCGTCTCCGGGCTGCGACCGGCCGCCACCATCCAGGAGTGGGCCCAACAGCTGTCCCTGGTGATCGAGGTGGGCGATTCACTCAAGCATTTCACCCCGGACATTTACGACCGTCCCGTGACCGACCTGATTGCCGCGACCGCTTCCGCGGGGTGGCGCCGGGATCACGGGATCGAAATGACCGGCCTGCAGCGCTCGCGGCTGCGAAAGGCCGCCAAGGAGTACATGCGCCCGGGCGTGCACATCTCGGACCTGCACGCCGCGCTGGTCAAGGTGCAGTCCGAACGGGACCGCTGGCGCACCTGGGCCACCTCCCTGGAGCAACCGGCGGTGTCCGAGCGGGCACGCGAGGTCCGTGACATCCAACGTCGGTTCACCGAAGACCTCGAAGGTCTCTCGATTGCCCTGGAGGGCTCGGCCACCGCGGCCACACTGGAATCCGCGGACGTGGAGCAGCTGGAAACCACGCTGGACGAACTCATCAATGACGAGGCTCACCTGGCCACCCTGCCGGAGCGGACCATGCTCCTGGACGACCTGCGTTCGCGCGGGTTGGGTGAGTTCCTGCAGGACATGCAGGACCGGCGAGTTCCCGCCCACGAGGTGTGTGGTGAGTTGGAGCTGGCCTGGTGGCAGTCCGTCCTCGAGGCAATGATCAGCGGCGATGACTTCGTGGCCATGCCCCACGGTCATGAACTGCGCCGCGCCGAGTCCACCTTTCGGCGAGCGGATTCCGCCCATGTTGCCTCTGCACCCGCCCGGTTGACCCACGAACTCGCAACCCGCTGGAAGCACAGCATCAGGCGCGGGCCCGTGGCCGCCCGCAATCTCCGAGACATGTTGCGTTCGGGTCGGATACGCCCGGCGCACTTGAGCGCGGCGGAAGAGCTCGTCAAACAGCTGGTCCCCGTGTGGACCGCCAGCCCGCTCGTGCTCTCGGCCACCCTGGCCGAGGATCAGCACATCGACACCGTGGTTATTCTGGATGCCGAGTCCACGCCGCTGGCGGCTACTCTGCCCGCCCTGGTGCGCGCGGATCAGGTGATCGCGTTCGGGGACCCGCACGCCGGTAATCCCCACCCCTTCACCGTGGCGCCGCAGCAGAATTCCGGCGACGACCCGCAACCGGTGGCCGAACTGGAGTCCGCCTTCGAGGCTTTGAGCCGGGTGCTTGATCAGCGCGGTTTGACGTCGGTGCGCCGCGCCATGGACCCGCGCTTGTTCAACTACCTGAACTCCGCGTTCTACGACGGCGCGCTGTCTCGCCTCCCGCACGCGGCCGAGCTGGTCAGCCCGACCACGGGAATGTCCGCGGAGTACGTTGCGGACGGCGTGGGTGTGCTGACCGCCGGTACGGAAGGGGTGCAGGCGCCGTCGGCGGAGGTTGCGCGCACGGTGGATCTGGTTTTTGCCCACGCATTGCGCCACCCCGGGCGGTCCCTGGCCGTGGTGACGGCCAGCGCGATGCATGCGACGCGGGTGGCCCAGGCCGTGCAGCGGCGGCTGCGTGAGAACGGTGAGACGGCGGATTTCTTCGCGCCGGGTCGGGAATCGTTCCGCGTGGTCGAACTCCATCGCGCCGCGGGGATCGAACGAGACACCGTGATTTTTTCGCTGGGCTTCGGCCGGACCACCTCAGGGCGCTCCACTGCCAATCTGGGCGCGCTGTCCGAGAAGAACGGCCGGCAGGCCTTTGTTCGCGGTATGACCCGGGCGCGCAGGCATACGCATATCGTCACGTCCATCCACCCCAAGGACACCGAGGAACGCCGCCTTCAGTACGGTGCGCGAGACATGTACCGCATGCTTGAGCTGCTGTTCGGCGAGTCCACCGTTTCCGAGAAGGCTCAAGCGCCCGTCACGAACACCGGCGACGCCGCGGATGCCCTGGTCGCGGACCTCGCCCACCGGTTGAGCCGGGCCGGTGCCACGGTACACACGGGCTACGCGGACATCATTGATGTGGTGGCCTACGCTGACGCCGAGTCCCTGTCCGCCGGTGCCGTGGTGCAACCGGCCCAGGGCAGCCAGCCTCCTCGTATTCCCGTGGCCATGGAATCCGACGGATCGGACCGCAGCCGAGAACTGAGCGTGCGGGAACGCTCCCGGCTGATCCCGCAGCAACTCGAACGGGCTGGCTGGAATTATGTGAGCCTGTGGTCCGTGGAGGTCTTCACGGACCCGCAGACCGTGGCTTCGCTGGTGCAGCGCTACCTGGGGCTGAACACCCGGATGACGCCGAAAAACACTGAGAACAGCCATGAGTAACGAGCCGACGGCACATAACGCAGCGTCCGAGCAGACCCCGGAACCGCGCACGCGGCGCAGGGGTCAGCGGCGGGCCACCGGTGGGCGTGTGCCGGACCCGAACCTGGCGGTCAATGATCCCGCGCTGTCCGCCGGACCGGGTGATCCGGATCGAGCAGAGTCCGGTGCTACGGAAGCACAGTCCGACCGCGACCACGAGCAATGGTTGAAGGAACAGCGGCCACCGCACTGGGGCTGAGAGCTCAACGCACCGGCCCGGCAATTCATTGGGCAGACCCCGAACTAATCGGCGACCAGCACCAACGACGTCCGTCCGGAACCATCCAGGGCAGCCAGGCCGGATGCAATGTCTCGGGGCGCAGCCAGGACCACCAGTCCGAGATCGGTGTCGGTTCCCGAGGCCGACAACGGTGACGAGTCCTGGGCCGCATCCGCGGGTGCACTCCACAAAACGGTGACGGATTCGGCCACGGTCTTCAGCGTGTCGTGTTCGGCGCTGTCCGGCTGGTGAACCACGTCCACGCTGTCCCCGGGACGGATGTGCCGCAGGACCGCGGGATCACTCACGCGAATACTGGCGGCCGTGGTTCCGTCCGCCTGACCCTCGAGCAATCCGGGACCGAGGACCGCGGATTCCGTCAGGAACTGCCCGGGGACCAGGGCCACGGTGGCCGGCTGACCCGTCACGAGCGCGGGATCCGTGAGAGCGCCGTCCGGAACCCAATCGGTTGGGACATCCCGAACGTTCAGATCCGAACTGGTTAATGCCTGCCCGGCCGGGATCGGATTCACGACGGTGAGCACGGGAGAAGACTGCGCGCTCGGGGGAGCGAAGCGCAGGATCAGCAGGGTGAGCGCCACGGCACACAGTGCGGCGGCAACCAATCGGTGGCGGCGGTTCACCGCCGTGCGAAAACGCAGACTCAGCGGATAGCGGGCGCGGGCTCGTGGACTCATGCCCGAACAATACGAGCAATTCCAGATCGCCATTGTTGGCAGGCTGCACGCTGGGGACATCGTGGATCGGAGCACCCGAAGCGCGGGGTCTGTGGAGGGAGAAATAACAGTACTGAAGGCATGACACGTCTAGCCCAAGTGTGCCGTTTCGTCCTGGAGTGGGATGCAAATGACATGTCGAGGTGTTTCTAGTGACGCGGCACCTTGGAACGTTTGCTGCTCTTGGCTTCGGGTCTGGCCATCGCCTGGAACGGGTGGCTTTCACCGCATCTGGGTAGTGGCTCCGATGAAGGTGCCGCACTCATGGCAGCCTTTCTTGGGCCCCTGTGGCTGGTCGGACTCCCGCTTTTTGTGGTCGGCGGGGCGCTCTGGTGGTTCTCGAAAGAACGCGCCTTTCCGCGGTAGTAGGCACCTTGTCATTTGGCTGAAGGGGAAGCTGAGGACACGGCTTTCTCAGTCGAACCGGATGAGGATGACTCCGCAGGGACCGAGCTGGATGCTGACGACTCCGATCCGGACGTAGCGGAGGACTTGGCGTCCGAACGAGAATCGTTGCGGTAGAAACCGGAGCCCTTGAACACCACGCCCACGGTGTTGAACTTCTTACGCAGCTGACCGCCACATTCGGGGCACTCGGTCAGGGCGTCATCCGAGAAGGACTGACGGATGTCGAAGGCATGGCCGCAATCTTTGCAGCCGTAGGCGTAAACGGGCACGGAATTCCTCACTACGGGTTGGCACTGGTGTGGACCGAGTGCCAATTCTACTCCGCCCGGGTCGGGGCGGGGGTGTGATCTTCGATGCCCCCAAGGGCTACTATGCCGCGTTCGGTCAGTGCCTGGGTCATCACGGCGTCGTGGGACTCGTGCGGGATGCTGCCCGGATCCAGGATCTCGTCGTGGAACACGCACGCGAGCATTTCCGGTAATGGCTGCGCGGCTGCGAGACGTTCCAAGAAGCGGTCGTAGTAGCCGCCCCCGAAACCCAGCCGAACGCCGTCGGCGCCCACCGCAACGGCCGGGATGACCATGAGGTGGATCGTCTCGAAAACCTCGATGTCGTGCCGTGGCCCCACCGGTTCACGCAAGCCGGGCAACGAACCTGCCGCAAGGGCGATGCCCGGCCGCCATTGGCACCACAGCATCGCGCGGTCGGACTTCACCACAGGAACCCACACCCGGTGGCCGCCACGGTGGGCCGCCTCGAGGGCGGCCAGCAGCGGGGGTTCGGTATCCAGGGGAAGGAAGGCGGCAAGGTCCCCGGTGGACGTTACGGCCAACTTCCGCATCAGGTGTTCGGCCAACGCGTGCGACGCCGCCTCGCGCACCTCGCGTGAACGACGACGCCGCTCGGCCAGGATGCGATGGCGCAGGTCAGTTTTCATGGCCCCGTTCAAGTCTCCGGAGCCCATCACAACCCCCTCCGTGGTCGGTTCGAGCAGTAGTCGGTGGCGGGGAACAGGTGGGAACCGGTTGTCCCCTTATGAAGCCACGATGACAAAGCCTGCATATTTCGCCTCAATCAGTTGCTCGGAAGGATCGTCCGTTAACCTGAGTCTATGAGCCCTAATCAAACCAAGCGCGCCCACAAAGCGGTCATTCCCGCGGCGGGTCTGGGAACCCGTTTCCTGCCCGCAACCAAGGCCATGCCCAAGGAAATGTTGCCGGTGGTCGACCGACCGGCCATTCAATACGTTGTGCAGGAAGCCGTCGATGCCGGCTTGGACGATGTCCTGATGATCACGGGACGTTCCAAGCGCGCCCTGGAGGATCACTTCGACCGCGTACCCGCGCTCGAGGCGTCCCTCAACGAATCCGGGAAGGACAAGCTGCTCAAAGAAGTAGAGCACGCCTCCGACCTCGGCGAAATCCACTATCTCCGCCAGCAGGACCCCAAGGGCCTGGGTCATGCGGTGCTGCGTGCCAAAACCCACGTGGGCGATGACCCCTTCGCCGTGCTGCTCGGTGACGATCTCATTGACGAGAGCGAAGATCTGCTGGAGCGCATGATTGACGTCCAGCAAGTCACCGGCGGGTCGGTCGTGGCCCTCATGGAAGTGCCGAAGGATCAGATCAGCGCCTACGGATGCGCGGACATCACCGCGGTGGACGGTGAAGAGTACGTCCAGGTCAACGGCCTGGTGGAAAAGCCCTCCCCGGAGGAGGCTCCGTCCAACCTGGCCATCATCGGCCGCTACGTGCTGCATCCCGAGATCTTCGAGATCCTGGAGAACACCGCCCCGGGTCGCGGCGGTGAAATCCAACTGACCGACGCCATGCAGACGATCTCCGACGAGGGCGATCAGGCGCACGGCATGTACGGCGTGGTCTTCAAGGGCCGCCGCTTTGATACCGGCGACAAATTGTCCTACCTCAAGGCCAACATCGTGCTGGCGTGTGAGCGCAGCGATCTGGGCCCGGACCTGCGCGAATGGGTCAAAGAATTCGCCAAGGATCTGCAGGACTGACATCCGAGCAACCGTGAGCACTGACGTGGTGTGGCCGGTAAGCGTGCAATGGGCGCAGCTCACGCTGCGCCCATTGTCCATGCGTGACCGCGCTGAATGGGACTCCGTCCGCTATCGGAACCGCGAGTGGTTGGAACCATGGGAAGCCAGCAACCCGTTGCCGGGGGGAGATCCACCCACCTACCGTCAGTTCGTGCGGCTCATGCGCGCCCAGGCGAAACAGGGCACGTGCCTGCCCTGGTTGATCACGGAGCTGAACCCGGACACGTGCCGTCACGAGTTGGTGGGGCAGCTGAGCGTTTCCAGCATCATCGGGGGGTCATTCCGGTCCGCGAGTCTGGGGTACTGGGTGGACGCTGCCCAGGCGGGCCGGGGGATAGCGCCCATGGCGGTTGCGATGGCCACGGATTATTGCTTCCAGCATTTGAATCTGCACCGGATGGAAATCAATATTCGGCCGGAGAATGTCAAATCATTGCGGGTTGTGGAGAAACTCGGATTTCGGGACGAAGGATTGCGCAAAGACTTCCTGCACATTTCCGGGCACTGGCGTGATCACCGCAGCTTTGCGTTGACGTCACCCGAAGTTCCCCGCGGGCTGGTGCACCGCTTCACCGGCTCCGATGAACCCATGAGCGTGCGCACGGGCCGAACCCGACGGGCCCGGCAAGGGTATCCTGAAGAAAGCACCGCGTCATAAGGCAGCGAAAGACATCGCCGTCAGCAACACGGTGCTGCGTGGCACAAAATTCGTGCCGTGCTCCTTTATGGTGGGGGTCGTGGGATTGACATGGGTAAGTAGCTCGGCCGTTCTGGCCATCGTGTGCGTATTGTGCGCGGTATGGCTGGCACCTCGAATCCTGCGTCGTGAAGACACCCCCGTGCTGGCTCAAGTGGACGCGCGCGACCTTCGGTTCGATGCGCCCCGCCATGGCCCCCAGCGCACTGCAGTGAGTCTTGCACCCAAGACGTCAACCTACGAACGGGAGAGCACCATGGAGACGCCGGTAACGGAACCGTCCACCGCGGCAGCCGCGCACCGCCCCATGGCCGGCATGCGCATCCGGTGGGACCGGACCTTGATCTTTCTGGCCGGCGCCATGCTGTTGTTCACCGCATTGATCACCGGCGTCATGGCACCCTTCACCGCCGTGACCTGGGCCGTACCCACCGTTCTCACGCTGTTGGGTGTCGGCTGCGTGGCGGGTCTGCGATATCTCGCCGTCGAAGAGCAGAACGTGCGCCGCGCCCGCGGCTCCGTGAGCGCGCCGGTGGAGCAGCCCGAGCAGAAGCTTTTCGACAATGAGGACGAGAACCGCCAGGACGAGCAGGTCCGCGAACGCCGCGCCAAGGCCGCACTCGATCTGCCCGAATCCGTGGAACAGCCGCAGTACGAGGCGGTCGACAAGGCCCACGAGCCCGCCTATACGGTGGACGAGCTGCGCGCCGAAGCGCTCAAGGTCGCCCGTTCCACCGCCCCCACGTTCGAGGGCAAGACCACCTGGAAGCCGGTTCCGGTTCCCAAGCCGCTGTACACGCAGGC
>NZ_JAUNPE010000192.1:0-1084 GCF_030536815.1 Kocuria sp.
CGGTTCATTCCCATGTGACCCACGTCATGTGTACCGTGGAAATGCCACACCGTAGAACGGTCGGCATCATCTCTCGGACGCGCCGGCCCAGCGGACCCACGATGAGGAGATGCCATGAACGAGCGTGACCTGACTTCCCCGGCCAATACCACCGACCCGGCCGCCACCTCCATGAAAAAAACCTCTCGAACCCGCACGGGCATGGCCTTTCTCGGCATCGCCGGGTTGTTGACCCTGGCTGCCTGCGGCAGTGACGGGGGCGGTGGGGCCGCGGAGGAAACTGGCGCGCAGGAAACGAGTGCGGCGGCGTCGTCGGCGTCGTCCGAACCCGTGGCCACCGCGACTGTTCAAAATGCCGAGGGCGAAGACCTCGGCACCGTCGAGTTCTCCCCAGCGGAGGACGATGACCAGGCCATGGTCGTGTCCGCGGAGCTGTCCGGCTTGGAACCCGGGTATTACGGTTTCCACGTGCACGCGAACGGTGTGTGCGAGGCGGAGAGTTCCGCTCCCGATGACCCGTCCGAAACCGGGGCCTTCCTGTCCGCGGGCGGTCACTTGGGTGGAGATGACGCCCGGCACCCCGAGCACGCCGGTGACCTGCCCGCCTTGTTGGTCATGGAGTCCGGGGAAGCCAAGCAGACGTTCCAGACGGATCGGCTCACCACCGAGAACCTGATGGACGACAACGGTTCCGCGCTCATGATTCACTCCGGCCCGGACAACTACGCCAACATCCCTGAGCGGTATGCCGCGACGGGTCCCGATGAGGACACTCAGTCCACCGGTGACGCGGGAAGCCGTCTGGCGTGCGGCGTGATCGAGTAGGCGATTCCCTGCCACCGTTCGCCGGCGGGGTCTAGTCCTCGCGGAGCGGTACGAATCTGAAGTGCCCGTGGCGGGTGATCTTCAGGCCCCGGCGGCCTCGGCGCACACGTAGCATGTCGCCGGCCACCGGAATGACCATGATGCCGCCCTCCCCCAGTTGCTCCACAAGCTGTTCGGGGAGGGCCTCGGCCATGGCCGAGACGAGGATGCGATCAAAAGGTGCGTCCCTCGGGGCTCCGAGTTCACCGTCGGTGGCTTG
>NZ_JAUNPE010000192.1:1184-3656 GCF_030536815.1 Kocuria sp.
CAGCGGAGCGTCCACGGCTGCGAACTCGCGAGTTTCCACGGGTAGGAAGTCGGTTCGGTTGATCCGGGAAAGGGCTTGTGTGATCGGGTCCATGACTGTCCCTAAGGGGTTGAATTATGTGTCAATTCTCCCTCAGCGGGCCGCCGCCGGGGAGCCCTCCACGCCAGGATGACGGCCACGATCAGAGCGGACAGGGTCCCGGTGATCATGTCGACCATGGTGTCGTAATTGTCGATCTGCGCCCGTGAGCCCATCGTCTGATCCGCCGCGAACTCCCCGATTTCCCACAGCATGGCGACCAAGGCACTGAACGACGTAATCACCGTCGCGTGCAGCCAGCGGGGCATGACAAAACCATGCTTCCGCATGACGGAGCGCAGGATGTAGTCCGCCCAGAGGGCGATCATGACGCCCGAATAGAAGTGGACGACGGTGTCCCACGGTTCCCACACGTCGTAGAAGCGCTGATAACTCCCCATGTATCCGCCGGTGAACAGCAGGATGGCGTAAAGCAGCTGCAAGTGCAGGGGAATACGTATCCGCCCAATGGCTTCAACGACCAGGGGTGTGAGCGATACCTGAAACAAGCCCATGGCCAGGAAGGCGTTCTCAGCATCTCCCCGGGACATGTCTCCGAGGAACGACATCACGAACACTGCCTCCACCACGATGAGCGGCGTATGCCTCAGCAACATCCCCCTGAGCGAAACACGTTTCATCATGGTGCTGACCCTACGCGTCCACCTGTGGATATTCTTGTGCTCCAGCCAGGGAAGAAGGTTTAACCCCATGAGCCACCGGGAAATCATCGACGACTTACTGGATGAGCGCGGTCGCACGTACGCGCAGGAAGCGGGCATCGGCCTCAAGGACACCCCCGCTTCCCTGTTCCAGCTACTGGTGCTGGCCAACCTGCTGTCCACCAGAATCAGCGCGGGGATTGCCGTGGCCACCGCCCGTGAGCTGACGGACAGCAGATTCAGCACTCCCGAGAAAATGCGTGCCGCCACGTGGCAGCAGCGCGTGAACGCGCTCGGCCGCGGCGGGTACCGCCGATACGACGAACGCACCTCCACCATGCTCGGCGACGGCGCCGCCCTCCTCCTCGATCGCTACGCCGGGGACCTGAGGCGGTTGCGGGACGAGTCGCAGGACTCCGAGGAGATTTTGAAACGGCTCCGAGAGTTCCCCGGAATCGGGCCCACGGGCGCGGCCATTTTTGCCCGCGAGGTTCAGGGCGTGTGGCCGGTCATGGCGCCGTACTTCGACAAGACGGCCCTGGACGGCGCGCGGAAACTGAGCCTGCCGGACGGTCCGGATGCCTTGGCCGGTCTCGTATCGCCCGAGAACCTGCCGCGCTTGGCTTCCGCCCTGGTGCGCGTGGCCCTGGACCGGTCTACAAAGTAAAACCGAAAACTCGCACGGACCACCACCGTCACTATGGTGGGCGCGCGCCTGCGGTCCTGACTCGGTGTATTTCTTCACGTTCCGGCCACCCCGCGGCTTCTTGGCCGTCAGTTTCCTCAAGCACCGTTGGTCCTGCTGACATCCTCGGGACCTGGGGGAACACACCGCCAATTTGGTCTCGACTTGCCCGGAGTTCTTGAACGAAAGGTTCACCGTGAACACTCGAAGCAACCGCACCTTCGTCCGCATCTCCCAGGCCACCGCGGCCGCGGCGCTGTCCGCCGCGGTCCTCGCACCATTCACCGCTCCCGCTTACGCGCAGCCCGACACCCACCCCGCCACGGCGGAAGCAGCCGCCAAGAACGAGACGCGGGCGGCGTCGTCGGCGAACGAGCCTCTGCTGATCGGTCACCGAGGTGCGGCAGGTACCGCACCGGAGAACACGGTTTCCGCGTTCAAGGACGCGCGATCCTCGCACGCGGATTACTTCGAGATCGATGTGCAGCTCTCCGCGGACGGCGTGCCCTTCCTCTTCCACGATGACACCCCCGCGCGCACCACCAATGTGGAAGACGTGTTCCCGGGCCGCGAGAACGACCCGATCACCTCGTTCACCTGGGCCGAGCTGCAACAGCTTGATGCGGGTTCGTACTTCTCGGACAAGTTCGTGGGCGAGAAGATTCCCCATTTCAACGATGCCGCCAAGATCGCCAACAACAAGATCGGCGTGTTCATCGAGATCAAGTCGCCGGTCAACTCCCCCGGCGTTGAGAAGGTGGTCGCGGACGCGCTGGAGAGCAACCGCGCCTGGAACCGTCTGCTGCGGAACAACCAGATCGAGGTCTTGGGCTTCGATGCCGTGTCCAACCAGCGGTTCGCCACTCTGGCCCCGAATGTTCCCCTCCAGCAGCTCATCGGCACCGTGCCCGACTCCGCAACCCTGGCGCAGATCGCCACGTACGCCGACCACTTCGGCACGAGCTACCGGACCTTGGACGCCGCCGGCGTGGCACGGGTCAAGGCCGCGGGCATGGGCATCGGCGTGTACACCGTGAACTCCACGGA
>NZ_JAUNPE010000193.1 GCF_030536815.1 Kocuria sp.
GACTCGCGCTGATGCGTTCAGCGAGAGTCATGTACCGGCCGCGTACAACTTCCACCGACCAGCCCAGATCACGCAACACTCGTCGCGCACGGCGCACGGTGTCCACGCTGCGCCCGGTGGCCTTGGCCACGCTCGCGTGTGCGGTACGGACGTTGCGCCCGGTGGTGGTGTCAGCGGCGGCCGCGTCTGCGGCCGCCACAGCGTTAACAGCCTCGGGGGAAGTATGGCGGCGGCGAAGGGCCTCCCGGCCGGTCTCGGTGCCCAGGTCAGCGGCCACGTCCTGGATCCACTGAGGGCGGGACCACCAGCACGCAATGCCGGCCTCGACACCCTCGGCCGGTTCAGGGGCTAGAGAAGCGCCGGTGCGCTGGTTGGGGGTGTGCACCTCAGATACGGGAAAACACTTACGGCGGCGGCGTGTGCTCCGCCGTGCTCTCTGCACCGGCAGGGCCATACCCATAGGTAATGTCCGGGCAGGGCTTTTCTCTACAAATGCGGCTGCTACTATGGACATAGCGAACCGTTCCGTTGTAGTTGGTCCTTCAACGAATCTCCTGGTTCAGAACGTCGTCTGTCGACAAACTGAGCGACGTTCACTGTCTTGGAAGGTGGCTCCCTTGCCGGGGAGCCACCTTCACTCTTTGGGGGGCAACTCGTATCCCTGAATTTCCAAGTCACGAGCAAGAACGCTCACGATGTAAGCCGCTTTCGTCACGCCAAGACTGCGTGCCTTCTCATCCGCTGCCCTGTGCAACTCCGAAGACAGGCGCAAAGAAGTGGGCGTGAGCTTGCCCCGTTCTTTGGTCTGGCGTCTCTGTATGGCTGACATAACAGCAAGTATTGCATAGGGGTGCCGTTAACCAATTTTTTCGGTGGGGGTGTCGAGGCTGAGTTTTTTCAGTCGCCTGATCGTGGATCGACTTACGCCGTGGAAGTCGGCCACGGCTTTCTCGCTCATTCCACCAGCAAGGGCTGATAAGGCCGCATCGCGGGCCTTGGCATCGAGTGCGGGCTTCCGTCCCCCGCGCCGGTTGTTGCTGCGGGCGTGTTCTAGTCCGGCGCGGGTACGTTCGCGGATCAACTCAAGTTCTTGCTCAGCCAGGGCGGACATGATGCGGATCATGAGGCGTCCCTCGGCTGTACCGGAATCAATGCCTAATCCGAGGATTTCCACGCGGATGCTGCGCTCGGTCAGCCCGTCCACGGTTTTGATGGTGTCCAGAGTGGAGCGGCCTAGCCGGTCCAGGCGGGTCACTACAAGCACGTCCTTACCGCGCATGTAGTCCAGGGCTGCGTCCAGTCCTGGACGCTTCGACTTCGCTCCGCTGATGACGTCCTCGAAAACACGTTCACACTCAGCAGCGGTTAACGCGTCCCGCTGGGAATCCAAACTCGCCTCCTGCTCCCGCGTGCTCACTCGGGCGTAACCGATTCTCATGGCTTGTCTCCTGGTCGTCAGTATGTGCCGTCTCAAGCTCCCTGGATTTGAACGTACGCGGCCAGGGCTTCGCGCACGATGTCGGATTCCTTGCGGTGCTCGCGCTGGGCGAGGGCGTCCAGGCGGTCTTTGAGCGCCTGGGGCACGCGAGCACGCACTATGGGCGATGCGCCGGAAGCGGTGCCTACAGGGGGGCGGCCCATAACGAGGCGGGTTAGTTCTTCCATGTCGGTTGCTCCGCTGGCCTCCATCAGCATCCGGCGGGCCTCGGCGGCGACGTCGGGGCCTCGGCGGATGCTAGACGGGTCCGGGGTCAGTTCTCCGCGCTCGGCCGCAGCGGCTAGGGCCTCGTAATCGCGTTCCATCTCGGTTACTTCCTCTCGTGGAGCAGGTGGCGGTACAGGTCAGTCAAGGGCATTGAGTGGAAGATCACCACAGTGCGCGGGGGTCGGAGCGCGGCGATCACTTCCAGGTAGCGGTCCGTCTGTCCGTGTGGGTGGCCGACGTAGACCGTGGTGGTCTCCCCTGGGTGGCCGGGAACCTTGGTTGCGGCTTCCGCGTGCGTCATCGCGTAGAGGGTTTCTTCGCGGGGGATGCCATGGCGGTCTGCGCTGTCCTTGAACTCGATGCCCATATATAAAGTGTAGCACAATAAACGGTTACAGTAACCTGTGTGCATGAACGGTCGATGTTGCACAGCGTTCGCGCGGCTTGGGGGTGGCGCGGTTCTGACTGGTCTTTGTGGGGCATATCTGGGCGGTGGGTAGCTGGATCGCTGGAAGAAGTTATGCGTCGGTCTGCCCGGCCCAGCCCGTGCAGACCTCGCGGTAGACGATGTGCGCTGCGGGTAGACCCGTGGCGGCTTCGATCACGTCCAGGGCATCACCTATCGCGTTGTGTGGACTCGGTGGGTTTCCCGGCCCGCGCCAGGTGCGCGGGTTGATCTGCCACGGTGGGCGGACGTTTCGCCATGAGGCAGGTTCGCTCAAATCTATGGGTGGGTGGATTGTCTCAGCGTGGAGACGACCGTCTCCGCTGACCAATACCCCACGCTCGGTGTAGCGGTGCGTGGCCGCATACTCGGCCCATTGCGCTAATGCTGCGTGATTGTCTCTGTTTAGGCCGTGATTCATCATGGCGATGGCAGCTAAGCGGGCGTAGTAGTCGCTGTGTGTCATGGCTGTTTAGCGTCCGCGGGTCGGGTCCGTCCAGTCTCGGCAGTGTAAGAGATACCGCGTTCGGCGGAGAGATCGAGAATGTCCCCATAAAGCCACTGAGCGTGCGTCAGAGTCATTTTTTCTCGTCCCCGGTCTGGATAGGGTCATGGTGGAGAAACGCCTTGGCGGGTTCAAGAAGTAGACCCATTGCTCCGCCGATGATCCAGAAGACGACTACCTGCCACATCTGTTCGGCGGGTCCGTTGCTGACCCAGGAGACCGTCAAGAACGCCAGTCCCGCTGCTGCGAGCCAGAACATAAGCCGCTGTAAGGCTGTGGCCCTGCGGGTGGGGTCAGGGATGCAGAAGCTCACGGCGGCGACCGCGAAAAAGAACAGGGACGCGGCGACGACAGGGCCTCGGACGGCGGGGTGAATTGCTTGCGGGTCTGCCTCGGCTCCCCCGGTGAGGACATACCAGAAGCCACCACCGGGGGTGAGGATCACCCAACACAACGTGCTGGCCCATACCAGGAATAAGCCGATCCTCTCGGAGTAGGTGTCGATTGTCTGCCGCCAACGCTTCATGCGAGGTCCTTTCTCGCCGGGGTTATGTCTCGGTGTTCTGCTCAACTATCGGCGTATCAGGGCAGCGAGCTGGTAGAGGGCGCCACTTAGGCCAGCGAGCACGCCCACGACGCCCGCGGCTCCGGTAGCCACATTGTGGATCGCGTTTACCCCTGACGGCAGTGGCCCGCGTGGGCCGTAAGGGTCGTGGAAAAGATCGGCGTAGTCCCACTGCCGGGACCACTCTCCGGTGACCTCGTATCCCAGCACGTACGCCCCAGCACCGAACATGAGCAGGAACGCCAGGAGACGGACAACGCGGCCAAGGGTTGTGGGCGCGGCCAGGGTGGCTGCGGGTGAGTTGCCGCCGCGTAGCTGAGGCGGGAAGTCGGACTTGCTCATTCCTAGGTCTCCTATGTGTGAAAACGGTGGTTTTCCGCCATAACTCCTAGGTGCCCGTTGCATCTGATCTTGCTGGATA
>NZ_JAUNPE010000033.1 GCF_030536815.1 Kocuria sp.
GTCGGCCAAGGCGTTGGGCATGAAGGGTGCAATCGCGCACGGGATGTACACCGCCTCCCGCGCGCTCGCGGCCACCGGGGTGCCTTCCGAGGTGCCGTTCTCTTGGTCGGTCGAGTTCGCAGCACCCGTGTTGCTGCCCGCAACCGTGGCCGTGTCCGTTCACGACGACGGGCGCCGCGAACACTGGAACGGCTCCCGCGTGATCGCCTGGAACCCCAAGCGGAACAAGCCGCACTTGGAACTGGTGGTCAAGCCGTTGTAACGGCACATGAGGACGGTTTGATCCGACGCGTGTGAAGGACGGTGCGACCGAGATGCAAATGGTCTCGGTTGCACCGTCCTTTTCGCTGTGGGCCGGCCGATGACCACTGCAGCATGTCCGAGCCGTGGGACACAATGGTGGGGTGAGCGAGAACAAGGTGACGAAAACCCAGCAGGCCACGGATGCCTCCGGGCAGGACCTGAATCCGGATGAGCCCAGCGAGGCACTGCGCGATGAGTACGCGCACCTGTCGGATCGCGTGCGTGAGGCGCGTACCGCCTACTACGTCCATGACCAGCCCGCGATGTCGGACGCCGAGTACGACGAGCTGTACCGCAAGCTCGAGGAGTTCGAGGCCCTGAACCCGCACCTCGTGGCCAATGATTCGCCCACGCAGGAAGTGGGTGGCGAGGTCTCCGCGGCCTTTGCGCCGGTCAAGCACCTCGAGAAAATGTATTCGCTCGAGGACGTTTTCTCGACCGATGAACTGACCGCGTGGCTCACTCGCGCCGAGGCCCAGGTCGCCGGACTTCCCGGCGCGCCCGGGGTTGAGTGGCTTTCCGAGGTCAAGATCGACGGGCTGGCCGTGAACCTGCTGTACCGCAACGGTGATCTGGTGCGCGCGGCCACTCGCGGCGACGGCACCACGGGTGAAGACATCACCCACAACGTGGCGACCATCAAGGACATCCCGCAGAAGCTCACCGGGGAGAACCTCCCCCAAGAGGTCGAGATACGCGGTGAAGTGTTCATTTCCTCCAAGGACTTCCGCGCGCTCAACGAGCAAATCGTGGAGGAGGGCCGGGCGCCCTTCGCCAATCCCCGCAACGCCGCGGCGGGGTCCCTGAGACAAAAAGATCCTCAGGTCACTGCCCGGCGCCCGTTGTCGATGTTCGTCCACGGGATCGGTGCGGCAAAGGGTTTCGACCTGCAGAACCAATCCGGGGCCTACGACGTGCTTGCCTCCTGGGGTCTTCCGGTGAGCCCGTACTCCAAGGTTCTGGACAGTGTCGAGCAGGTACTGGAATTCATCGAGGAGTTCGGCAACAAACGCCACGACCTGCTGCATGAAATCGACGGCATTGTCATTAAGGTCAACGACCGCCGCACACAGTTCCGGCTGGGCTACACCTCGCGCGTGCCGCGTTGGGCCGTGGCCTACAAATACCCGCCGGAAGAGGTCAACACCAAGCTCCTGGACATCCGGGTGAACGTGGGGCGCACCGGCCGTGTGACGCCGTACGGACTGATGGAGCCCGTGAAAGTGGCCGGTTCCACGGTGGAGATGGCCACCCTGCACAATCAGGACGTGGTCAAGGCCAAGGGCGTGCTCATCGGGGACACCGTGGTGCTCCGCAAGGCCGGTGACGTGATCCCCGAGATCGTGGGCCCCGTGGCCGCGCTGCGTGATGGCTCCGAACGCGCATTCGTGATGCCCACGCACTGCCCCAATTGCGGTACCGAGCTCCGCCCGGCCAAGGAAGGGGACGTGGACATCCGCTGCCCCAACGCGGAAAGCTGCCCCGCTCAGCTGATGGAGCGGATCGCCCACGCGGCCGGTCGGGGCGCTTTCGACATCGAGGCGCTGGGTTATGAAGCCGCCAAGGCCCTTACCCAGCCCGTGCCCCAGGACGCCCCCGGTGGCACGGAGTTCTCCGAACCTCCCCTGCGGAACGAAGCACGGTTGTTCGATCTCACCGCGGCGGATCTCGAACATGTCCGCATCTGGCGCGAGTCCAAGCGTACGGTCACGGACAAGGAGTCGGGGGAGAAGACCCAGAAGGTCACGCCGGAATTGGTGCCCTACTTCTGGACCAAACCCACCAAGGCAAAGCCGAGTGTGCCCTCCAAGACAACCCAGCAAATGTTCGAGGAACTGGAGAAGGCCAAGTCCAGGGAACTCTGGCGCGTGCTGGTGGCGCTGTCGATCCGTCATGTGGGCCCGACCGCCGCCCGCTCACTGGCCACGGCCTTCGGCTCCATGCAGGCCATTCTGGACGCCGATGAGGAGACCCTTGCGGGCACCGACGGAGTGGGCCCGGTCATTGCCCGGGCGGTCAAGGAGTTCTTCGGCGAGTCCTGGCGGCGCAACGTGGTCGACACCTGGGCTCAGGCCGGAGTGCGCATGGAGGACGAGATCGACCGTTCCACACCGCGCACCCTCGAGGGCGTGACCGTGGTGGTCACCGGATCCCTGGAGAACTACAGTCGCGACTCCGCCAAGGAGGCGATCCTGGTGCGCGGGGGTAAGGCCTCGGGGTCGGTGTCCAAGAACACCGATTTCCTCGTGGCCGGCGAGAACGCCGGTTCCAAATTGGACAAGGCCCAGTCCCTGGGTGTTGTCGTCCTCGACGAGGCCGGATTCGAGCGGCTCTTGGCAGAGGGGCCGCCCACCGCGGACGAGCCGAGTACCGGTGCAGACACCGACACCGAAAAGTCATCCACAGAACCGCAGGAGAACTAAGCACATGGATCGCGTACTGGAGGGCCTGGGCCCGGACACCGCCGAACTCGAAGAGCTTCTGGAGACGGCATTCCACGCGGCCGCCGCGGGCGCCGCAGTTCTGGACAAGCGGGACGAGTCCGAGTTCGACGCCGTGAACAAGAGCTCCGCGGGGGACTGGGTCACGGCTTTCGACGTGGCGGCGGAAAACGCCGTCGCGGACGTCTTGCGCTCGGAGCGGCCCTCGGACGCCATTACGGGTGAGGAATCCGGCACGTTCGTCCCGGAGAACCGCTCCCGGGTGCGCTGGTCGGTGGACCCGTTGGACGGCACCACGAACTTCATCAGGGACATCGTTTACTACGCCACCTCGGTGGCCGCGTGTGATGACCAGGGCAACTGGCTCGTGGGTGTGGTGCACGCGCCGGCCCTGGGGCGCATTTACTACGCGGTGCGGGGGATGGGCGCGTGGGTACGTCGCGAAGGTAGGGACAAGAGACTCACGGGCCCCGTGCCCGAACGCACCGGCGCCCTCTACGGAACGGGTTTCTCCTACGATCCCGTGATTCGCCGCGAGCAGTTCGGCTCGTTCCTGGACACCATGGACCACTACACGGACATGCGCAGGCTGGGGGCGGCCTCTTTGGACCTGTGCATGGTGGCCGAGGGAACATTGGACGGTTACTCGGAACGGGCACTGCACGAGCACGACTGGGCCGCCGGTGCGTTGATCGCCGAAGAGGCCGGCGCCCACGTGCAGCGTCCGGACCTTCCCGCGCCCACGGCGTTGCGCGGCCCGGATCAGGACGAACGTGCGTACGCGGACGCTTACGAGCGCGTGCGCAGCACGACCACCATTGGGGCGTCCGCCCGCGCGTAATAGCGGTTCAGCGCCACCGTTATCAAATCTCTATCATCCCGTTACATGTGCTTAACCCCACAACCTGTTGACCCCTCGTCAACGGATGTCATAGCGTGGCACACGTTGTGCGCCCCCGTGGCCCACGGCTTGTGTCCCCTAAAGGGACGCACCAAAATTTTGGGAATGGATTTGGCATAACGGTAATTGTTACGCTATCGTTATCAACGACTTCCCCAAAGGACTCTCCGACGCGGGAGTCCGTAACGCTTGAGGCGAACACGATCTGCGCCCCAAGCCGTGCTGGATGCTGCTGTAACACCGTACGTCGTCTACAGGGCAGCATTCCGTAGTTACTACCCTAGAACTCAACTTTTCACGGGTAGACGACGGCGCGAAGACACCCAGGGATGGGAACGAGCGTAGGTGGCCTAACGGAGCATGATGAAGACTTCGAACATGATTCGCCGTGGTGCCGCTGCTCTCGTGATCGGCGGTGCAGCCGTGGGTGCCATGGCCATGCCGGCCAACGCAGCTCCCGTTTCGACCTGGGACGCCCTCGCCGAGTGCGAGTCCGGCGGCAACTGGGGCACCTCCACCGGTAACGGTTTCAGCGGCGGCCTTCAGTTCACCCCGTCCACCTGGGCAGCTTTCGGTGGCTCCGGAGATCCGTCTTCGGCTTCCAAGTCCGAGCAGATCCGCGTTGCTGAAAACGTTCAGGCCGGTCAGGGCTGGGGCGCATGGCCCGCATGCTCCGCCAAGCTGGGCCTGTCCGGCGGCGGCGGGGGCTACACCCCCGAGCAGCCCGTGGCTGCTGCCGCTGCCGTGGCTCCGCAGTCCACCGAGGTCCAGCAGGCTGCTCCGGCTGCCGTTGCCGAGGCTCCCGTGGCTGCTTCCGCCGCACCGGCTGCTTCGGTTGAAGCTCCGGCCGCCGAGACTGCCGCACCCGCCGCTGTGGAGTACACCGCTCCTGCCGAGTCCGTGGCTCCCGCTGCTTCGACCGGTGCTTCCTACACCGTTCAGGCCGGCGACACCCTGGGCTCCATTGCCGCCAAGCTCGGCGTGAACGGCGGCTGGGAGGCTCTCTACGCTTCCAACGCTGATGCCGTGGCCGACGCCAACCTGATCTTCCCGGGCCAGGTCCTGAACATTCCTGCCTGATTGATCCGAACATCCCTGTGATGTCCGATCCCCGTTAGCGGTTCTCCGCTGCAGGATCGTCGAAGGTCCCCTTTCGCATAACGCGGAAGGGGATTTTCGCGTATCTGCGGATAATGATGAAAATGAAAGAATAATCCCATGATGGTGGACACGGTAATCATCGGTGGTGGCATCGCGGGCTTGTCACTGGCGTCCGAACTCGCGGATCGTAGGGGATCCGGGGCGGGAATCACGCTTGTCGAAGCGGAGGCAACGCTGGCGCACCACACCTCGTCGCGATCGGCTCAGCAGCTCATCCCCAGCTACGGTCCGGAACCGGTTCTCGAACTGACCCGGCTCACGATTCCCGATCTGGTGGAACCCACCCACGCGGTTCCGGCCCCGCTGGCGTGGCCCAGCCCCTTCGTGGTGACGGGTTCACCCGCCGACGTCGCTGCGGAGACCGTTCCGGGGCTGCGCACCTTGTCCAGTGCGGAACTTGTCGAGTACTGCCCCGAGCTGGCGGACAACCCCGAGCGTTACCGGGCGGCAATCATCGACGATTCCGCGGTACGGACCAATGCCACCGCGCTCGTGGAGTGGCACCGGCAACGCGCAGAGCGGGCCGGGGTCCGGATCATCACGGGCGCCACGGTCACCGCGGCCAGGCCCGCCGGTGACGGCGCATGGGCATTGACCGCCGGTGGCGATGACCTGACGGCTCGCACGGTGGTCAACGCGGCGGGTGCGTGGGCGGATCACGTGGCCGGATTGTTCGGTGCGGTGCCGCAGAGCTTGCAGCCGCTGCGGAGGACCGCAGCCTTGGTCTCCCTCAGCCAGCCCCTGGGCCCAACACATCCCATGGTCGAGGACGCCACGTCCGGTTGGTATTACCGCCCCGATGCGGACGGCGCCATGATCTCGTGGGGAGAGGCCGAACCCAGCCCCGCGTGTGATGCCCAGCCACGTCCGTCGGCCATTGATGAACTGATCGAGACCGTCCAGCGGGAAACAACCATGAGGATCACGGGTGTCCGCAAGGCGTGGACCGGGCTGCGCACCGAGACACCATCCGACGTGCCCGTCTGCGGCTGGGACCCACGGGCCGGCAATCTACTGTGGCTCGCGGGCCAGGGAGGTTACGGTTTCCAGACGAGCAGCGCCCTGGCTCGCGCCGCCACGGATCTGCTGGTGGACGGCCGGATCGGGAACTGGCTCAGTGCGGAATCCGCGGCCGCTCTGCAACCTCGGCCGGCCACCAGCTGACCGACGGGGAAATCACTTAGCCCGCAACGCCCAACGTGTCGGCCAGCCACGCGTACTCCCACGCCGTGTCCTTCCACTGGGAGTAGCGCCCGGAGGCACCGCCGTGGCCACCGGCCATTTCGCAGCGCAGCAGCACGGTCTCCGGGTGTTCGGCGTGCTCGCGCAACGCGGCCACCCACTTGGCCGGTTCCACGTAGAGCACCCGGGTGTCGTTGAGGCTCGTCACGGCCAGAATGGGCGGGTAGTCGGCGGCGCGGAGGTTCTCGTAGGG
This sequence comes from Kocuria sp., assembly GCF_030536815.1. GTDB lineage: Bacteria > Actinomycetota > Actinomycetes > Actinomycetales > Micrococcaceae > Kocuria > Kocuria gwangalliensis. The sequence goes on from NZ_JAUNPE010000033.1 coordinate 6,242, forward strand.
CGAGTAGGAGCGCATGTAGTCGTAGACCTGCGGGTCCGCCACGGGGTTGCCCCACTCCTCCCATTCCAGGGCGGTCAGGGGAAGCTCGGGCATCAACATGGACGTCAAGGGATCCACGAACGGCACCGCGGCCAGCGCACCGCAGTACAGGTCGGGGGCCAGGTTCAGTACCGCGCCCACGAGCAACCCGCCCGCGGAACCGCCGAGAACCGCGATGTGAGCGGCGTCGACATCCGGCCGTTCGGCAAGGTGGCGGGTGACCGCGACGTAATCGGTGAAGGTGTTCTTCTTGGTGAGCTTCTTGCCGCGGTCGTACCAGGAGCGGCCCAGCTCGCCGCCGCCGCGCACGTGGGCCACGGCCCACACCACACCGCGATCGAGCAGCGACAGTCGGGAGATGGAGAATCCCGGGTCGGTGCTGGTCTCGTAGGAGCCGTAGGCGTACTGGATCACGGGAGCCGGGACGGTGGTGTCCAGGTCCGCGCGCCGCACCAGGGAGATCGGGATGCGTGTGCCGTCATCGGCCACGGCCCAGTCGCGTTCCACCGTGTAATCGGTGCGCTCATACCCACCGAGCACCGTGGCTTCGCGGCGCAGGATGGGCTCACCCACGCCGAACTCACCCACACCCCGGTGTCCGGGGCCAGCCGTGGGGATGTCATAGATCCGCGGGGGCGTCACGAAGGACGTGTAGGACACCCGCACCACGGGGTTGTCGTAGCGGGCGGAGACGAGCGAGGCGGTGAAGAGCTCCTCGTCGAAGTCCGGTTCCGTACCGGTCAGGCCCTGCGCGCCGGCGGTGCCGTCCAGCAAGGACTCGAGGGCCGCGCGCGGGATGAGCCGCACCCGCGGGGTCGTCTCGGCACGCAGGGACACCACCAGATGCGTGGCCGTGGGCTCACACACCTCGATCCGGGCCTGTTCGCTGCCGGGAACCACGTCGACGAGATCGACATCGGTGATACTCGAACCGGCCTGGGACAGCGGCATGAGACTGACGCGGGAGTTCGGCGCCTGGTAGTCGTGTGTGAGCAGGACATAGTCGGTGCCGGCCACGGTGATGGGTTCGGCCGAGTACAACACACGGTCACTTTCCGGAATCAGGGTGAGCCACTCTTGGTGCGGCTCGGCCACGGGGCGGATGCGGTACTCGCCGTACTCGGAGCACGCGGAGACCACCATGAGCCACTTCTTGTCCGCGGACAGTTCCACGCCCAGCCACAGGCCGGGATTGTCCTCCTGGTACAACAATTCGTCCTGCTCGGAGGCGGTACCGATCACGTGTCGGTACACGCGCCAGGGCCGCCAGGAATCGTCGACCACCGTGTAGATCAGCTGTGCGGCGTCGGGCGTGAGGAACGCGCCGTAGGAGGTCTGCTCGATCCGGTCGGGCAGCAACTGCCCGGTGACCAGATCCTTGACGTACACCGTGAACCGCTCGTCTCCGGCGGTGTCCTCGGACCAGGCCAGGTGGGTTCCGTCCTCGGAGACACTGAATGCGCCCAAGGCATAGAACTCATGGCCCTCGGAAGCGGCATTCGCGTTCAGCAGCGTTTGTTCCCCGGGCAACGTCACACCGGGCTCCACCGTGGGAGGTGTCCAGGCAAGTTCCGGGTCCCCGACGTCGGATGCGGGGAACCTGCAGAAGACCTGATGCGCCCCACCCTCGACCGTGCGGGCGAAGTACCACCACGCTCCGTTGCGGGAGGGCACGGACATGTCGGTTTCCCGGGTGCGGTTCTTGATCTCACCGTAAATGTCCTCGCGCAACGGTTGCAGGTGCGCCGTCACGGCCTCCGCGTACTCGTTCTCGCGGTCCAGGTGCGCCCGCACGTCGTCTGAGTCCTTGTCTCGCAGCCACTCGAAATGATCCTCGAACACATGATCATGAAAACTGCGGTTAATGGTGCGTCGAACGGCTACGGGGTACGCGGGCATCTCGGAACTCATGACCCCAGTCTAGGGAGCACGGCACAATGGTGTTCGTGTTGACCGAAACCCCACAGCCACGACCCGCCCGTGACGGACCCGCCCGCTCCGAGGTGTGGTTCCACATTGTGTTGGTCCTGGGTGTGTCCTTGGGGTCCTCGGCGGTGTATGCCGTGTTGAACCTGGCCGAGACGCTGTCGCGGGGCCCACTCACGGATGCCGAGGCGACCTTGAATCAGGTCCTGAGCCCGGTTCCGGCCATTGATCTGCTTCGGCAACTTGCGAGCATCGGTTTCGCTCTGGTCCCCGTGTTGCTCGCCCTCTACCTTCTGGCCGGTTCGTTACCGGGTATCGCAGTGGTGCTGCGGCGGATCGGCGTGGACGGTCGCCGCCCGTGGCGGGACGCGGTCTGGGGCGTCGGGTTGTTCCTGGCCATGGGCGTGGGAACCCTGGTCCTCTACCAGACAGGCAGGGCGCTGGGGGTCACGGCCGCCATCACCACCTCGGCTCTGAACGAGCACTGGTGGACGGTGCCCGTGCTGATCCTGTCCGCGCTGCGTCACAGTGTGGTCGAGGAAATCATCGTGGTCGCGTTCCTGTGCGATCGGTTGCGGCGCATCGGCTGGTCCTGGGTCACGATCGCGGTACTCACGTCCCTCTTCCGCGCCAGCTATCACCTCTACCAAGGCTTTGGCCCCGCGCTGGGCAACCTGATCATGGGTCTGGTGTTCGTGTGGGTGTACCGCCGCTACGGTCGCCTCGCGCCCTTGCTGATTGCCCATGCGCTGCTCGACATCACCGGTTTCCTGCTCCCGCAACTGCTCGCGCGTTGACAAAGGACGACGCCGCTGCCGCGCCCCTGTCGCGTAGCAGGGTGCGGCAGCGGCGTCGGCGGGAAAATTCAGATGGTGACCAGGCCGTCCGGGGTGGCGAAAGAAACCTCCATGACACCGGGTGTGCCGTTGGGTGAGCACCAGGTGACGTCCAAGGCGGCCAGGACGTTCTCGACGGGGCCGCCCAGCCATTCGGTGACGCGCTCGGGAGAACCGGCGATCTCCATGCCGGCCAACCGGACGTCCGTGATCTGCGCCTGGGAAGGGTGCATGTCGGGCTCGGAATCAAAGCGGATCATGAACGGCAACTGTGGGTCGGCGATCAGACCCTTGACCCCGATCTGGTGCCACTCCAACTGGCGGCCGTCCGGGAAGAGCCGGGCACCGGGAACGGAGGGGCGGCCGAGCTTGTCCTCGAAGGGGGCCAGGTCCGCGACCTCGACCACCCAACCGAGCCAACCGCCGCCGGCTGCGGAGCGGGCGCGCACGGCCTGACCGAACGGGGCCTTCTCCGCGGCGGGGTGCTCCAGCACCTCGACGACCTCCACGTACTGGTGGTCGGTGAGCGGCAGGATCATGTTCCGAGTCCCGAAGCGCGGGTGGATTCCGCCCTTGACCGGCTCGATCCCTAGCTGATCGGCAATCCGTTCCGTGGTGGCTTCGAGACCATCGGATTGAGCTGCGAATGAGACATGATCCAGTTTCATGCTGTCATGGTGGCACCGCGCGGGATGGTCGCCAAATCGGGGCGTGAAACATGTCCGTGTGATGCGGGTAACTCAGCTTGACGTTCGAGGTACCGGCTCCGGACAATGAAGAGCAGGTCACGAGAGTCAGCGACAAGCCCCAGCTAGCTGACCGGCAACCCTCCCTCCGCGGTGGGGTGCCCTGGGTGAGGACCGGGCCGCATCGGAACAATCCGATGCCGGCAAGCGCGGGTCACAGGTGCCCGATCGCTGCACGGGCACCGTGCTGCGGATCGTTCACCGGGCCCCTGATCCCGAGAAAGGGAGTGCGGTATGAGTCCCGCAGCCACCCCGTCCCAGCCCCAGGGCTGGGCTTTCGAAACCCGTCAGATCCACGCGGGGCAGGAACCCGATCCCACCACGGGATCGCGGGCACTACCCATCCACCAGACCACCTCGTACGTGTTCCCGGATGCGGAAACCGCGGCCATGCGCTTTGCCCTGGCCGAACTGGGCCCCATTTACACGCGCCTGACCAACCCCACGACCGAAGTGGTGGAGAACCGCGTGGCTTCTCTGGAGGGCGGCGTGGGCGCGCTCATGCTCAGCTCGGGTCAAGCGGCGTCCACCTTTGCGATCCTCAACCTGGGCGGCGCCGGAACCCACGTGGTGGCCAGCCCGTCCATGTACGGCGGCACCTACAACCTGCTGCGTCACACCCTGCCCAAGATGGGCGTGGAGACCACGTTCGTGTCCGACCCTGACGATCCCGAGGCGTGGCGCGCCGCGGTCAAACCCAACACGGTCGCGTTCTTCGGGGAAACCATTCCCAATCCTCGCAATGACGTGCTGGACATCGAGGCGGTCGCCGCAGTGGCCCATGAGTCGGGTGTGCCGCTGATCGTGGACAACACGATTGCCACGCCGTACTTGATTCGACCCATTGAATGGGGCGCGGACATCGTGGTTCATTCCGCCACCAAATTCATGGGCGGGCACGGCACCTCCATCGGCGGCATGATCGTGGACGCCGGCAACTTCGACTTCGGGCGGGACCCGCAGCGTTTCCCGGCCTTCAACGAACCGGACGAGTCCTACAACGGCCTGGTGTACGCCCAGGCGCTCGGCAAGGACGGTATTTTCGGGGTGAACCTGTCCTTCGTCCTCAAGGCGCGCGTGCAGTTGCTGCGCGACCTGGGCTCCTCGATCTCCCCGTTCAACGCGTTCCTCATCGAGCAGGGCATCGAGACGTTGTCCCTGCGCATGGACCGCCACGTGGCCAACGCCCAGAAGGTGGCCGAGTGGCTCGAAGCGCGCGACGACGTTCGCGCGGTCTCCTACGCCGGACTCGCGTCCTCGCCGTGGCACGAGCGCGCTGAGAAGTACGCGCCCAAGGGTGCCGGTTCCGTGCTCGGTTTCGTGCTCGACGGCGGTCGCGAGGCTGGAACTGCCTTCGTGGACGCCCTGACCCTGCATTCCAACGTGGCCAACATCGGCGATGCCCGCTCCCTGGTGATCCACCCGGCGTCCACCACCCACTCACAGCTGACCGACGACGAACAGCGGGCCACCGGCATCGAACCCGGGTTCGTCCGGTTGTCCGTGGGTCTGGAGAACATCAACGACATCCTCGCGGACCTGGAGTCCGGATTCGAGGCCGTGGCCGCGCTGGGCGGCGCGGGGGCGTCGTCGTCGGCCGAATCCGGAGAGGGAGGAACACAGGCGTGACCATCGTGGGAGGCGGAACCACCGACTCACTCGTCCGCGAGGACGGCGTGGTGGGTTACATCAACGTGGGTCCCTTGACCTTGGAGTCCGGCTACCGCCTCCCTCGTGCGCGTCTGGCCTACGAAACATGGGGGCGGCTCAACGAGGACGCGTCCAACGCAGTGCTCATCGAGCACGCCCTGACCGGGGATTCCCACGTGGCACGGGGACAATCTCGCGATCACGCACCCGAGGTGGAACGTGTGGCCGCCGAGGCGGGCGGCTGGTGGGACGGCCTGGTGGGGCCCGGGGCGGCCATTGACACGGATAAGTACTTCGTGGTGTGCGCCAACATTCTGGGCGGCTGCTACGGCAGCACCGGCCCGGGGACCCAGGCCCCACCCGAGGTGGACCCGGCGCAAAAGGCCTGGGGTTCGCGGTTCCCGCGCATCACCGTGCGGGACACCGTGAATGCGGAAGCCGTCCTCTCCGATGCCTTGGGAATCGAGCGCTGGGCACTGGTCATCGGCGGTTCCATGGGCGGGGCGCGTGCTCTCGAGTGGGCCGTGATGTACCCCGAGCGGGTGGCCGCGTGCGGTGTGATTGCCGCGTGCGCCTCCGCCAGCGCGGAACTTTTGGCGTGGGGCCAGGCGCAAGCGCTGGCGATCCGGCAGGACCCCAATTTCTGCGGCGGCGATTACTACGACGGCGACTTCCCGGAAGCCGGCCTGGGACTCGCGCGACGCATTGCCCACATCACCTACCGCTCGGCTGCGGAGTTGCACTACCGCTTTGGCCGGGAAACCCAGCCGAACGAAGACGTGGCCGCAACTCACACGGCGCAGCGCGGCCGTTACCGGGTGGAGAGCTACCTGGATCACCAGGCGTCCAAGCTGGCGGGCCGCTTTGATGCAAATGCATACTTGAGCGTGAATGAGACCTTGATGTCCCACGACATCACGCGCGGGCGCGGCAGCCTGACGGAGGTCCTGTCCGGCACCTCCTGCGACTGGCTCGTGGCCGGTGTGGATTCGGACCGGTTGTTCTTTCCCGCCGAATCCGCCGAGATCGTCCAGGCCCTACCGGGGGAGCAGGAGCTGCACATGATCAGCTCGCCCAGCGGTCACGACGGCTTCCTGATCGAAGCTCCGCAGCTGGGTTTGCTGCTCAAGAAAACGGTGCTGAGGGACTAGACCTCAGGAGTCGGATCCGGAGCGTTCGCATGCTCACCCGCGCCCGGGATCACGGCTCGACCGAATTGCGGGCGCTTGGCGGTAATGAAGTCACCGGAACTGCGCTTGGTGATGCGGCGGGCAACCCACGGGGCAAAATATTGACGCGCCCACACGAGATCGTCCCTGCGGACTTCCCGCTTGGTTCGCACGGGCTGTGCCTGCCGGGCATCGGGGACCAGCGCGTGCTCGATGCCCAGGCAGTCCAGCACCTCCACGGCGATGCGTTGATGGCCCGGCGGTGAGAAGTGCAGCCGGTCCGGTGCCCACATGAGCGGATCGGCCAGTTCATGCAGGCCCCACAAGTTGGTTATGACAGCGCCGTGGCGGGCGGCGATCACGCGCACATTCTCGTTCCAAATGGCCACCCGGCCCCGGATGCTGCGTAACACCGGGGTGTTGCCCACATCGGGGCCGTCGAACATGACCACCGTGGCGCCCGTCTCCGTAATCCGGGCAATGACGCCGTCCAGTTTCTGGGCAATGGCATCGGGGTCGGCGCCGGGGCGCAACATGTCGTTGCCGCCGGCGCTGATGGTGACAAGATCCGGGTGCAGGGCGAGGGCCGGTTCGAGTTGTTCATCAATGATGGGCTGATAGAGGCGGCCTCGGATGGCGAGATTGGCGTAGGCGAAGTCATCGGTGAGTCGGTCCAGTTCCTCGGCCACGCGGTCCGCCCACCCGCGATGACCGCCGGGCGCGTTCTCGTCGGGGTCGCCCACGCCCTCCGTGAAGGAGTCACCGATGGACACCATGCGGTGCCAAGGGTGTGCCGGGGGAGCGGGTCGCTCCTGACCGTCGTGATCGTTGTGCTCAGGGGGAATGTCGGGCAATGCCATACGCGCTGTTCTACCACTGACCGCAGGCGAACGCACGGGTGGAGTGTGCGGTCATGTCAGGATGGACCCATGAGTGATACCCCGTTCGTGATCTGGAACAACGAGCCCGCCGACCGCACCGACACGCCGCTGGTGGTGATGTTCCACGGTTACGGATCCCATGAAGAGGATCTGCTGGCCATGATTCCCGCCCTGTTACCCACGGCGACCTACGCGTCGTTGCGGGCTCCGCAGCAGGCAGGCATGGGATATCAATGGTTTCCGCTGTCCGGGGACCTGAGCTTCTCATCGGACGCCGTGATTGCCGCCGTCGAACCGGTGTCCGCATGGATCCAGGATCAAGCCCAGCATCATTCCAAGGTGTTCTTATTGGGTTTCTCCCAGGGCATGGCGGTGGCCACCAGCGTGGCGCGCCACATCCCCGAGACGGTGGACGCCGTGGTGGGCCTGTCCGGTTTCGCGGTTCCGATCGCCGACGACGACGCGCACGCGGACTTCTTCAACGACGCCTACCTCAGGGAACACCCCCTGCCGATGTTCTGGGGCCGTGATCCCGAGGACCCGGTGATTCCGCAGGCCATGGTGGACGCCACGGCGGACTGGGCGGTGGATCACGCGGAGGTCACCAAGGTGCAGTACCGGGGAATCGGTCACGGTGTCTCGCCCCAGGAGCTGGGGCACATCAAGGAATACCTTCAGCACGTGGTCAGCTGACATTTCACACGTGCGCGGGCGGCTGCGAATACTACGAAGCATGACGGTCGAGGTTCCCCGCCCCGCACCCGGGGCCTAGATTGGCGCCATGAGTGTTCAGACCAGGTGGGAACCCCAGCCCTCACGAACTCCCCGCGCCAAGAAAGCCCCGGTGGCCTCGGCACGCGGGGCCGCGGCGCTGACAGTGGGATTGGTGGTCAGTCTCCTGGCGGGCACGGCCCAGGCCTTGCAGTCCCGGGTCAACGGGGAACTCGGTCACGCCGTGGGCGATCCCTACGGGGCCGCGCTCGTGAGTTTCTCCTCGGCATTCGTGATCATCCTGGCGGTGACGATCGTGACACCCGCCGGTCGGCGGGGTGCCTCTCGGATTCCGGAGGCCGTGAAACGCGGCGAGATTCCGTGGTGGTACCTGAGCGCCGGTGTGCTGGGCGGTTTCATGATCGTCACCCAGGCCATGACCACCGTGGTGCTGGGGTTATCGGTGTACATCCTGGGGCTCGTGTTCGGTAAGTCCGTGGGGTCGTTGATCGTGGACCGGTTCGGGGTTGGGCCGGGCGGTGTGAAGTACCTGACCGGCTACCGGGTGGTGGGCACCGCCATCATCATCGTGGCCGCACTGGTGGCCATGGCCCCGCGTTTCGCGGCAACCAACCTGGCGGCGTCGCTCCCGCTGCTCATTCTCTTCGCGACCCTGTCCGTGCTGGCGGGGTTCGGCAACGCCATCATGACCGCGTGGAACGCGGGGATCGGCGCGAAGGCGGGGACACCGATCACCCCCACGCTGACCAATTTCGCCGCGGGAACCCTGGCCCTGATCATCACAGTCCTGATTGCCCGCGGCATCTCCGACCCGGGCCCGTGGGTCTGGCCCGGCCAGTGGTGGCTCTACGCCGGTGGCATCCTGGGCATTATCCACGTTGCGGCATCCAGTGTGTTGCCCAGGCATTTCGGGGTGTTGGAGACCAGCTTGGGAATGGTGGCCGGCATGCTGATCTCGGCCCTGGTGCTGGACGTCATTGTGCCCACGCCCAACACCATTGTCACTCCGGTCACCATCATTGGCACCCTGGTGACCCTGGTGGGACTGGTGGTGGTTACTCTGCCGTGGAAGCCGCGTCGCCAGAACTGACGATCTTGACCGGTCCGAGACCGGAACCCAGAACCTCGATCACATCGCCGTGGTGCAACTGTGCACCGCGGCGTTGTTCTTCCTTGCCGTTCACGATCACCATTCCGCCGGCAATCAATTCCTTGGCGTGGTTACCGTCCTCGGCCAAATTGGCCAGCTTCAGCGCTTGACCCAGCCGGATCATGGCATCGCGGATGGGGAGTTCTTCCGTGGTCTCATCACTCATGGGTTCATCTTCTCAGAACGTGCCGATGAGTGAGGCGCGACAACAAAATTAGTTGCATGTCCAATGGTTTGTCGTTAGATTATCCATGAGACACAGGTCACAGCGCCATGCCGCAACCATTCAGGAGAGCACCCATGACCCAGGTTCCGCACTTCATGTCCGGCCGTCGCGTAGAAGGCACGTCCGGTCGCTTCCAGGACGTCTACAACCCCGTGAAGGGCGAGGTCGCCGCGCAGGTGCCCCTGGCCTCCGCCGAGGAAGTGCAGGGTGCGATCGAATCCTCGCAGCAGGCCTTCGCGACATGGTCCGCCACCAATGCGCAGCGCCGCGCTCGTGTGCTGCTCAAGTGGGTTGATTTGATCAACGAGAACATGGACGAGTTGGCCACGCTGCTGTCCAACGAGCACGGCAAGACCTTCCCGGATGCCAAGGGCGACATCCAGCGAGGCGTTGAAGTGGTCGAGTTCGCCGCCGGGGCGCCACATTTACTCAAGGGCGAGTACTCGAGTGCTGCGGGCACCGGCATTGATGTCCATTCGCTGCGACAGCCCCTGGGTGTGGTCGCCGGTATCACGCCGTTCAACTTCCCGGCCATGATCCCGCTGTGGAAAGCGGGCATCGCCCTGGCTGCGGGTAACACCTTTGTCCTCAAGCCCTCGGAGCGGGATCCGTCCGTCCCTGTACGCCTGGCCGAGTTGGCCCTTGAGGCCGGTCTGCCGGAAGGGGCCTTGAACGTGATCCACGGTGATAAGACAGCGGTGGACGCTTTGATCCAGGATCCGCGCGTGAAGGCCGTGGGTTTCGTCGGATCCACTGCGATCGCCCAGTCCATTTACCTGGACGCCGCCAAGCACAACAAGCGTGCCCAGTGCTTCGGCGGCGCCAAGAACCACATGGTCATCATGCCGGACGCGGACCTGGAGCAGGCCGCCGATGCCCTCATCGGTGCCGCATTCGGGTCCGCCGGTGAGCGGTGCATGGCGATTTCCGTGGCCGTTCCCGTGGGTGAGGCCACCGCGGACAAACTGGTGGAGCTGCTGCGCGAACGGATCGACAAGCTCACGCTGGGTCCGTCGCTGGATGAGTCCTCGGACTTCGGCCCCGTGGTCGGCAAGGATGCCAAGGAGCGGATCGAGAACTACATCGGGATCGGCGTGGACGAGGGCGCGCAGCTGCTCATCGACGGCCGCGGCGCCACCGTTGACGGTCACCCTCACGGCTTCTGGGTCGGTGCCACGCTGTTCGACCGCGTGAGCCCGGACATGCGCATTTACAAGGAAGAAATCTTCGGTCCAGTGCTGTGCATTGCCCGCGCCGCGGACTACGAGGAAGCACTGCGCCTGCCCAGCGAGCACGAGTACGGCAACGGCGTGGCCATCTTCACCCGCGACGGCGACACCGCCCGTGACTTCACCACCCGGGTGGAGGTCGGCATGGTCGGTGTGAACGTGCCGATCCCCGTGCCCATTGCCTACTACACCTTCGGCGGCTGGAAGGCCTCCGGCTTCGGCGATCTGAACCAGCACGGAACGGACGGGCTGAAGTTCTACACCAAGACCAAGACGGTCACCACGCGCTGGCCCTCCGGCGCCAAGGAAGGCGCAAGCTTCGTGATGCCCGAGGGCAGCTGAGCTCGCGCGGTTTCCCTGATGTCCGAACTCGAAGGAGAGTCATGAGTACTTCACCGACAGCCACCCCGCCGCGCGTTGCGTTCCTGGGGTTGGGTCACATGGGCGGGCCGATGGCCGTGAATCTGGTCCGGGCAGGGGTTCCGGTGACGGGCTTCGACGTGGTCCCGGCGGCCCTCGACCTTGCCCGAGCCAACGGCATCACCGTGGCGGACAGTCCCCAGGAAACCGTGCGGGACGCGCAGGTGGTCATCACCATGTTCCCGTCCGGCCAGCACGTGAAGGCCGCCTACACCGGGGCCGACGGCGCTCCGGGCCTTCTCGCCGCGGCGCCGGCCGGTGCCACGTTCCTGGATTGTTCGACCATCAACATCTCCGAGGCCCAGGAGGTGGCGCAGCTGGCCAGGGAAGCCGGCTTCAGGGCCGCCGATGCGCCGGTGTCCGGTGGCGTGGTGGGCGCACAGGCCGGAACCCTCGCGTTCATGGTGGGCGCCCCGGACGAGGTCTTCCAGGAGATCCACCCGCTCCTGGACATCATGGGAGCCCGGATCGTGCACTGCGGGGACAACGGCATGGGTCAGGCCGCCAAGATCTGCAACAACATGATCCTGGGTGTCTCCATGGTGGCCGTGAGCGAAGCGTTCGTGCTTGCCGAGAAGCTGGGGCTCGAGCACCAGGCCATGTACGACGTGGTGTCCAAGGCCTCGGGTCAGTGCTGGGCGCTGACGACCAACTGCCCCGTGCCCGGACCGGTTCCCACCAGCCCGGCCAACAACGACTACCAGCCCGGCTTCGGCGGGGCGTTGATGTCCAAGGACCTCAACCTGGCTGTCACCGCAATGGAGCAGACGGGCGTGGCTGCACGGATGGGGCAGCTCGCGGCGGAAATCTACAACGAGTTCTCGGACGGCGAGGGTGCGCGCCAGGACTTCTCCGGGATCATCAACACCATTCGTGCGGACAGTCGCGGTAAGAAATAATTTCAGAGGGCCAAGTTATTACGGAGCCGTAGGTGCGTCCTCGAAGTCACCGGACCGGGCGCGGAAGCGGCTCAGAATGCTGATGAGGGAGTCCACCTCGTCGGGCTCGAAACCTGTCCGCAGGAACAGGTCCTGATTCAGGGCCTGCGTGGCCCGGGCCGCGGTCTTCTTCCCCTGGGCGGTCAGCACGATGGTCATGGCGCGGCGGTCCGTCTTGAGCGGCTCACGTTTGACCAGTCCGGCATCCTCCAACCGGTCCACCGCGTTGGTCACGGACGTGGGATGAACCTGCAGCAGGGCGCTGGCCCGCTTCATGAGCATTTGCTGTTCCCGCGTAAAGCTCAGCAGTGCAATGAGCTCGTAGCGGGCAAAGGTCAGCTTGAACGGCTTGAGCACCTGCTCGGCCTCGGCCAAAAGGATCTGCTGGACCCGCATGATGGCGGTGACGGCAGCCATGGGCCCCGAGGCTTCTTCCCAGCCGTTGCGCACCCAGTTGCGCTGGGCCTCGGCAATCGGGTCTTTCGTGAGCGTACGACTATTGGACATTGGACCATTCTATTCCGGGGTTGGGCAGACTCTGACTGTGGGAGGGGCAACGGCCGGTGGCACACGTGCGCCACCGGCCGTCGCTCGAGTTCTAGCGCGTCAGCGACAGGTCTTCTTCGCGGAATTCCGTACCGTAGCCCTCGGGGGCCTCGCCGGACTCGGAGCGTTGCACCTCCGCCTTGCGCAGCTCCACGCGGCGAATCTTGCCGGAGATCGTCTTGGGCAGTTCCAAGAACTCAATGCGGCGGATTCGTTTGTACGGGGGCAACTTGCTCAGGCAGAACTGCAGGATCTCGGCTGCCGTCTCCGCAGTGGGCTCGTAGCCGGAACTCAGAGTCACGAAGGCCTTGGGGATCGCCAGTCGCAGCTCGTCCGGGGCGGGTACGATGGCCGCCTCCAAGACCGCCGGGTGCTCGACCAAAACCGATTCCAGTTCGAACGGTGACACCTTGTAGTCGCTGGACTTGAAGACATCGTCCGCGCGACCCACGTACGTGAAAATGCCGTTCTCGTCCCGGGAGACCACGTCACCGGTGTGATACAGACCGTTGCGGAACACATTGTCGGTCTTGGCCTTGTCGCCGTAGTAGCCGCGCATCAGCCCGACCGGGCGGGGGTCCAATCGCAGACACAGCTCGCCCTCGTCCGCTTCTTCATCCGTCATGGGATCGATCAGCACCACGTCGAAACCGGGCAGGGGTACCCCCATGGAGCCGATCACAATGCGGCGGCCGGGGGTGTTGGCCACCTGCAGCGAGGACTCGGTCTGGCCGAAGCCGTCGCGGATCGTGCAACCCCACGCCCGGTGGACCTGCTCGATGACCTCGGCATTGAGGGGCTCACCGGCGGACACGGTCTTCTGGGGCGGGGTCTGCAACAAGCTCAGATCCGCCTTGATGAGCATGCGCCACACGGTGGGCGGGGCGCACAGGCTGGTCACGCCGATCTTGTCCATCACGCCCATGAGGGAGGCGGCGTCGAACTTGCGGAAGTTGTACACGAAAATCGTGGCCTCCGCGATCCACGGGGCAAAGAAATTGGACCACGCGTGCTTGGCCCAACCGGGGGAGGCTACGTTCAGGTGGATGTCACCGGGCTCAAGCCCGATCCAGTACAGGGTGGACAGGTGACCCACCGGGTAGGACGTGTGCGTGTGCTCCACGAGTTTGGGTTTGGAGGTGGTGCCCGAGGTGAAATACAGCAGCAGGGTCTCATCCGCGTCCGTGGGGGAGTCCTGGGTCAGTTCGGTGGAGGCGTCATAGGCCTCGTTGTAGTTGAGGACCGTGCGGCCACCGGCATCCGGGGATTCGATGTGGTCGACCGGTGTGTAGGCCCCGGGCACATAGATCACGGAGTAGTCGCCGGCCACGGGTGCGAACTTGGGGGCATCCTGCATACCAACGATGGCCCATTTGGCTTCCGCGCGGGTGACTCGGTCCTCGAGGTCGGCCGGCCCCATTTGCGTGGTCGTGGGCACCATGACGGCCTCGAGCTTGATGCACGCAAGCATGGCCTCCCACAGCTCCACCTGGTTGTTGAGCATCAGGATCACGCGGTCACCGCGCTGCACGCCCTGCTCGCGCAGCCAATTGGCCACCTTATTAGAATCGCGGCTGAGCTCGCCGAAGGTCCGGCGCAGCTCCGAGCCGTCCTCCTCGAGAATGATCAGCGCGTCCTGATCCTTGCGCTCGTCAGATGCGGCCACGTGATCGAACCAATCGAAGCCGAAGTTGAAATGATCGAAACGCGGCCACTCAAATTCCTCGCGGGCGCGCTGCCAATCCTGTTGAAGCGACACCAGGTGGTCACGGGCGGAGCGAAATTCGTTCGTCACGGTCATGGCTTTCGGGTCCTCCTAGATGTGCGGTCGTGATCCTGGCGGGCCGTGCGCACCGACCGGCGGCAGCGGCGTCGAACGTCCCTTGGTAAGAAAGTGTGACTCACGACACCACAAATATACTTGGAAGGCCTATAGTTGGAAAGACCACAATCGGAATACCGAGAAA
>NZ_JAUNPE010000034.1 GCF_030536815.1 Kocuria sp.
TCAACGTGAAATTCGTGTCCCTGCCCGAGAACGAGGCCCGCGCCAAGATCACCGCCTCTGTCGCCACCGGCGGTGGCGAGTTCGACGTGGTCATGATCTCCAACTACGAAACCCCGATCTGGGCCGAAAACGGTTGGATAGAGAACCTCCAGCCCTACATCGACAAGACCGAGGGCTATGACGATCAGGACTTCATCGGCTCGATCCGTGAGGCCCTGAGCTATGAAGATGACATGTACTCCGTACCCTTCTACGGAGAGTCTTCCTTCCTCGTCTACAACGAGGAAATGTTCAAGAACGCCGGCGTCACCATGCCGGAAAATCCCACCTGGCCGGAGATCAATGAGCTCGCGGCCACCCTGGATGACCCGGACAACGGTGTCTCCGGTATCTGCCTGCGCGGGCTGGCCGGCTGGGGCGAGGTCATGGCTCCGCTGAGCACGGTCATGAACACCTACGGCGGCGGCTGGTTCGACCAGGATTGGAACCCCACGCTCACCTCTGACAAGACCAAGCAGGCCGTGAACGAGTACGTGAACCTGGTCCGCGAACACGGTCAGCCCGGCGCGGCGACGTCCGGCTACGGCGACTGCATCACCCGCTACAGCCAGGGAAACGCCGCCATGTGGTACGACGCCACGGCCATGGTGTCCTCGATCGAGGATCCCGCGTCCTCCACCGTGGCGGGGCAGAACGGGTATGCACCCGCCCCCGTCATGGACACCGAGGACGCGGGGTGGCTCTACAGCTGGTCGCTGGCCATTCCCAGCACCTCCGATCACAAGGACGCCGCGTGGGATTTCGTCTCCTGGATGACCAACAAGGAGTACATCGAACTCGTGGGTGAGCGCTTCGGCTGGGAACGCGTGCCTCCGGGATCGCGCTACTCCACCTATCAGGTGCCCGAATACCGCAAGATCTCTCAGGCGTACGCGCAGCCCACCCTGGATGCCATGGACGGCGCGTCCCAGGAAACCTCCATGACTCATCCGGTCCCGTATGACGGCCTGCAATTCGTGGCCATTCCGGAATTCCAAGATCTGGGCACCCGTGTGGGCCAGCAGATCTCGGCGGCCGTGGCCGGCCAGATCACCGTCGACGAGGCTCTGGAACAGTCCCAGGCCTATGCAGAACAGGTGGCTCGCACCTACCAGCGTGAGGAAGGCCAGTAACCGCTATGTCCACATCAACCGGGGCCGCCCGTTCGAGCCGCCCCCGCACATCTCGCGCTCACGCGCCGCGTCGCAGTGACGCGTGGCAGCGACGCCTACCGCTACTGCCGGCGTTGATCTTCACGATCATCGCCACGCAGATCCCGTTCCTGATCACCATTTGGTACTCGCTGCGATCGTGGAACCTGTTGAACCCGGCCTCGGACGTGTTCGTCGGTCTGAGCAACTACATCGAGATCTTCGCAGACCGCACCTTCCGGCAGGTCGCGATGAACTCGGTGATCTACACCCTCGGCTGCGTGCTGATCGCCATGGTCCTGGGCATCCTGTTCGCGCTACTGCTCGACCGCAAGTTCTTGGGCCGCGGCGTGGTGCGGACCTTGCTGATCACACCGTTCTTGATCATGCCGGTAGCGGCGGCCACGTTGTGGTCCACGTCCATGTTCAACCCCACGTACGGTCTGGTGAACTGGGTGCTGGGCATTTTCGGGATTCCCGCGGTGGACTGGACGTCATCCCACCCCGTCATTTCGATCCTGATCGCCCTGGTGTGGCAGTGGACCCCGTTCATGATGCTCCTGATCCTGGCGGGACTTCAGTCCCAGCCCAAGGACGTTCTGGAGGCCGCGCAGATGGACGGTGCCTCCGCCGTGCAGACGTTCTTTTTCATCACCCTGCCGCACCTGCGCCGCTACATCGAACTGTCGGTGCTGTTGGGTGCGATTTACGTGGTCAACACCTTTGACCAGATCTATTTGATGACCGCCGGCGGACCCGGTACGAGTAGTGCCAACCTGCCGTACTACATCTACCAACGCGCCTTCCTGGGCTTCGACATCGGTCAGGCCGCAGCCATGGGCGTGGTGGTTGTCATCGCCACGATCATCATTGCCAACTTCGCCCTGCGATTGATTTTCAAGGGCTTCATGAGCACGGAGCAGAACTGATGAGCACCACCGTTCAGACGCAGACGCCCGCAGCAGAGACCTCACAACCGCTCGCGCGGCGCAAGCGCACGGGCGGCGGCGCGGGATCCGCAGCGCTGACCCTGTTCACGTGGCTGCTGGCCCTCGGGTTCTTCATGCCCGTCCTGTGGATGGTGCTCACCTCGTTCAAACAAGAGGCCGACGCCGCCGCCAACCCTCCCAAATTCTTCTTCACTCCCACGCTGGACCAGTACAAGGCCGTGTTCGAGGCGGGTGCGGGCGGGTACCTGTGGAACTCGGTCATTGCCACGGTGGTCTCCACGATCCTCGTGATCCTGTTGGCGATTCCCGCCGCGTACGCCGTGAGCATCCGCCCCGTGGAGAAGACCAAGGACGTGCTGTTCTTCTTCATTTCCACCAAGATGCTCCCGGTGGTCGCGGTGATCATGCCCATTTACGTTGTGGCCGGAAAGCTCAAGGTCCTGGACAATGTGTGGACCCTGGTGTTCCTGTACACGGCCATGAACCTGCCGCTGGCGGTGTGGATGATGCGCTCGTTCTTCCAGGAGGTCCCACGCGAGGTGCTCGAGGCCGCCCAGATGGACGGCGCATCGCTGATGACCACGATGCGCGTGGTGCTGATCCCCATGGTCGCCCCGGGTATCGCATCAACCGCCCTGATCTGCGTGATTTTCGCGTGGAACGAGTTCTTCTTCGCCCTCAACCTCACGGCCGCGGACGCCGCCACCGTGCCCATCATGCTGGTATCCACCATGACCAGCGAGGGCCTCTTCTTGGCCCGCCTTTCAGCGGCCAGCGTCTTGGCCTCTCTGCCCGTGGTGCTCGCCGGTTGGATCGCGCAGAAGCAGTTGGTGCGCGGCCTGTCGATGGGCGCCATCAAGTAGCGGACGCCCATCGACCCCGTCAGGGGTTCACGACAGCCTTCAACGCGCCTGGGCGCGTCCCCGCGGTCAGCGCCGCGGCGACGTCGTCCAGGCCGTGGCGCGAGGTGACCAAGGAATCCAGGTCCACGTGGCCCTGCTCGACCATGCGGATGGCGGTGTCCCACGTGTTGGCGTAACGGAAGATCCCGGTCAGGTGCAGTTGTCGCTCCTGTACCAGGGGCACCGGCAGGCGGAGTACGTCCGCGCCCATGCCCACGAGGACCACGCGACCTCCCGGTGCCAGCCGCTGCATCCCGGCAAGGATTGCGGGTTCGGCACCGCTCGCGTCCAGCAGCACGGTATAGCCACGGCCGGGGACGGGGCCCTCCGGGGACGGCTCATTGTCCGCGCGGAACGTCCCTGTGGCGCCGTAATTCATGGCCGTGTCGAGCCGATCGTCGCGGGTGTCGGTCACCACCACGTCCAGGGCGCCGGCCAGGCGAGCGCACTGAGCGACAAGCAGCCCCACCGGACCGGCACCGGCCACCAGGACACGGTCACCCAGGATGACACCCGCGGCGCGCACGGCACTGATACCCACGGACAGCGGCTCAAGGAGCGCGGCGGCGTCGTCGGAGAGCGCGTCCGGAACGGGATGCGAGAACGCGGCAGGGTGAGTCACGTATTCGCAGAACACGCCGTCGATGGGCGGAGTCGCGAAGAACCGGACCGCGGGGTCCAGGTTGTACTGCCCGTGCAGGGTTTGGGACGAGAACGGTTGGGGGATCCCTGGTTCCAGGGAGACCCGCTGACCCACGTGCCGGTCGTGGACGTCCGACCCAACGGCCACAATGACACCGGCGGGTTCGTGGCCCAGAATCAGGGGTTCCTCCACCACGAAATCACCGATCCGCCCGTGCTCGTAATAGTGGGTGTCGGAGCCGCACACACCCACCGAGGTGATGCGGATCAGCACCTCGTGCGGGCCGGGATGCTGCACGGACCGCTCCTGAATCTCCAGCTGATGCGGGGCCCGCAGCACACTGGCCCTCATGGTGGCGGGTACAACGGGGATCTCGGCGGGGCTGGTGGGAGTCACAGGGGTGGCCTTCCGATAGTCATGGAGTACAGGGCAGAAACGAAAGAAACGCCACGCGCTCCCCGAAAGGGCGCGTGACGTTTCACTTCATGGAGATGACATCAGTCCGGGAGTCGCTCGCCCGTGGTGGCGTCGAAGAGGTGGAGCCGGTCACCGTTGGTGCTGACCCACAGGGTGGTTTCCGCGGCCGGTGGTTGCCGGCCGTCCACGCGAATCACAATGGGACTCTCGTCCGCTTCCGCACTGGTTCCGGTGTTCGGAACGGTGTCCTCATCGTGGCCGGCCACTCCCGCAATGGGAGTGACGTGCTGGTCGGAGTTGTGGTCCAGGTGGCCGTAGACGTACGCGTCCGCCCCGAGTTCTTCCACGATGTCCGCGACGACCGCCAAGCCCCGGCCCCTCTCGGAAGGCACCAGGTCTTCCGGCCGGATGCCCACCGTGACCTCGGCACCGGTGAGCGCTTCCCGAGCCGCAGCGCTGAGAGGCAGTCTCAACGTGCCCAGTTCCACCGCGCCGTCCTGGGTCACGGCGGCACGGAAGAGGTTCATGGCGGGGGAGCCGATGAAACCGGCCACGAACTCATTGGCCGGGCGATCGTAGAGCTCACGGGGAGTGTCCACCTGCATGAGGCGCCCGTCCTTGAGCACCGCCACGCGATCAC
Organism: Kocuria sp.; assembly: GCF_030536815.1. Taxonomy (GTDB): domain Bacteria; phylum Actinomycetota; class Actinomycetes; order Actinomycetales; family Micrococcaceae; genus Kocuria; species Kocuria gwangalliensis. The sequence goes on from NZ_JAUNPE010000034.1 coordinate 4,743, forward strand.
CCATGGTCATGGCCTCGGTCTGATCGTGAGTCACGTACACCGTGGTCACGCCCAGGCGGCGGGTGAGGGAGGCAATTTGGGTGCGGGTCTGCACGCGCAGCTTTGCGTCCAGGTTGGACAGCGGCTCGTCCATGAGGAACACCTGGGGCGAGCGCACAATGGCGCGTCCCATGGCCACGCGCTGGCGCTGACCACCGGACAGGGCCTTGGGCTTGCGATCCAGATACTCGGTGAGGTCCAGGATCCTGGCGGCTTCCTCGATGCGCTGATTGCGCTCGGCCTCGCCCACCTTGGCGATCTTCAGCGCAAAACCCATGTTGTCGCGCACCGTCATGTGCGGGTACAGCGCATAGTTCTGGAAGACCATCGCGATGTCACGATCGCGGGAGGCGGTGTCGGTCACCTCGTTGTCGCCAATGTGAATGGAGCCGCCCGTGACGTCTTCCAAACCCGCGAGCATGCGCAGGGTGGTGGATTTACCGCAACCGGAGGGGCCCACGAGAACCAGGAACTCGCCGTCGGCGATATCGAGGCTCAGCTCGGAAACGGAGGGGCGCTCGGCCCCGGGATACTGACAGGTCACCCTGTCGTAGCGCACGCTGGACATGTGTTTCCTCTTTCCCGGCAGGCACGTGCCGGACGATCCGTAGGAGAAAAGGATGGCGGGAGTGACCTGAGCCACTCTCACATGAGATCATAGCGAAACTCATGTGATAACCGCCACCCCTGTCGCCGTCGAAAAGGGGAGCCGCCCGGGTGACTCAGCCGCGCGGAATGTTGCGCAGGTTGGAACGCGCCATGGAGACGGCCTCGCCTGCGCCACCGTTGAAGACCATCTTGGACATGGCCGTGGCGAATCCGAAGACCTGGGCGCTCTCGATCTGTGGCGGGATCGACAGGGCATTGGGGTCCGTGATGATTTCCACGAGTGAGGGCCCCCGGTGTGCCAGCGCGGTGGTGAACGCGCCCTCCAGGTCCCCGGGTTGCTCCACGCGAATTCCCTGCAACCCGGCGGCCTGCGCAATGCCCGCGTAGTCGGTCTGCGGTACGTCCACACCGAAATCGGGCATGCCGTCCACGAGCATCTCCAACTTGACCATGCCCAGCGAGGAGTTGTTGAACACGACCACGGTCACGGGCAGGTCGTAGACGGCCAGTGTGAGCAGTTCCCCCATGAGCATGGACAGTCCGCCGTCGCCGGAGACCGAGATGACCTGGCGGTCCGGGAAGGCCAGCTGGGCACCGATGGACTGGGGGAGCGCATTGGCCATGGAGCCGTGCAGGTAGGAGCCGATCACGCGTCGGGTTCCCAGCGGGTTGATGTAGCGGGCCGTCCACACGTTGCACATGCCGGTGTCCGCGGTGAAAATCGCGTTGTCCGAGGCCACCTGGTCCAGGATCGACGCCGCGTATTCCGGGTGGATGGGCGTCATCTTCTCGACCTTGCGGGTGTACGCGCCCACGGCCTTGTTCATGAGCTTGTCGTGCTTGGCGAGAGTCTTCTTGAGGAACGAACGGTTCTTCTTCCGCGTCAACTCCGGCAACAGCTTGAGGATGGTCGATTTCACATCACCGTGCACGGGGATGTCCACACCGGTGCGGCGACCGATCACGGAGGCATCCGTGTCCACCTGGATGGTGGTGACGTCCGGCAGGAACTGGTCGTACGGGAAATCGGTGCCCAGCATGACCATCACGTCGGCACCCTTGAGTCCCTCGGCCGCGGCACCGTAGCCGAGTAGTCCGGTCATACCCACGTCGAACGGGTTGTCGTACTGGATCTGGTCCTTACCGCGCAGCGAATGCCCGATCGGGGCACCCAGGGTGTCCGCGAGGGCAATCACCTCGTCGTGGGCGCCGGCCACACCGATCCCGGCGAAAATCGCCACGTCCCGGGCATTGTTCAGGGCATTGGCCATGCGCTCGATGGTCGCGTCCGAGGGGACGACGGCGCCCGGTTCCGGCACGCAGAACGGCCGGGCATCCGCCTGGGTCTCGGACTCGGCGATATCACCGGGCAGGGTGATGACGGCCACGCCGGGAACCGTCATCGCGTGCTGTACGGCCGAGCTGACCACGGCGGGGGACTGCGTGGGAGTGCTGATCAGTTCGGAGTACACCGAGCACTCGTTGAACAATCGGTCCGGGTGGGTCTCCTGGAAGTAGGAGGCGCCGATGTACTGCGACGGAATGTGAGAGGCGATCGCCAACACGGGCGCTCCCGAGCGGTTGGCATCGTACAGACCGTTGATCAGGTGCAGGTTTCCCGGCCCGCACGAGCCCGCGCACACCGCCAATTGACCCGTCAGTTGGGCTTCGGCGCTCGCGGCAAAGGCTGCGGCCTCCTCGTGGCGCACGTGAACCCAGTCGATGCCGCCCTTTGCGGAGCCGCCGGTGCGGCGGACCGCGTCGACAATGGGATTCAGGCTGTCCCCCACCACGCCGTAAATGCGCTGGACGCCCGCGTCCATGAGTTGCTGGATGATTTGCTCTGCGAGTTTCATGTCTTACTCCTGCCGAACGGGGTGACCGTGGTCCGGTCACAAGGTTGCTTCCTATTCATCCTAGGCGGGCATGTGGGCATCGGGGAGGGGTTTGTGAGGAGCAGGACCGTGAGTGGTGAGGTGAATCACCCCGGGGGTCTGTCAAGAAAAGCTTGACAGACTGCATCGTGTCAATGTTTCCTTGACACATGACTTGTGAACAGAAGACCCACGCACCCCGGACCCGAGCACGCTGGACCGATATCGACTGGGCGGCCATTGACTGGACCTCCGTCAACTGGGCCGAGACCGCCTCGCCCCGGATCAACTGGGTTGATTTCTACCGCGGTGCACCCACCATCGACACTGCCGGCGGAACCACCCGTCCCGCTCGTGGCACCTCCGCCGCGACCGGTACCGAGGCATCCGACACCGAGACCGGCGGGGAGGGCTACGGCGCGGGAGCGTCGTCGTGGTCCGCGCAACGCGAATTCCCCGTGACGGTGTTCGGTATCCGCGAGCCGCAGCCGGGCCCGCGCTGGAAGGCCCTGTTCGACGCGACCTGGCCCGCCTACCGCTCGTGGTACCAGACCGGACCGGGCGCGCGCCCCGAGCTGGACGAGGCGCGCGGCATGCTCGAGAAGCACATGCCCGAGCTGATCCCCACGTGGCGCAAGCTCGTGCAGCTCACCGGCAACGACGACGTCGCGGCGCGCTTTTTGACCATGTGGAACCTTCCCGCGTTCGCGCCGGCCTGCTCGCAGGTTGCGCTCACGGGTGAGGAGACCTCACTGACCCGCAACTACGACTACGTCCCGAGCCTGTGGGAAGCCACCGTGTACTCCAGTGAGTTCACCGGCCGCAAGGTCATTGGTACCGGTGACTGCCTGTGGGGCCTGCTGGACGGAATGAACGACGCCGGCCTGGCTGTGTCCCTCACGTTCGGTGGTCGACCGGGATCGGGCCCGGGATTCGCGATCCCGATCGTGATCCGGTACCTGCTGGAAGTGGCCGAGACCGCCCAGCAGGCACGCGAACTACTGCGTGAGCTGCCGGTGTCCATGTCCTACAACATCACCGTGGTGGACACCTCGGGCGAGAAGTTCACCGCCTTCGTGGCCCCGGGCCAGCAGGCCGAGTTCTTCGACGCCTGCACCGCGACCAACCATCGCGGCAAGGAGCCGGAGTACCCGGCCAAGGCCGCTCAGTTCTTCTCCGTGGAACGCCTCGATCACCTGGACCGCACCGTGGAGACCCAGATCAGCGCCGAGGAGATGCGCGATCAGTTCCTCGGGGATCCGCTCTACCAGGACAACTTCTCCGGCGGCTTCGGCACGTTGTTCACCGCCCATTACCGCCCGGACGAGGGTTCGGTCGAGTACCGCTGGCCCGGTGTGTCCTGGAAACGTGGCTTCGAGGACGCGGACGACACCCTGAACGTCGTACTGGTGGGCCGCTGAGCCTCGGTGCCATGATGGACACGTGAGTACCAACATTCCTGAACCCAGTGACGGGCCGACCCCCGTGGTCCAGTTGGAAAGCGCGGCCATGGCGGCCGTACGCCAGCTCGCCGCGAGTGGCGATCCGGAGGCGTTCCAGTCGCTCCTGCGATTGAGCGGGGCCGTGGGTGAGTCCCTGGGGACCAGCGCCCGCAACGTTGCGGCGGCGTCGTCGTGGACGGCGGTGGCCGGTGCGGCCGGGACCTCCCGGCAGGCGGCCTGGTCCCGCTGGAAGGCCTGACCGGTTCTTAAATGCTTCGGCCCCGCACGGTGAGCGTGCGGGGCCGAAGCTTCCAATCATGCACCGGTGATCTGTCGCCGGGACCGATCAGTGTCCGGAGCTGACGTCGGCTCAGTAGTTGCCCGTCATGGTGGTCACGTCCAGAGCCTTGTCCAGCTGCTCCTCGGTGAGCTTGTCGCCGTCCACGTAGCCGAGCTCGATGGTGGCCTCGCGCACCGTCACCTTGTTGGCCACGGCGTGCTTGGCGATCTTGGCCGCGGCCTCGTAGCCGATGGCCTTGTTGAGCGGGGTCACGATGGAGGGGGAGGCCTCCGCGAGGAAGGTGCAGCGTTCCTCATTGGCCACCAGGCCGTCGATCATCTTCTCCGCGGAAACGCGGGAGATGTTGGCGAGCAGGCGGATGGACTGGAGCAGGTTGGCGGCCATCACGGGGATACCCACGTTGAGTTCGAACGCACCGTTGCTGGAGGACAGGGCCACGGCGGTGTCGTTGCCGATGACCTGGGCGGAAACCTGGATGGCCGCCTCGCAGATCACGGGGTTGACCTTGCCCGGCATGATGGAGGAACCCGGCTGCAGATCGGGGATGTGCAGCTCGCCCAGGCCGGTGTTGGGCCCGGATCCCATCCAGCGGATGTCGTTCATGAACTTCATGTAGGAGTACGCGATGTTGCGCAGCTGCCCGGAAGCCTCGACCAAACCGTCACGGTTGGCCTGCGCCTCGAAGTGGTTGCGGGCCTCGGTGATCGGCAGGCCGGTTTCCTCGGCCAAGAGTTCGATCACGCGGGCGGAGAAGCCGTCCGGGGTGTTGATGCCGGTGCCCACGGCGGTGCCGCCCAGGGGAACCTCGGCCACGCGGGGCAGGGAAGCGTCAATGCGTTCGATGCCGTAGCGAACCTGTGCAGCGTAACCACCGAATTCCTGACCCAGCGTCACCGGGGTGGCGTCCATCAAGTGGGTGCGGCCGGACTTCACGATGTCCTTGAACTCTGCGGCCTTCTTCTCCAGGGACGTGGCCAGCACGTCCATGGCGGGCTTGAGATCGTTGATCAGCGCGTTGGTCACGGCCACGTGCACGGAGGTGGGGAACACGTCGTTGGAGGACTGCGAGGCGTTGACGTGGTCGTTGGGGTGGACCTCCACGCCCTCGGACTCCAGCGAGCGGGTGGCCAGGGTGGCCAGAACCTCATTGGTGTTCATGTTCGAGGAGGTTCCGGAACCGGTCTGGAACACGTCAATGGGGAAGTTGTCGTTGTAGTCACCGGAGGCGACGGCGTCGGCGGCGTCGCGAATGGCTTGGGCGCGCTGGGCGTCCAGGACACCCAGTTCCTCGTTGGCGGTGGCCGCGGCCTTCTTCACCTGGGCGAGCGCCTTGATGTGCTGGGGCTCCAGGGTGGAGCCGGAGATCGGGAAGTTTTGCACGGCACGCTGGGTCTGAGCGCGGTACAGGGCGTTCTTGGGAACGCGGACCTCACCCATGGTGTCGTGTTCAATGCGGTACTCAGTATTTTCTGCCATGACCCCTAGCTTAGGCGCTCGGATCGGGGCCGGGCTCTTGGTGGCATGCGGTGACACGCCACCTTGCCCGGCGGAATCGGACGCGCTCTCAGCTGCGCTCCGGGAACCACGGGCCGTGACCGTAGACGAGTTCCGCCTTGCCCGCATCCAGGTGGTAGAACACGCCGATCACTGCAGCGTCCCCCTTGGAGACGGCCGCCGCAATCGATCGGGACTGGTCCAACATGCGCGAAGCCGTCTGCTTGGTGTGCTCCACGACCATGTCGGAGAGGGTGTTCAGACCCTTGCGCTTGGATTCCAGGACCGACGGCGTGATGCGCTCCACCAGGTCGCGCTGGAAACCGCGGGGGAGCTCGCCGGAGTCGACGGCGTTCTTGGTCGCGGTCACGGCCCCGCACGAGTCGTGACCGAGCACCATGATCAGCGGGGTGCCCAAGACGTCGATGGCGTACTCGAGGGTGCCCAGCACCGCGTTGTCGATGACCTGGCCTGCCGTGCGGATCACAAAGGCATCGCCCAGACCCAGGTCGAAGATGATTTCCGCAGCCAAGCGCGAATCGGAGCAACCGAAGATCACGGCGAACGGCTTCTGCACGTGCTCCAGGTCCTTGCGCCGCTGAGCGTCCTGGTGCGGGTGCAAGGTCTCACCGGCAATGAACCGCTCATTACCGTCCCGCAACCGCTGCCATGCGTCCTGGGGTGTCTTGGGTGTGCTGGTCGGCTTCTTGGCGTCACTGATTTTCGGCTGGGTCTTTTCGCTCACGGTGGCTCCCGGTTCGACTCACGGTTGGTGCGCCAGGAGGTGGTGCCCCCGGGTGCGTTCCTAGCTTAAACCTCAGTTCGTTCCGCGTCGTGACCGATGCGGGTCTGTGAACTCAGCGGCCCTCGGCCAGCGTCTTCGCGACGTGCTCGAACTCTTCCTCGCTGGCCTCGCCGCTGAGGATCACGGTGGAGTCCTCGAACGTGCCGACCCATGCGGTGAACTCGTCCTGTTTACCCGAGGGGTCACGGTGGTGAATGTCCCACGAGATTCCATCCACGTCCTTCTGACCGGTCACGGGGATCAACTCGGTGCGCTGCGCCAGCCAGGTGGGGTTGGATTCAGCGGTCTGGACCATTTCGACCAGGTGGTAATTGGGGGAGAGATACCCAACGCTCCACAGGGGCACTCCCTCTTGGGAGTTGGCGTCCCAGCGGGCGTAATTGGCCGTCCAGTCCTCACCGAGGTCCGGGGCTGCGGGGGTGAACTTCGCCTGCTCGGCCACGAAGCCGGCTTCCTCCGAGACATTCACGTCAGCGCGGTAGGGCTGGGCGTCAGGCCTGGGTGCCAGCCACAGGAACGGCAGGATCAGCAGGAGCAGCACAGCCATCGAGATGACCATGCCGCGAATGGGCGCGTTGATCTTGGCCGCCTGTTTGGTGGTGATCTGGGGCAGCGGGGCGCCTTCCTCCGGGGTCGCGGAGGTGACCCGAGGCTCGTCAGGGTTGCGGGGCGGCGTCGTAGCTGAATCACTCACGGGTCCATTGTGCCGTGCCGTGACATAGCCGCCCAATCGGACAATGCCGGGGATATGCTGGAAACGCACGCAAGGCCTGTGTGCTCGCCCACGATCACGTGCGATGCGAGGCGCACCGGCGCAGCTGACTCGAAGGTGAGGAACATGGCGACTCAAACAACCGCAGGTAACGCTTCAGGTAACGCGGCGGACCGAAATCTGGCCCTGGAACTGGTCCGCGTTACGGAGGCTGCCGCAATTGCCGGCGGTCACTGGGTTGGCGCGGGCGACAAGAACCGTGCGGACGGCGCAGCGGTGGACGCAATGCGTTCGTTCCTGTCCACGGTCAGCTTCAACGGCACCGTGGTGATCGGTGAGGGCGAGAAGGACGAAGCCCCCATGCTTTACAACGGTGAGCAGGTGGGCGACGGCAGCGGCCCCGCCTCAGATGTCGCGGTGGACCCCATTGACGGAACGCGCTTGACCGCGTTGGGCATGAACAACGCCCTGGCCGTCATTGCCGTCGCGGACGGCGGTTCGATGTTCGACCCCTCTGCCGTGTTCTACATGGACAAGCTCGTGGTCGGGCCAGAGGCCGCGGACATGGTGGACCTGCGTCTGCCGGTCAAGCAGAACCTGCACCTCGTGGCCAAGGCCCGCGGCGTGAAGACCAACCAGCTCACCGTGTGCGTGCTGGACCGCCCCCGCCACCAGGGTCTCGTGGAGGAAATCCGCGCGACCGGTGCCCGTACGCGCATGATTCTCGACGGCGACGTCGCCGGCGCCATTGCCGCGTGCCGCGAGGGGACCGGCGTGGACGTGATGATGGGTATCGGCGGGACGCCGGAAGGCATCGTGACAGCGTGCGCCGTGAAGGCCACCGGCGGTGTGATCCAGGGTCGCCTGGCACCGACTGATGAGGCCGAGCGGGAGAAGGCCGCCGAGGCCGGCCTGGACGTGGACCGCATTCTGACCACCGATGAGCTGGTGACCTCGAACAACTGCTTCTTCGCCGCCACCGGCATCACGGACGGCGATCTCCTGCGCGGCGTGCGTTATAGCGGACCCCAAATCACCACCCAGTCCATCGTGATGCGTTCCAGGTCGGGCACCGTGCGCATGGTCGAAGCGGAGCACGTGGCCAAGAAGTGGGAGAAGTACGAGCGCGGCAACGACTGATCCGTCTTCGCACCACTGATCTCCCCGAATTGAATCAGTACTCGCGCGTGATCGCCCCACCGGGTGGTCACGCGCGAGTGCTGTCCGCAGCTAAGCTGTAAGACGGTGTGCTGGGCACTGACGAAAGGACGCACCGTGTCATTGAGCGTGAACCCGTGTGACAACCGGAAAACGTGGGACGCAAGGGTTCGCGTGACCGGTGGGAATCCCCAGCTGCTATGGGGCATTGGTGAGGCCGAATCACTGGCGGACGAGCAGATCAGCGTGGAACGCGTCATGGTGGATCGCGCAGATCAGACGATCGGTTACGGCCAGCTCCTGATCTACCCCGAGGACAAGCACACGGTGGTGGAAGCCAAGTCCCTCCACGTGAAGAGTCCCCATGAACTCGTCGGAGTTCTCGGTGCCCTGCAGGACCATGCCCGCGAAAAGCACCACGGCGCCGTCCTGCGCGTCAGCCCGGACACCGCGGTCAACCCGCAATTGCTGTCTGATCTCGACGAGGCGGGGTACCGCCGTCGGCAGAAGATCCGCAAGGGCGAGGCGGGCCCGCGCGAACTGATCGTGCGCCTGGGCGAGGTCGAGAGCGACCTGTCGAAGCGTTTGTCCAGCGGCACCCTCGAACGCTGCCGCGCCGGTCTCAAAACGGCTGGTGTCAAAGTGCGGCGCGTGTCCGCAAATACTCAGAGCCTGGCCAACGTGGGCCTGCGCACCGCGCACATCGACGATTTGCTCAAAGCCGTGGATCAGGATTCCGTGTTCCTCGTGGCCACCGAGCAGGCCGAAGGTGAACAAGAAACCGCCCTGGGCTACCTGTGGTTCGTGCACACCGGAGAGTCCGCCATGCTCTACCGCGTGGGATTCACCGACCGCGCCCGCCAACTGGGCGTGGATGATGCGCTGTTGCTCACCGGCCTGGTGCAGTTGCAGCAGCGGCGGGTCCACAACCTCGTGGCGGGGGACCCGGACTCCGAGAGCGCATCCGTGGTGCTGCGCGAGCTTGCGGAGGACCGCAGGGAGATTCTCGGCGTGTGGGAGTACCCGCTGGTCAGCGCCTACCAGTTGGCCGGTCGGGCGGAGAAGACCCGCCACAAGATTTTCGGTGAGCGCTCGCCCCAGAAGAAGCGGCGGCTCAAAGTGCTCGCCGCGCAGCCCGCTCGCGAAGGCGACCCGGCGGCACCCGAAACAGGTTCCCTCGCGGCACAGGAAGCCAACAACCCCGTTGACGCCGATCCGGACCTCGCCCGCCAACCCGCTGCGCCCAAGCAGAAGAAGCAACCGACCTCGGCTGAACCCGCAGGTGGCGACATGACAGCCACCGCCGACACGGGCGAGCTGCCCGCGAAGGGCAAGAAATCGCGGGGCCTGCCCGGGGTCTCGGTTCCCCGCGTGCCCACGCCCGCACGCCCGTCCTTCATGAAAAAAGATGACGCCGACGCCGCTTCCTCCGGTGCTGATTCCACCGGGGCCGCTGCGGCCGAGCCGGGCAGGGTCCGTGGCCTCGCGCGTCGAATCGTGCATGAGGGAACCGCCGCCATCCGTGACGCCGCGCGCTGGTGAGCCCGAGGTAGAGCAGTTCCGTAGGGGCCGGTAGAACCCCGGGAAGCAGTTCAGGGTCCGCTGGAACCCTTTCGATCAGCGCGGAGGGTTCTACCGACACCTCAGGTGCTGGCGAGGGCTCTCACGCAACCTCACGTGCGCCGCGGTGACTACCGCCCGGAAACGACGGCTGTCGCCCGTGCCATCAACGGTGCCGGCAGCACACGGGTGAGGGCCTCCATAGCGTGGAACGACCTGGGCGCCACCACGCGGGAGCGGCGCTTGTCCACGGCGGTCATGGCGGAGGCCACGATCTGTTCCGGTGGCACGGCGCGGCCAATGTTCACGGCATCGGAACCAACCACCTCGAAGAACTGGGTGTCAACGGGTCCGGGGTTCACGCTGGTGACGAGCACGCCGGATTTCCGGGCTTCCGCGCCGACCGCGAGAGAGAACTTGTCCACGAATGCCTTGCTGGCGCCGTAGGTGGCCATGTAGGGCAGGGGTTGGAAACCGGCCACGGATGCAATGTTCAGGATCGCGCCGGTGCGGCGTGCGGTCATGGACTGGAGCGCCTCGTGGGTGGTAGCCATCAACGCGGTCATATTGACGGTGGCCTGTTCCAGTTCGCGGTGAAAATCAAGCTCCGCGAAGGAACCGTGCGTGCCGAAGCCCGCATTATTGACCAGGATGTCCAGCGGATTGGAGCGGATCACGTCCACCAGGGTGTCAATGCCTTCTTGGGTTCCGAGGTCCGCCGCAACGATCTGCGCCGCACCGCCGGTCACCGACTGCGACAGCTCCGTTAATTTCTCGGTGCTCCGTCCGGTGATAATCAATTGATAACCGCGCCGGTGCAATTCGGTGGTGAACGCGCGGCCAATTCCCCCGGTGGCACCGGTGATCAGAGCAGTTTTAGTCATCCCCCGATGGTACGCTCGCGAATTTTTTTCCGGGCCTTAGCGACCGCCTCCCGGGCGTGGCGCGCACCGGTGTACGCGGCGTATCCCCCGCCCGAGACCGGCAGGTCCCACGTTCCGGGGAAGGACACGGGGGAGCCCCCGAAGGACTTCTTGAAGGATGTGAATCCGTACCACTCGTGGTCGGGGCCGGCGCCCTCGGGGGCGGTGCCGAACAAATCGAACCACACCAACCCCTTCTCCTTGGCATCCATGATCATGGTGACCACCAGGGGAATGCCCGCGGACAGTTTGCGGTGGCGCTGGTCCATGGCCGCGTGGGCGTACGTGCGGGTATCGGAGGAGTCGTACACGAGGGACGCCGCAATGGGCTCGTCCTCGAGCTTCGCCAAATAGATGGCGGCTGCGCCGGCGGGCATGAGCGAGCGGGCCACGGCGCGCAGGTAGTCGTCGTGTTGGCGGTTGAAGTCCTTGCGCTTGGCGGTGTCGTCCAGGAACGTCAGCAGGTAGTTGACGTCCTCCGGGTTGGCCGAGCGCTCAATGGTCACGCCCTTCTTGTGGATGTTCCGGTACAGGTTCCGGTTGGTGGACTTCATGTCCTTGAGCAGCTCTTTCTCGTCCTTGCTCAGGTCGATGAGTTGCGTGTGCGAGGGCTGCACCTGGCGCGGGGCCAGCTTCATGCCGCGGCGGCGCAGCGAGGACTTGGCCGTTTCCAGACCGTCCGTAAAGCTCGCGTTGGCGGGTTCCACGCGCACGAACCAGCATTTGTGTTTCTTGGCCGCGCGCGTGAGGTCCGCCAGCGCGGCGTCGAAGGACTGCGGGGAGTCCGCCTCGGGTCCGTACGGGCAGTACAGGTACCGGCCCGTGCGCCCGCCCTCGACAGTCGCCAGGTAGCGCCATCCGTGGCCGGATGCCTGAAGGACCTGGTGTCCGATGCTTTGCTGAAACTCTGCCCATTCCTGGGACTGCAGGATATTTGCCACGCGTCCACTGTAGCGACCCGCGGCCACGGCCAGGACGCGCAGCGCGGATCCGGTTACGGAACGGAGCAGGTGCCGTTGGCAGAAAGCTCCTCGGCGGTGGTCACCATTGCGGGGGAGGCCGGCACGGGTACGGACATTGCCACGCCCACTCCGCCCGGCGCCCCGGCCACGCCTCGGGCCGGCACGTTCGACGACGCCGCCGCGTCAGCGCCGTCGTCGGTCGCCTTGTCGAGGACGTCCTGCAGGTCGGACTGGAAGAGCTCGAAATCCGGGTACGTGGGGAAGGACTGGTCGTAGAAGGGTGGGCCCACGGCGTAGGACTCGAGGTCGTGGTTCTTGGCCTTAACGGCCACATTGACCAGGGAGCCGATCGAGGACTGCGGGATGTCCGTCTCGATGATTTCCTCACCCGAGTTGGCGAGGTCCTGGAACTTGGTAGCCACGTTGACCGGGTTGAGCTGCTTGAGCATTGCGGCTTGGACGCAGCGCTGGCGGGCCTGGCGGTCGTAATCCGTGGCTCCCTCGCGGGAGCGGGCGTACCAGAGGGCGTGGTTGCCGTCCATGTGCTGAACCCCGGGTTCGATCCACCCCAGAATCGGGTTGGGCAGGCCGGTGGTCTCATTGGTGCCGCCGCCCATGGGAACGCGTCCTCCCACGTCCAGGGTGATGCCGCCCAGGGCGTCCACGAGGGACTCGAAACCGTCCATGTCGATCAGCACGTACCCGTGGATCTCCAAACCGGTGACGCCCTCGGCGGCCTCCTTGGTGGCCTCTGCCCCGGGATCCGCGACGTCCGGGTACAGGTCCTGATGGTTCTGCATCACATCCGTGTAGATCGCGTTCAGGATGCACTCGTCACCGCAGCTGAACCCACTGGGGTACACATCATGCAGCGGGGAATCTTCCGGGAACGGAACGTTCTGCAGGTTACGGGGCAGGGACACGGTCACGGTGCGGCCGGAGTCCGCGTCAACACTGAGCACGGTCATGGAGTCCGGGCGGCGGCCCTCGCGGTCGTCCCCGGCGTCACCGCCCATGAGCAGGATGTTGTATCGCCCGTTGTCGGGGGCGAACGGCAGACCACCGGCAAAGATGTTGGACACGGCACCTCGCGCCACGGACACCAGGTGCGCTGCGTAGACCAAGCCACCACCGGTGACGACCATGGCCAGCACGGTGACGATCACCACGGCGCGGCGCACCTTGTCACCGAGCAGGCCGGGTCTGATCAGGCGCAGCGTGTCGAACCACAGGAACACCCAGCCCAGGGCCAGGGCCAGCAGGCCGAACATCAAGATCCATGACGTGATCGAGTTGGTGAGCAACCAGATCAGCGCTGTTTTCCACACGAGCCACAGCACGGCGGAGAACAGAATCAGCGCCCACACGGTCACGGTCACACGGAGGGCCACCCGCCCCAAACCCTTGCGGCCCGCCACCAGCTGAGCCGAGCCCGGAACAAGTGCGGTGGCGCCCAACAGCCACCACGCACGTTTGGTGCGGTCGGCCGGCGCCGCAAATCTGGGGTTGACCAACGGATCGGCTACATTGGAGCGTTTCTTGCGTGGCCCACTGCCCGGATCCCGGGTTGCGGAGGCGCCGTGGAAGGTGTCTTCCGCGTAGTCCTCGTCCGCATAGGGGGCTTGGGTGGACGGCGGGTAGGGGGTACCCCCTACATCGCTGGGGGATGATCCGTTCACGTGCAACTCCGTGCTGCTGGGGAAGGCGGTGTTGCGGCCGGCTCACGCGGGTGACTTGGGCAATCACTTTGACGCGAGACACGACGCACTGCGGACATTGTGCCGCTCCTGGCTGAGTCCTGGCCGTAAACCGGCCGGTCACCTGCCGATTAATCCTGGGTGGTGGCGCCTCTCAGCACCGTGTCCCGCAGTGCCTGGCCTTTACGATGCGCTGTTTCGGACAGTTCCCGGGCGAAATTCTGCAGGTTGGCTCGTAGGTGCGCGGCGGAGGTGTCCGTGGCCGAGGCAAGCACACGAGCGGCCAATACTCCGGCGTTGCGTGCCCCGCCGATCGACACGGTGGCCACGGGGACCCCCGCGGGCATCTGAACGATCGACAGCAGTGAATCCATGCCGTCCAGGGTCTTGAGCTGGACCGGCACGCCGATCACCGGCAGCGGGGTGACCGAGGCCAACATGCCCGGGAGGTGGGCAGCGCCGCCGGCGCCGGCAATGATCACGCGTAACCCGCGTTCGTGGGCCGTCTGTCCGTAGTCGAGCATCTCGTGCGGCATGCGGTGAGCGGAGACCACGTCCGCCTCGTAGGCGATGCCGAGCTCCTCGAGGGCTTCCGCGGCCAGGCGCATGGTCGGCCAGTCCGAGTCCGAGCCCATGACCAGCCCCACCACAGGGGCCTGGTCCTGGGACAGGGGAGTGGCGCCCCACGTGGGGTGCGCCTTGCCCTCGGACCGGATGTGAGTGGGTTCTGCCAAGCGATCCTCGCCGTCGCGAAGAATGCCCGCGGCGCACGTGGCAATGCGGCGCAGCTCGGCCGTTTCATCCGCGGCTCCCACCACGTTCACGTGCCCGATCTTGCGACCCGGACGCACGGACTTGCCGTAGTTGTGGATCTTGGCGCGCGGTTCGGCAGCCATCGCGGCGGGGTAAGCGGCAAACAGATCCTGATTGTCCCCGCCCAGGAAGTTTTTCATCACCGCCACGTCCGCGGTGAGCTCCGTGGCACCCAGCGGCCAGTCCAGAACGGCGCGCAAGTGCTGCTCGAACTGACTGGTCACGGAGCCGTCCATGGTCCAGTGCCCGGAGTTGTGCGGGCGCATGGCCAGCTCGTTCACGGCGAAACCGGCACCGTGGCCGGGGGTTTCGAACAGCTCGGCCGCCATCACACCGGTGACGCCCAGTTCCTGGGCGAGCATGATCGCCACGTCCGACGCCGCCGCGGCCACGTGGGGGTCCAGGCCGGGTGCCGGGGCGATCACTTCATCGCACACACCGTTGACCTGCACGGATTCCACCACGGGCCATGCCTTGGTCTCACCCGAGGGCGTGCGCGCCACCAGGGCGGACAGTTCACGCGTGAACGGGACAACCTCTTCGGCCAACAGCCCGTCCTCGGAAGCCTGGGCGAACCATGCAGGAACGGGGTCCTGGTCAACGGCCTGGGCGTCGGGGAGCTTCAGCACGCCCTTGCCGTCGTAACCACCGCGCGGCGTCTTGAGGATCACCGGCCAGCCCGCGGTTTCACCGAAAGCCAGCAGCTCGTCCGCGGAGCGCACCTGGGCCCACCGGGGATTGGGCAGGCCGAGCTTCTCCACGGCCTTGCGCATGACCAGCTTGTCCTGCGCGTGCACGAGGGCTTCGGGGCCCGGCTGTACCGATACCCCCGATTCCTGCATGGCTCGCAGGTGCTCGGTGGGTACGTGCTCGTGATCGAACGTGACCACGTCCACCTCGGAAGCGAAGCGCCGAAGGGTGTCCACATCCTTGTAATCCCCCACGGGGGCGGTGCGGACGGCGGCCACGGCAGAAACCTCTGGGCTTTCCGCCAGGACGCGCAATTCAATGCCCAGCTCGGTAGCGGCGGGTGCCATCATGCGGGCCAACTGGCCGCCTCCGACAACACCAATGACAGGACCTGTAATGGGGAAACTCACGCTC
>NZ_JAUNPE010000194.1 GCF_030536815.1 Kocuria sp.
TGCGCTACCGCGCGGTGCGCGAGCAGGTGGCGGTGGCCCCGGCGGCACCCGCCGAGGGCTCCGTGGAACCCGCGCAGGCTCTCGTGGTCAAGGACCCCGGGATGCAGTCCATGTTGGAGGACCTGGGCCGTCCCGGCCTCGGAGACCTGGGTGTGCCTGCGTCCGGCGCGGCGGATCACGTGTCCGCAGCGCAGGCCAACCGCATGGTGGGCAACGAGTCCGGTGCCACGGTCATTGAGTCTCTGCTGGGTGGCCTGTCGGTAACCGCGCGCGGCCACCACGTGCTGGCGCTGTCCGGCGCCCCCGTGGACGCCACGGTCAGCGGTCAGCAGGGCGAGAACCCGCTCCCCCGGGACATTCCCTTTGCCCTCTACGACGGCGAGACCCTCACCCTGGGCACCCCGCACACCGGCCTGCGAACCTACCTCGCGGTGCGCGGTGGTTTTGGCGGGCCCACGGTGCTGGGCAGCCGCTCCACGGACGTGCTCTCGCGGATCGGCCCGGAAGCGCTGAACGCAGGAAGCGTGATCGAGGTGCGCTCCGCGGCATCGCGCCCGGTGGGACGCCCCGAGGCCCCGGCGGTCACCCTGCCCGAACCGGGCCGACCCACCGTGCTGCGCGTGACCACCGGACCCCGCGGCGACTGGTTCACCCCGGCCGCGCTCGAGACCCTCGCCCGTCCGCAGTGGCGGGTCAGCAGCCAGTCCAACCGCGTGGGCGTGCGCTTCGAGACGCCCGAGGACGGGCAGACCCTGGAACGCGCCATCACTGGTGAGCTGGCCAGCGAAGGCGTGGTCACGGGTTCGCTGCAGGTACCCCACTCGGGGGTTCCGGTGCTGTTCCTGGCGGACCACCCCGTGACCGGCGGCTACCCGGTGATCGCCGTGGTAGTCCCGGAGGACCTGGCCCTGGCCGCACAACTACCACCCGGTGCCACCGTGGTCTTCCGCGCTGTGGAACCGCACGGCACCCCGCAATCAGGAGAGAACTCATGAAGAAGGTTTTGATCGCCAACCGCGGGGAGATCGCCGTGCGCGTGGCCCGAGCCTGCGCGGACGCTGGGCTCACGTCCGTGGCCGTGTACTCGGACCCGGACGCCGACTCGTTCCACGTGCGCACGGCCGATGAGGCGTATGCCCTGGAGGGGTCCGCCTCCGCGGACACCTACCTGAACATCGAGAAACTGATCGGGATCGCCTCCCGCGCCGGCGCCGACGCCGTGCATCCCGGCTACGGCTTCCTGTCCGAGAACGCGGAGTTCGCGCAGGCCGTGATGGACGCCGGGCTCACGTGGATCGGTCCCGACCCGGACGTCATCCGCGTCCTGGGCAACAAGGTCACCGCCCGCGAGATCGCGGTACGCGCCGGAGCTCCCCTGGTCCCGGGCACGGACGGTCCCGTGGCCGACGCCGCCGAGGCCCGCGCCTTCGCGGAGGAGCACGGTTTGCCCATTGCCATCAAGGCGGCGTTCGGTGGCGGCGGCCGCGGCATGCGCATTGCCCGCACCCTGGACGAAGTGGAGGACTCCTTCGACTCCGCCGTGCGCGAGGCCGTGTCCGCCTTCGGCCGCGGGGAATGCTTCGTGGAGCGCTTCCTGGACAAGCCCCGCCATGTCGAGGCCCAGGTGGTGGCGGACACTCACGGCAACGTCACCGTCATGGGGACCCGTGACTGCTCTCTGCAGCGCCGCCACCAGAAGCTCGTGGAGGAGGCCCCCGCGCCGTTTCTCACCGACGAGCAGCGCCGCACCATCCACGAATCCGCGCGCGCCATCTGCCGCGAGGCCGGATACACCGGTGCCGGGACCGTGGAGTACCTGGTGGCCCCGGACGGGCTGATCTCCTTCCTGGAGGTCAACACCCGCCTCCAGGTGGAACACCCGGTCACCGAGGAAACCGCGCGCGTGGACCTCGTGCGCGAGCAGTTCCGCGTGGCGGAAGGTCTTCCCGTGAGTATCACGGAGGACCCCACGGCGCACGGGCATGCATTCGAGTTCCGCCTCAACGCCGAGGACCCCGCCCTGGGCTTCCTGCCCACCCCGGGCACCGTGGAAGCGTTCGAGGCGCCCACCGGCGCGGGCGTGCGCGTGGACGCCGGCGTGCGCTCCGGCTCCACCGTGCCCCCGGAGTACGACTCCCTGCTGGCCAAACTCATCGTGTGGGGCGAGGACCGGCAGCAGGCCATCACCCGCGCCCGGGCGGCCCTCAGCGAACTGCGCATCGACGGCCTGTCCACCGTGATTCCGTTCCATCGCGCAGTGCTGGAGAACCCCGACTTCACCGACCCGGACAAACTGGGCGTGTACACCACGTGGATCGAGGATGCGTTCACCGCTGAGTTGGAGGCCTCCCCCCACATTGCCCCCGCCGGCGGTGGCCGCACCACTCTCACCGTGGACATCGACGGTAAGGCCGTGCAACTGGGCATCCCCGCGGCCATGTACAACGCTCTGTTCCACGGGGGCGGAGCCGGGGTAGCTGGCCCGGCGGCGTCGTCGGAGGCCGGGACCGACCAGGTGATCCTGGCCGCGCCTATGAACGGCAGCGTGGTCAAATGGCTCGCCGAGAATGGCGCGGACGTGGCCGAAGGTGACGGCGTGCTGGTGGTGGAGGCCATGAAGATGGAGACCACTGTGAAGGCGCACCGGGCGGGAACCCTCACGCGCGGCTCCGTGGACCCCGGCGACACTGTGACCCGTGGGCAGGAGCTGGCCCGGATCCTTTAACCGGTACCCTGTATTCACCATGTCTCAACGCTCTTCCCTCCGCCCATGAACGCGCTGCCGCACGGCACAGCGGGCGCCAAGGCCGCGATCGGCCTGCGCTCGCGGATCTCGGCGGGCCAACTGGCCCCCGGTTCCAAGCTCTCCGAGCAGGAGTTCGCCCAGGAGCTGGGTGTCTCCCGCAACACCCTGCGAGAAGTGTTCACGGAGCTGGCCGGGGAGTCCTTGGTGGAGAAGCTCCCCAACCGCGGGGTATTCGTGGCCCGTCCCATCCCGGAGGACGTGCGGGAAATCTATTGCACGCGTGCAGTGATCGAACCGGCAGCCGCGCTGTGGGGGCGGACCCGTCCGGGCATGGACGGGCAGGTGCGAGCAGTTTTGGAGTCCGCGATGCGCGGCAAGGACGCTGGCGACGCCCGAGTCATGGGTGACGCCAACCAGGCCTTTCACCGGCTGTTGTTGACCATGACCGGTTCCGAGACCTTGTTGATCGTCATGGACCGGCTACTGGCGCAGATGCGCCTGGTGTTCCATTCCATGTCCCAGGAACCTGAGTTCCACAGTCACTACGTGGAGCGCAACGTGCAGGTCTGGGATCTGATCATGGCGGGTCAGCGCGCCGCCGCCGCGGACGAGTTGCAACGGTACCTGGCCGAGGCGCAGGAGGAACTTTTGTCCCACATGAGGGTTTGAACGTTCCTCGACGGACTCGACGGGCAGGAAAGGGCCGTTCCGGAATCGCGGTCGGAGTGGCCCTTTCTCATCCGCGCAGTTAGGGGATCAGGTAGTCGGAGTCCTTGGCGTCCGTGATGAGCATGTGCCCCGGTGCGTGAGAAAT
>NZ_JAUNPE010000195.1 GCF_030536815.1 Kocuria sp.
ATTTCTCACGCACCGGGGCACATGCTCATCACGGACGCCAAGGACTCCGACTACCAGGTGCCCTGAACCGCTATTCCACGTGGTCCAGCAACTGTGCTTCCGCGAAACTCAGATACTCCCGCAGTGATTCGGCAGCCCGTTCGCGTTCACCGGCCTCCAGCAGCCGCAGCAGCTCGGCGTTGCGGTCCACGTAGTCCCCGTGGAAACCGGGATCCGTGGACATCGAGTGGAACATGAGCCGCATGCGCGCCAGCAACCGGTCCATGGTCGTAACCAGGGTGTCCGAACCGGTCAGATCCATGAGCCCGCGGTGGAAACGCTGATTGGCGTCAGCCATGCCCGTAATGTCCCCGGCCGCACGAGCAGCCCGAGCCGCCTCGATCACAGACCACAACCCCGTGAGCACCTGCTCCGAACAGGAGCCCCACAACACCGCCCCCGGCTCGATGATCCGCCGCGCGTTGTAGATCTCCCGCACATCGCCGGCAGTCGGACGTGCGACGAAGACCCCGCGATTGGGCACGCGATCAACCAGCGACTCCTCCGCCAGCATTGTGAACGCCTCGCGCAGCGTGTTCCGCGAAACGCCCAGTTCCTGGGCAATGACGTGTTCCGACAGCTTGGTCCCGGGGGCCAAATGCCCCCCGGAAATGCGCTCGCGCAGCCGACCTGCCGCGAGTGCGCGCGCCTGCGCGCGATGCGCACCGAGCGGCGTCGGCGGGCCGTGGACGGGGGCAACCGGTGCCGAGGGGGGTTCGAGTGCGAAGTTACTGGTCACCGGCCCATCCTCTCACCGCGCTAGGCGATCTCGCCCAGCGCCTGCCCCTTGCGGACGGCATCGCCCTCGTTCGGCTCGCCACGAGTCAATGTGCCGGAGCGATGCGCGCGCACGGGAGTCTCCATCTTCATGGCCTCGAGCACGAGCACGGTGTCGCCCTCGCTAATGTTCGCGCCGTCCTCCGCCGCCCACTTCACGACCGTCCCGTCCATGGGCGCGGCCAGCGTGGTGTCCGAGGCTCCATGTGCGGTCGACGCCGCAGCCTCACCGCCCGCGCCGGCCCCGCCGCCGTGCAGCAGCGCCTCCACCAAGGCGGTGGGGAGTCCGAGCTGCACGGCCTTACCGTCGAGATCCACGGTCAGGGTGGTGCGCTCGGCGGCGCCGGAGGTCACGTACGGGGACGCCTCCAGCTGCTGCGTGAACGCATCCTCGATCCACGTGGTGTACACGCCCAGCTCATCGGGAGAGGTGAAATCGAGGTGCTCCACCACCGCGCGGTGGAACGGTGCCACCGTGGGCAATCCCTTGATGCTCAGCTCCGCCAGGGCAGCCCGGGAGCGCCGCAGTGCCTGCTGCCGGTCCTGACCCCACACAATGAGTTTGGCCAGCATCGAGTCGTACTGGGGCGGCACCACGGAGCCGGAACGGACACCGGTGTCCACCCGGATTCCCGCGCCGGTGGGAGTCTGGAAGACCTCCACGGTCCCGGGCGTCGGCAAGAATCCCAGTGCCGGATCCTCCGCGTTGAGCCGGAATTCAAAGGCGTGCCCGCGCGATGCGGGGTCCTCGGTGATGCTCAGGGCCTGCCCGTCGGCCACGCGGAACTGCTCGCGCACGAGGTCCACCCCGGTGGTCTCCTCGGTCACGGGGTGTTCCACTTGCAAGCGCGTGTTGACCTCCAGGAACGAGATCAGCCCGTCCGGAGCCACCAGGTACTCGACCGTGCCCGCGCTCGTGTAGCCGGCCTCGCGACAGATGTCCCGGGCCGATTCGTGAATGGTCCTCCGCTGCTCATCGCTCAAGAACGGCGCCGGAGCCTCTTCCACGAGCTTCTGGTTGCGCCGCTGCAGCGAGCAGTCGCGGGTGCCCACCACGGTCACGTTGCCGTGGGTGTCCGCAATGACCTGGGCCTCCACATGGCGCGGCTTGTCGAGGAAGCGCTCCACAAAGCATTCACCCCGTCCGAACGCGGACGTCGCTTCGCGCACCGCTGCGTCGAACGCTGACTCGACCTCGTCCATGGTGCGTGCAATGCGCATCCCACGGCCACCGCCGCCGAAGGCCGCCTTGATGGCGATCGGCAATCCGTGTTCCTCGGCGAACGAGCGCGCCGCGGTTGCGTCCTCGACGGGCCCGTCCGTGCCCGGCACCAAGGGGGCGCCGGTGCGAACGGCGATCTCGCGAGCCGTCACCTTGTTGCCGAGGGTGCGGATGACCTCGGCGGACGGGCCGATCCAGGTGAGGCCGGCGTCGGACACGGCCTGGGCGAAGTCCGCGTTCTCGGACAGGAACCCGTAGCCGGGGTGCACGGCGTCCGCGTTCGCGCGGTCGGCCACGGCGAGCAGAGCCTCGATCTTGAGATAGGTGTCCGCGGAGGATGAGCCGGGCAGGGCGTAGGCCTCGTCGGCCATGCGCACGTGGACGGAATCGGCGTCGGGTTCGGAGTAGACGGCCACCGAGGTCAGCCCCGCATCCGTGCAGGCCCGGGCAATGCGGACCGCGATTTCACCGCGGTTGGCGATCAAGACCTTTTTCATGCTGACTCTCCTGAGGTTTCGGGTGCGTGCGCGGGGCGGGGTGTATCAACGAGCGTGAACCGGACCGCAGACCCCGGTGGAAGCTGTGCGGCCAGCGACAGGTCCTCCGGGACAACCACGCCGATCACCGGGTAACCGCCGGTCACGGGGTGGTCGGCGAGGAACAGGACCGGAACCCCGGAGTGGGGGACCTGCAGCGATCCCGTGACCACGCCCTCACTGGCCAGCTCGCCGGTGATGGCGCGTTCCAGGGCCCGCCCGTCCTCGGGTGTCTCGAAGCGCACGCCCACGCGGTTGGACTGGCTGCTGACCCGCCACTGCTGACGGGTGAGGGTCTCGAGCGCGGCCGGGGTGAACCAGTCGCCGCGGGGTCCGGTGGTCACGCGCAGCACGGTGGGTCGGCCCGGTTCGGGCAGGGTGACCGCCGGGGCCTCGGGGCGTCCCACCGGGCGCGATGCCGCGGAGCGCACCTCGATCACGCTTCCTGCGTTCAGCGCTTCCGGGCCGATCCGCGAGAGCACGTCCGTGGAGCGGCTGCCCAGCACCGTGGGCCCGCCAAAACCACCGCGCACCGCGAGGTAGGTTCGCAGGCCGGTGTGCGGGGTGCCCAGGGTGAGGGTCTCGCCGTCGTAGAGGGCAAAGGGAATGTCCCGGGGGAGCGGGTTCTCGCCCTGCTGACCGCTGACCGTGGCGTCCACGGGGGCGCCGGTCAGCGCCAGCACGTGATGGCCGCGCGCGGTAACCGACAGGCCACCCAGCAGGGATTCGATGACCGTGGCACCGTACTCGTTGCCCACCATGCGGTTGGCCTGCGCCGCGGAGACCCGATCCGCCGCGCCGGAGGCTGGCACACCCAGGTCCCCGAGGCCGGGGCGGCCCATGTCCTCCAGCATCGACTGCATCCCGGGGTCCTTGACCACCAGGGCCTGGGCGGGCTCGACGGCGTCCTCGGAAGTTTCGGACGTTTCGGCGGGTGCCGCCGGGGCCACCGCCACCTGCTCGCGCACCGCGCGGTAGCGCA
>NZ_JAUNPE010000035.1 GCF_030536815.1 Kocuria sp.
CGCAAGCACCGCATCGAGGATGCCGTGCGTAACGCCAAGGCTGCCGTTGAAGAGGGCATCGTGGCCGGTGGCGGCGTGGCACTCATTCAGTCCGGCCAGAAGGCCTTCGACAAGTTGCAGCTGACCGGTGACGAAGCCACCGGTGCCAACATCGTCAAGGTTGCCATCGACGCACCGCTCAAGCAGATTGCCGCGAACGCCGGCATGGAGCCCGGTGTGGTGGTCGACAAGGTGCGCGGTCTGCAGACCGGCCACGGTCTCAACGCCGCAACCGGTGAGTACACCGACCTGATGGCCGCGGGGATCAACGACCCGGTCAAGGTGACCCGTTCTGCCCTGCAGAACGCGGCCTCCATTGCCGGTCTGTTCCTCACCACCGAAGCCGTGGTGGCCGACAAGCCCGAGCCCGAGGCTCCCGCCGGTGCCGGTGCGGATCCCATGGGTGGCATGGGCGGCATGATGTAAGCACTGCCCCGGGGCACGCTCGATCGCCTCGCGCGGTCCAGCCCTGACAAAGCCCCCGGGACGCCATTGAGTTGGCGTTCCGGGGGCTTTGTCGTGCGCCCGCGCCCGAACCGAGGGGGACCAGGAGGAAGCTACTGCCTGTCGGAGTCGTTTGCAAAGATGATCGCATGACAATTATTGCTGCGGCGGACGGTTCTGCCCTGGGAAATCCCGGTCCCGCCGGATGGGCCTGGTTCATTGACGAGAACACCTGGCGCGCGGGTGGCTGGGACCACGGCACCAACAACATGGGTGAACTCACCGCAGTCCTGAACCTTCTGGAATCAACTCGGCACATACCGGATGAGCCCCTCAAGATCCTGTGCGACAGCCAGTACGTCATCAATTCCATCACCAAGTGGATGCCGGGATGGAAGAAGAAGGGGTGGAAGAAGAAGGACGGCAAACCCGTTCTCAACGTGGAGATCATGAAGGCGCTGGACCGTGAAATGTCAGGGCGCACCGTGGACTTCGAGTGGGTCAAGGGCCACGCGGGTCATGACCTCAACGAAGCCGCGGATGAACGCGCCCGGGCCATGGCCTCGGCCTACCAGGCAGGCACCGCGAAGCACGAGATGCCGGTGGGCCCCGGGTTCGCGGGCCCCGGCGATCCGGCGCGAGGACCACAGCCCGGGGGAACCCAGCAGGCCGAACGCGCGGCCCTGCCATCGGCGGAACCCCGCTCTGCGGCGGCCGGGCACGTCGTGCGGTCAACCGAACCCGAATCGGAGCCGGATTTATTCTCGGAGCTGTGGGCGCGTGAGGAAGACCCGGTGCTCGAGGACAGCCGCCCGGAGGAACGCATCGCCCGACAAGCCGATCCGGTGCACCAAGTTCGGGCTCTGGAGGCCACGTTGTTGGCCCCGGACACCCCGGAGGAACACCGCAGGGAACTCTTCCACGAGCACTTTGAATACGTTGCCCGGGACGGATCGGTCACGGGCGCCAACGGATTCATTTCGGACCACCGGGGGCCCGGCGAAAGCCACGAATCGGATCTGAGCCACCACGGGGCGTTGCCACTGGGATCCACCGCCTACCACCTGACGTACCGGCTCACGGACAGTTCCACCGTGACCCGGCGCAGCTCGTTGTGGTTGCGAGAGGACCAGCACAACGACATGGGGCCGTGGCTGCTCCGCTACCACCAGGTCACCACGGAGAGCTGATCCGGGTCAGCCGACGAACATCCGGGCGTTGGCGGCCTCGGTTTCCGCGTACTGATTACCGGCCGCTGACAGGGCCTGATTGATGTGCGCCATGGCCTGTTCCATTTGCGCCTGCGCGGCACGCCATGAGCGGAAGGCCTCCTGGAAATTCACTGATGCGGTGCCGGTCCACGAATTCTGCAGATCGGTGAGGGTCGAGGTCATGCCGTTGACCTCGCCGGTCAAGCGCTCGATGTGCCCCTGCGCCTGTTGGGATGTGGCGGCAATGGTGTCGCTGTCGACCACGAACTGGGCCATGGTTGTCTCCTCGCTGTGAGTGTGAACGCCCGAGTCATCCCGGGTGTGCACAGCGTAGGCAGGGGTTCGGCCGTACTCGGCGCGGGCCCTGAACCCGGTGGATTCATCCAATGGCCGGCGGATTGTCCACAGGCTCGCTGTGCGGCACCCGCACGGTGAAGGTCGCCCCACCGCCGGGGGTCTCCTCCAACTTGACGGTGCCGTCGTGCTGTTCCACGATCGCCGCCACGATGGACAGGCCCAAACCGGTGCCGCCGGTTTCCCGCGTGCGAGAGGAATCGGCACGGTAGAAGCGCTCAAAAACACGATCCGCATCCACACCGTGAATGCCGGGGCCGTGATCGCGGACCTGCACGACGGCGGTGGAATGCCCATCCACGCTTGGTTCCAGCCCCACCGCCAACTCGACGGGGGTTCCTGCGGGGGTGTAACGCAGGGCATTGGTGAGCAGGTTCGCCACCACCTGTCGCAGTTTGGACTCGTCGCCGTACGCCCAGGCTTGCTCCGGCGCGAGATCCTCGAGACCCACCACCTGCACCACGCGATCGGGCGCCGTGGCGTGGGCGTCCGAGGCGGCGTCATAGGCGAGGTGCATCAAATCCATGTGCTGCATAGTGGCCGGCCGGCGTTCGTCCAGGCGGGCCAGGGTGAGGAGGTCCTCGACCAGCTGGGTCATCCGCTTGGCCTCGGATTCAATACGGTTCATGGCCTTGCCCACATCTTCGGGCTGTTGCAGTGCGCCGTGGCGGTAGAGCTCCGAGTAACCCCGGATGGACACCAACGGTGTACGAAGTTCGTGGGAGGCGTCCGCCACGAATCGGCGCAGCTTCGTCTCCGACCGAGTGCGTGCTTCGAAGGCGTCCTCGATGTGCCCCAGCATGGTGTTGAGCGACATGGACAGCTGACCGATTTCGGTCTGGGAGTTGTACCCCTCCATGCGCTGCGACAGGTCACCCTCGGCAATCCGGGCGGCCGTGGATTCCACTTCCCGCAAGGGGGCGAAAGCCCTGGTGACCAGTACCCAGCCCACGGCCATGGCCGCCAGCAGGGTGGCCATGCCGAAACTGAAGGTCAGTAACGACACCGCGGAGATAATGGAGGTGGTTCGGTCCAGCGGCTGGGCAACGATCACGGACATGTCGTAGTGCTGCAACTTGGCCGGTATGACCCGCCATTTCCGTTCGGGGGCTCCGATCGCGGACACCGTGGTGGGCTGCAGGTTGTGGGACACCACATAGGACAGGTCCATCCCGGTCAGGTCCGGTGCGGGGCGGGTGGCACTGGAATCCTGGCTGTTCTCCGCAGCCGCAATCACGTTCCCCTGGGCGTCCAGCAAGTAGCCGGCGTGCGGGACCGGAGTGGCGATGGTCCCCTCGAGTTCATCCAGCAGCACCGTGGACACCGAGGTCACCGACTGTCCCAGCTCTTGGTCCGTGTTGTCGACCAGGGCATCGCGCAGCACGGAAATGGCCACCAGCGACGTCACGAGGATGCTGATGGCCAGCAGCAGGCCCGTGAGGACCATCAGCTGCGAGCGCAGTGACGCGGAACGCCACCTGCGGGAAATCCGGGTCAAGGGATCAGTGGCGCTTGTCGGACGAGCGCAACAGGTACCCCACACCACGCTTGGTGTGGATCAACGGCGTCTGTTCGGGGTCGTTGTCGATCTTGCGACGTAGGTAGGAGATGTAGGACTCCACGATCGAGGCGTCTCCGTTGAAGTCGTACTCCCACACGTGGTCCAGGATCTGCGCCTTGGACAGCACACGATTGGGGTTGAGCATCAGGTAGCGAAGGAGCTTGAACTCGGTGGGGGAGAGGTCGATCTCGCGATCGCCGCGGAAAACCTCGTGGGCGTCGTCGTCGAGCACCAGGTCGTCCACGTGCAGCCGCGAGTCTTCTTCCTCGATGGGCTGGGTGCGGCGCAGTACGGCGCGGATGCGTGCGACCACCTCGTCGAGGCTGAAGGGCTTGGTCACGTAGTCGTCACCACCCACGGTCAAACCGGTGACCTTGTCATCGGTGTCGTCCTTGGCGGTGAGGAAAAGGATCGGGAAGTGCCGGCCGGCAGCGCGTAGCTTGCGGGTCACGGAGAATCCGTCCATGTCCGGGAGCATGACGTCCAGGACGGCGAGGTCCGGGTTCTCGGCCTCAGCCTTCAGGAGAGCGTCGCGCCCGTTGGCGGCGGTCACCACCTCGAAACCGGCGAAGCGCAGTGACGTCGCCAGTAGCTCAAGAATGTTGGGTTCGTCGTCCACGACGAGCAGTTTGGCCTCAGGAGTCTTATCGTTCACCGTCTCAGTGTCTCGGAGTTACCTGAACGCAGACTGAGACATTTCCCGAGATTTTCTGTACGGTTTCGACGCCGCTCGGGCGAGGTCAGCGGCGGCGTCGCCGCAGCGCGGTCCGGGCCAGCTCGACACACATCAGCATGAAGGCCACGGGGAAAAAGATGGCGGGGAAGATCGTGAAGCCACCCCAGAGGACCTGGCCCATGAGTGCGGCTATCAGGACGATCACCAACGACACCGAACTCAGGGCCGCCAAGACCAGGGCGATCATTCCCAGTATGGAGAGGGTGCCTACCCGGACCGGTCGGGCGGGGCGGGGGCGTTCCTGGTGCGTGGGATCAGACATGATCACCAAGGTATCAATGTCGCGCGCGCGGTGGATGAACAGCGAATTCGACAAGGCCGGGGAGAGGATAGACTCGAGAGTTCTTAGACGACCGTGAATCCCCGCCCACTAGGGCTTGGAGCAAGACAAGAGAAACTGAGGTGATCCGCGTGCCCACGGGCAAAGTCAAGTGGTTCGATTCCGAGAAGGGTTTCGGCTTCCTGGCAACGGATGACGGGCAGGAAGTGTTTTTGCACTCCTCCGCCCTGCCGCAGGGCGTCACCACGGTGAAACCGGGAACCCGGATGGACTTCGGCGTTGCAGCCGGTCGTCGTGGCGCGCAGGCGTTGTCCGCCACGATTATCAGTAAGCCGCCCTCTGTTGCGCGCAACACCCGTAAACCGGCCGAGGAAATGGCTGTGTTGACCGAGGACCTGATTCGGCTCCTGGATGAGATGTCCAACGGCCTGCGTAAGGGCCGGTACCCGGATCGCTCCCACGGGCACAAGATCGCATCCATCCTCCGTACCGTGGCGGATGAGCTCGATGTCTGAGGTAACCACCAACCCGGCAGAAGATGTTGCCCAGGTAGCGCAACAGGCCGCCGCGGTGACCGCGCGGCGTCGTACCCCCAAGCAGGACCCCACTCTGGCCCAGGCCGTCGAGACCGCGCGCAAGGCGGTCGTGGAGTCCGCGGGCGAGGAGAATATCGGTGAGCACCTCGGTATCGAGGTCCACGAGGACCGTCTGCTGACTCATCTCTTCGACTGCACCATGGCCGGGTATCCCGGGTGGACGTGGTTCGCCACGGTGGCCAGGGCACCTCGGACCAAACTGGTGACCGTGTGTGAGGTCGGGTTGCTGGCCGGTGAGACGTCATTGTTGGCCCCGGAATGGGTTCCGTGGGAAGAGCGCATGCAGGCTGTCAACGACCAGCACGAGGCCGAAGGCGAGGATTCCTCGAGCGGGTCGTCGTCCGAGGACACTGACGCCGCGGAGGACTCTCGTGTCACTGTGACCGCGGATGAGGGCCCCGTTGCGGGCCCCCCGGCGGATCATTCGGAGGCCGACCAAGCCCAGCACGAGAACGAGGAATCGTCGTAGCGCCGCGAACGCCCATTGATTCAGGGAGCGAGCGCCCCGGCCCGGAGGCAACTCCGGGTACGGGGATGTTTCGTTCCCTGAAGATTCGCAATTACCGGTTGTGGTTCACCGGGGCACTGATTTCCAATATCGGGACATGGATGCAGCGCACCGCCCAGTCCTGGCTGGTCTTCGACGAACTCACGGATCACGACGCAACGGCCATGGGTGTGGTGATGGCACTGCAGTTCCTGCCCCAACTGTTGTTGGCTCCGTACGCCGGCGTCACTGCCGACCGGTACGACCGGCGCAAGATCCTGGTGGTGACGCAGACTTTCATGGGCCTGCTGGCGGCGGGCCTGGGACTCATGGTGTTGTTCGGCGTTGCCGAATTGCCCACCGTGTATGCCTTTGCGCTGGGTCTCGGCATTGTGGCCACCTTCGACGCACCCGTTCGTCAGACGTTCGTCTCGGAGATGGTTCCCGACACCCACCTCTCCAACGCTGTGGCCCTGAACTCCACATCGTTCAACTCCGCCCGGTTGATCGGACCCGCAGTCGCCGGCGTTCTGGTGGCCGTGATTGGTTCCGGCTGGGTGTTCTTGTTGAACACCGTGACGTTCGCGGCCATGATCGCCGCGATCCTGGCCATCGATGACAACCACTTACGGTTGATGCCCAAGACCAAGCGTGGCCGGGGCCAGATCCGCGAGGGCATGGCCTACGTGGCGCACCGACCGGACCTGGTGGCGGTCATGGCCACCATTTTCATGATCGGTACCTTCGGCATGAACTTTGCGGTCTATCTTGCGGCCATGGCGGGCTCCGAATTCGGCCGCGGCTCCCAGGAATTCGGTGTGCTCAATTCGGTGCTCGCTGTCGGCACCGTCACGGGGGCACTGTTGGCCGCTCAACGCGCGAGAGCCCGTTTACGGTTCCTCTACGCGGGCTGCATAGCATTCGCCGTGTCCACGCTGGGCGCAGCCACGGCCCCCACCCTCCTCATCTTCGCGCTGTGGCTCATCCCGAGTGGTGTATCGGCCATGACGATCATGACCACGGCCAACGCCTACGTCCAGACGACCACGTCACCGGTGATGCGCGGCCGCGTGATGAGCCTCTACATGGCCATCTTCATGGGTGGCACGCCCCTGGGTGCGCCCGCGGTCGGTTGGCTCACGGACACGTTGGGCGCGCGCTGGGGTATGGGCTCCGCGGTCGCCGCGGGTGCGGCCGGCGCGCTGATCGGCGCGTGGTTTTTCTGGCGCCTTCGCACGGAACAGGACAGGGCTTCTCGGGGGCAACCGGCCGCCTAGGAAAGCGCGGCCGTGAACGGCAGCGGGCGGCGTCGTGAACCAACGACGCCGCCCGTTGCGGTTTTCTCCATGACGGCCGCACCGTCAGGACAGGGCGTTCTCCAGCGTCCAGTCGATGCACGCGAGCAAGGCCTCGACATCCGCTTCGGGGACCGAGGCGAAAGTGGCGATGCGCAATTGGTTGCGCCCCAGTTTCCGGTAGGGGTCCACATCCACCACGCCGTTGGCGCGCAGGACGGACAGTATCCGCGCGGTGTCCACGGTGTCGTCGAAATCAATGGTGCAGACCACGGGGGACCGGTGTGCGGGGTCGGTCACGAACGGTGTCGCGGACGGGGTGCGCTCGGCCCAGTCGTACACGAGCGAGGATGTCGTCCGGGTGTGACCGGCCGCCCACGTCATCCCACCGTTGTCGTTGAGCCACCGCACCTGCTGGTCGAGCATGACCAACCCGGCCAGCGCCGGCGTGTTGTAGGTCTGGTTCTTGCGGGCATTCTCCACCGCAGTGGCCAGGGACAACACATCGGGAATCCAGCGATCGGAGCGGGAGATCTCCGAGATGCGTTCCAGTGCGGCGGGAGATACGGCAGCGAACCAGATGCCGCCGTCGGACCCGAAATTCTTCTGCGGAGAGAAGTAATAAACGTCGGTCTGCGATGCGTCCACGTACATTCCACCGGCCGCCGACGTCGCGTCGATCACCGTGAGGGCGTCCGCGTCCGTTCCGACCGGGCGAGCCACGTCCATGATCACACCCGTGGACGTCTCGTTCTGCGGCCACGCGTAGACGTCGATGCCCTCTCGAGGTTCGGGCCCGGCCGGACGGGTACCGGGTTCGGCCCGGAGAATGTCCGAGGGTTCCAAATGCGGTGCCCTGTCGGTCACCTGCGCGAACTTGGACCCGAACTCACCGAATGAAAGGTGCTGTGCGCGGCGTCGAACCAGGCTGAATGCGGCACTGTCCCAGAAGGTACTCGCGCCTCCCAGACCAAGGATGATGTCGTAGCCGTCGGGAAGATCGAAGAATTCGGCGAGCCCCTCACGGATCCCGCCCACGAGATGACGCACCGGAGCCTGTCGGTGGGAGGTGCCCAGCAGGTTCGAGCCCGCACGGACCAGGGCGGTCACTTGGTCGGGGCGCACACGGGAGGGGCCTGCACCGAAACGCCCGTCGGCGGGCAGCAGGGAGGTGGGAAGGACAGGCAACTCGGACACAAAGGCTCCTAGCATGGTGGATCATTGGGGCTGACACCATTCTGCCCCCTTGCTCTCGCCGAGGTCGCAGCCTGACGGGGCGGTCCGTCCTGTCGGAATGGACCGATATGCTTATCGTGAATGATTCACGAAACCCCTATGAGAGCGCACCCACTCGACGCGCACCCAGATTCCTCGAAGGATGGACCATGAGCGGCGATTTGATCGACACCACCGAGATGTACCTGCGCACCGTGCTCGAACTGGAGGAAGAGGGCATCGTGCCCATGCGCGCGCGCATCGTGGAGCGGCTTGAGCACTCCGGCCCCACGGTGTCGCAAACCGTGTCACGGATGGAGCGGGACGGACTGCTCGAGGTGCTCAAGGACCGTTCCCTGTCGTTGACGGACACGGGTCGGGCCAGGGCCATCGAGGTCATGCGCAAACACCGCTTGGCGGAGCGGCTCCTGGCAGATGTCGTAGGTCTTGACATGGCCTACGTGCATGAAGAAGCGTGCCGGTGGGAACACGTCATGAGCGAACGAGTGGAGCGGCGCCTGATGGCGCTGTTGGACGAACCCCGGTATTCGCCGTACGGGACGCCCATTCCCGGGATGGGCGCCATTGGCGGCCCCCAAGTGGGCGCGGAGCGATTCAAGGGGATGAACCTCTTGGATGCCGCGGATCAGGACCGTTCCGCAATCTTCACCGTGCGCCTTTTGCCCGAGGTGATCCAGGCGGATCAGGACTTGATTGAAACCCTCAGCTCGGCGGGAGTGCTCAATGGTGCCCGGGTCACCGTGGCGCCCTCGGAGTCCGATGACGAGCGTGTCCTGGTCACGGTATCCGCCACCGGGCACAGTGTGGAACTGGAGCGAGCCAGCGCCAAAGCGATCCGCGTGGACCTCGACAAGGGCCGTGTTTGATAACAATGTCCGGCCCGTCCCCTAATGTGTGGATCATCACGATATGTACTATCTGTGAAACGCATCACATACCCGGTAGTAGGGATTGTCCGGGCAGGTCAGGGCGGATTTGACGGGGCGCGGCAATCGGACTGCACAGCCGGACCATGCGCTAATTGAGTAGTAAAACCTTATCAATACCCGCTGATTGATCCATGACTATGCTCGGTCCGTGACCTGTCGTAATCAAAACGTGACAATTTCGTTATCTGTCATGTACTGTTCTTCTCGTGCCGATCCTTGGTCGGATTGGCGCTCACACGCGTACCGCCTAGTTCTGCCATCGCGTGTGATCCGTACACACACATCCGCAAGGCAGAAGCGGGGGAACCAACTTCGGGCCCGCCAAGTTTCATGGGTCCTTGGGGTTAAGTCGTATCGAAGCTACAAGCCGACGTGCGGCCGGATGACTCCCATCCGAACCCGACAGCTCACCTCGTAGGCGCAGGGAGGAAAACCGCAATGACTTTCGTTAAGAAGAACTCAGCCCGTCACCGCGCTGAGACCGCGTCACACGCGGTCCGCAACACGTCCATCGCAGCAGCTGCTGCCGGTGTTGCAGTGGCAGGCATCGTGGCTCCGGCTCAGGCCAACAGCGACATCATCGACCTGGGTGGCACCACCTCTTACGGTACCCAGTCCGTGTCCTCGTGGGGCTCCGAGGCCGGCAACAGCTACTC
Source organism: Kocuria sp. (assembly GCF_030536815.1). Lineage (GTDB taxonomy): Bacteria > Actinomycetota > Actinomycetes > Actinomycetales > Micrococcaceae > Kocuria > Kocuria gwangalliensis. The sequence continues at coordinate 9,825 of NZ_JAUNPE010000035.1, forward strand.
CTGGACCTCCGACGCGTCCACCGCCGTGCAGACCCCGGCCGCCACGGTCGACAGCGGCGTGGCACAGGCAGCCAGCAACACCCAGCAGGACTCGGGCGTTTCCACCCAGTCCACTTCTTCCGCAAGCGGCCTGGTCGGCACTGCCTACCAGGGCCTGGGCGGCGCGTACGTCCTGGGCGGCACTTCGTTCAAGAGCTGGGACTGCTCCGGCTTCACCCAGTGGGTTTACGCGCAGAACGGTATCGACCTGCCCCGCGTGAGCTGGGCACAGATTGCCGCAGGCACCCCCACCTCCAACCCCCAGCCCGGCGATCTGGTTTCCCAGAACGGTGGAGGCCACGTTGGCATCTACATCGGCAATGGCCAGATGATCTCCGCGCTGAACCCCTCGCAGGGCACCGCAGTGCACTCCGTGAACGCCATGCAGCTGGACGGTTACTACACTTTCCGCTGATCCGCATGAGCTGGGCGGCGGCCCTATTCCCGCCCAGCATCTGCGCGTCTTGACGGGCACGTGATGTACCACTGCACCGTCAGCCGGGCCCCCCGATGGGCCCCCCTCGACTGATCTCCGGCACGATTGTGCCTCTCCGTCCGAATTTGATCGATTGACGCGTGTACACGCGCGCCCATCTTCAGCACACTCCCGTGCCCCGGACGGTCCCCGAACGCGTAAGGAACCCTGACGTATGTCGCCCGAAACGAACACCCAGACTCGCGCCGGCCTCTTCGCCGGCAAGGCCCGCACCGTGGCCGCCGTTGCTGCATTCTCCGGTTTGGCCCTGGCCACCACCGTCTCCGTGCAGGCAACCCAGAACGCTTCCGAGCAGAGCCCCGCGGCCGTCGTGGCCGAGGCTCCTGCTGCTGAGCAGACCGTGACCGCAGAGCCGGCCGCCAAGTCCGACTCCTCCGAGGCCAAGAAGGCCGAGAAGACGGAAGAGAAGGCAGCACCCGAGGCTGAGGTTGCACCGGCAGCTCCCGCCGCTGTCCAGGCTGTGCCCGCTGCGGACGTTGCTCCGGCTGCTGAGGCTGCTCCGGCCGCACAGGCTCCCGCCGCTGAAGCCGCTTCCATCAACGTTGTTCCCGCTTCCGAGAACGTGACTCCGATTGCCCCGGCTGCACCCGCTGCCGAGGCTCCCGCCGCTCAGGCTCCCGCTACTCAGGGCCGCCATGCTGCTCCGGCGACCGTCGAGACCCAGGCTCGTGAAGCCGCTGCCGCTCAGGATGCCGGTGTCGCCTACCAGGCTCCCGCCACTCCGGCTGTGACCACTGCGTCCAACACCACCGCTCCGGCTGCTAAGGCTCCGGCCGCGACGGCTGAGAAGACCACGACCGTTTCCACGCAGTCCTCCAACGTTGCGTCCAGCAACAAGGGCCAGGCCATCCTGGGTGCGGCTGAAGCTCAGATCGGTGTCACCCAGGACTGCACCATGCTGGTGACCAACTCCCTGAAGGCTGTTGGCATCAACCACCACGGCTGGCCCGCGAGCTACAAGTCGCTCGGCACCCAGGTGTCCGCGGCTGAGGCCCAGGCCGGCGACATTGCCTACTACGCCAACGGCGGTTCCGGCTCAGCACACGTGGCCATTTACGCCGGTAACGGCCAGGCCATCCACGGTGGTTGGAACGGTAGCCAGACCGTGAAGGCGAGCGTCAACGTGGGCTCCGGCCCCGAATTCATCCGCGTGAGCTGAGTAAGAACACTCACTGTTCCGCGGTAGGTTCCCGTTCCTGACGGGGGCTACGCATCAAGTCGGGACCGGTTGTGTACCCGGCCCTGGTGAGAAACAGCAAGAACACACGAACCCCGCCGACCACGGGGTTCGTGTGTTTTTGCGTTGTACACGCGATGTCGTCAAGGGGAACCCCCACGCGGCACTCAGCGGTTGCGCCTAAAATAGGAACCATGCCCACCGATTACTCGCGCGCCGCGCGCACGCCCCTGGACCAGGAATTCACGTATCTCGCCATTGGTATGGTGGCCGGTGCCGTCCCCGGCATCATTGTGGGGTTCATCGTGGCTGCCTTTGTGGGCCACGCTGCCATGTGGCTGTCCGTGTTCGGCGGCGTGGGCATCGTCGTGGGCCTCGTGGCCGCCACGATTGTCTTCCGACGACGCCGTTCCAAGTCCGCGCTGCAGGCCCCGCCCTCAGTGCCGGGCGAGGGCTTGCAACGCTGAGATCTCCCGACGCACATTGCTTCGTGCCCGTTCTTCCCACAGCAGGAAGCCCCGTTCGGTGTGGAAGAGGGCAGGTTTGTCCAAGAGTCGGGACAGGATTTCTGCTCGGGCCGGCGCGAATTCCCGATCGGGGACGTGCCGGTACTCGTCGCGTACATCACGCGCATACTCCCGATACGTCGCTTCGTCCGTTCCTAGGATCGACAGATCCGCGTCCACCAACACCTGTGCGTCGGCGTCGTCCGCGTCCGGCGTGTGTTCGAGTGTGGCCAGAATCAGCTGGGCCACACGATCGCATGCGCTGCGGCTCCAGCCGGCCAGCTTGAGTCGATTCCGGGCCAGGTCCGCCGACTGCCGTTCGTCCGTGCCGGCCTGGCCCTGATGAACAGCGTCGTGGAACCACGCCGCAGCCACGAGCTCGGGGTGCTCACGTGCCGTGACAAGAGCGTCGATGGATTCGAGCACGCGCAGCAAATGACTGAGATCGTGGTAACTACGGTGCGGTTCGCTCCAGCGTTCCACGAGTTCTTCACTGAGCCACGGCATTGCGGGGAACGTATTGTGCCACCGCTGCCGGAGCGTGGAGGCCAACCGTTTGGGGCGGCGTCGTGCGGGCACCCGCATACCACTGGCCACGAGGATCTTGACCAACTCTTTGCCGTCCACCGGGATGGCGCCGGCACCCACGGCATCCGCGTGGCGGTGCGCCGGGATGTCGTAGTGGTCCAGGTCGAAGGCGCGCGCAGAGATGCCCAGGGCCGCCGCGAAGGCGTGCAACTCGGCAACGGAGGTGTCCGAGACCAGGTGGGAGAAGACTGTGCCGTGCGCGGGCCATCGGGGCGGATCGATAAACAGGGTCATGGTTCCATTGTGGGGGTTCCGACTCGCGGTCGGTGCTCACGCGGCATAAACTAAGTTCTCGTTGCCCTCGTAGCTCAGGGGATAGAGCACGGCTCTCCTAAAGCCGGTGTCGTTGGTTCGAATCCAATCGAGGGCACGAAAAAGTCCCACCGGACCCGGTGGGACTTTTGCGTACTCGGGGTCACTCGCGCGGTCGTTGGCCGGGTAGCTTGCCCTCGGCGAAGTCGTTGAGTTTCCGGCGCACGATCATGACATTGACGATCAGCGCCACGACGACCACCGCCGCCAACAGTGCCCAGCGGGCCATCACGAGCCCCGACGCCGCGGCCACCAAGGATGCGTCCTCGGGAGTCGTCACGGCGGCCTCCAATGCGCGGTTTCCCACCACGAAGACCACTGCGTAGGCCAGCGCCACAAGCCAGAACATCCATTTGAGCGACCTCTTGGGGGTGTTCAGGCCGAAGAACAACACCATGCCCAGGGCGAAGAGTAGCGGGGCGAACAAGCCGGTGGTTGCGTGAACGCCGGTGTAGTCGGCCTGCCCGGTCTCTCCCAGGGCGTGGGAGAACTGCGTTATGTACTGCTGGTCCACCCCGCTCCACTGCATTTCGGGGACCGGCATGCCGCCCGCAGCCCCGGCGCTGAAGCCCGGGAGGACAACAAAGGTGTAGTACGCCCAGAGTGCGATACCGATGATCAGGGCCGCTCCGACCACGATGGCCGCGGACGAGGCCTTACCCGGCTCGGCTCTGAGAGCGCCGTTGGGCATCTCATGCACGTGCTGCCCTCGCCGAGCAGGCCGGGCCGCCGACGAACCGGCGTCCCCGGAAGTTCCGCTCGAAGCTCCGTACTTCTTGGCCTTTTGTGAATTGGTCATGCCCATACCGTTCATTATCCCCGTTGTGTGCGCCCGACGGCGGTTCACCGCTGTCGGGGACATGCAGACACCGTGGGAGTAGGCTTTGTGACTACGGGTACACACCGGACAACGGCCGGTGGGAGAAGGTGCCCCGCGGGCACCGCGGAAGGATGGTGACGGTTGTGGAACTTTCCATTGGCCTACCGGACGGGTTGCTCATGCGCGTGCAGCAAGGGAAGTCCCTCACGCTTTACGAAGCCGATCACGCCACCGTTCGGCGGAGCATTGATTGCTCCTGCCTGGACGGAGCCGAGATCGTCGACATCGTGTGGTCCCACAAACTGTCTGCCGTCATTGCGGCTGTTCCCGTCCGGCATCAATTGTTCCGATGGGATGCGTACACTGACACCCTCCAGGAATACGCCGGAACCGGGGAGAAAGGGCGCCGGGACGGTCGTATTGCACAGGCCAAGTTCGCTTCCACGGTGTCCATCACCGAATCCGGCGACGGCCGACTGTGGTTCGTCGACAAGGATTCGTCCTCGTTGCGTTACATCGAGATCGACACCGACCGACCCGACGGCGGGCCCCAAGTGGTCACCGTGATCGGCCGGCACGGCGCGGGATATCAGGACGGTCCGGCGGACGAGGCCCAGCTGAACCATCCGGAAGATCTGCAGGTCCTCTACGACGGTTCGATCGTGGTGGCGGACACCGGCAATCACGCCATCCGGCACCTGGACCTCAATGAAATGGAAGTCTTCACAACCTACGGTGGACCCGATCAGGACCCCAACGAGTTCGACGATGACGATTTCAAGTTGGAGGCCCCGGTCCGGGTGACCGTGGCCGATTCCCAGTTGTGGGTCGATGACGCCAATGGGCGACACATGCTGGAGCCCAAGTACGTGTGAGATAACACCTCTACTTAATGGGTGTCTGACGGCCTGGATACACTGGGCCAATCATGGATTACCTCGCAGACAACCCTTTGCTCTCGGCCGCTTCCGTGCGTTCGGACTCCGCACCCGTCACATCCGCTCACGCGGGTGCCTCCGCCGGGCAATTGGTGGCGGGATTGAACGAGCCGCAACGCGCAGCCGTGGTACACGCGGGCTCTCCGTTGTTGATTGTGGCGGGCGCGGGGTCGGGGAAGACACGAGTTCTCACGCATCGCCTCGCTTATCTTCTGGCGTCCGGACGCGCGAACCGCGGGGAAATCCTGGCCATCACGTTCACCAATAAGGCCGCGGCCGAAATGCGAGAGCGGATTGAGGATCTCGTGGGGGATTCGGCCCGTTCCATGTGGATCTCCACGTTCCACTCCCTGTGCGTGCGGATTCTGCGCCGCGAGGCCAAGACGCTGGGCCTCACCGCCAATTTTTCGATTTACGACGCCGCCGATTCGCTGCGTTTGATCACCCAAGTGGCCAAGCAGCATGAACTGGATCCCAAACGATTTGCTCCCAAGGCCATCCAGCACAAGATTTCCGCTCTCAAGAACGAGCTCGTGGACGATGAGTCGTTTCTTGCCCGTGCCAACAGCACCGATCCGTTCGAGATGGCGGTGGCCGAGGTGTACCGGGGGTACATGCAGCGGTTACGCGCCGCCAACGCCCTGGACTTCGACGATCTCATCGGGGAGACGGTGCACATGTTCCGCGCGTTCCCGCAGGTCCTCGACTACTACCGCCGCCGCTTCAAGCACATCCTGGTGGACGAGTACCAGGACACCAACCATGCCCAGTACGCCCTGGTGCGAGAACTCGTGGGAGGCACCTCCGGGACGTACCGTGATGAGACCGGGCTACCCCCGGCGGAGCTGACGGTCGTGGGCGATTCGGATCAGTCCATTTATGCGTTCCGCGGGGCAGACATTCGCAACATCACCGATTTCGAGCGAGATTTCCCGTCCGCCCGCACCATTCTTCTGGAGCAGAATTACCGCTCCACTCAAAACATTCTCTCGGCGGCCAACTCCGTGATCTCGCAGAATTCGGGTCGTCGGGACAAGAAGCTCTGGACGGCCGAGGGCAGCGGAGCCCCCATCATCGGCTACGCCGCGGAGAACGAACACGAAGAAGCCCGGTTCATTTCCGAAGAGATCGACCGGCTGCAGGACGAACACGGGGTCCGCCCCGGAGACGTGGCGGTCTTCTACCGCACCAATGCGCAGTCACGCTCCCTCGAAGAGATCCTCATGCGCGTGGGGCTGCCCTACAAGGTGGTTGGCGGCACACGCTTCTACGAGCGCAAAGAAATCAAGGACGTCATCTCGTATTTGCGGGCCATTGCGAATCCCGCGGACGACATCAACGTCCGGAGGGTGATCAACGAGCCCAAGCGCGGGATCGGCGACCGCGCGCAGGGCTCGATTGCCGCCCTCGCGGACCGCGAGGGCATCAGCTTCAGCCAGGCCATGCATCGCCTGGACGAGGCTCCCGGGCTGGCCAAGCGGTCCGCCAATGCCGTGGAGAAGTTCGTGCAGCTCATGGACGATCTCGAGGAACTGTCTCGCACCTCCTCGGTGACCACCGTGGTCGAAGCCGTCCTGGAACAATCCGGGTATTTGGAGTCACTGCGCGCCTCCAATGATCCCCAGGACGAGTCCCGGGTGGAGAACCTGGCCGAGCTCGTGGCCGTGGTTCGCGAGTTCGAGAGGGACAACCCCGATGCGGGGCTGGGGCAGTTCCTGGAACACGTGGCACTCGTGGCGGATGCGGATCAGATTCCGCAGCAGCCTGAACCCGCGGACGGTACGGTCAGCGCCCAGCAGATCGCCAAGGAAGTGGCGGAGGCCCGTTCGCAGGGTGTGGTGACGCTGATGACACTGCACACGGCCAAGGGGCTGGAGTTCCCGGTCGTGTTCCTCACCGGCATGGAGCACGGCATCTTCCCGCATCAACGCAGTTTCCTGGACCCCTCCAGCATGGAGGAAGAACGCCGCCTGGCGTACGTGGGCATCACCCGTGCCCGGCAGCGGCTGTACCTCACGCGTGCGGAATCCCGCTCCATGTGGGGTCAATCGCAGTTCAATCCGCCCAGTCCGTTCCTGGAAGAGATTCCCGCCGACCTACTGGACTGGAAGCGCGAAGGCTCGGCGTCCGGGAGCATGGGGTGGGGATCACCCATCCACGCGGGCGGTGACCGCCGCGACGCCATGCGCGGTTCATCCTGGGCCGCGGGTGCCGGTTCGGGGGCGTCGTTCTCCAGGCTCGCAGCGGCGTCGGCGGGGCGAGTGCAACCGCGCAAGGAGATTCCCGCGCTGTCCGTGGGGGACAGCGTGGAACACACGGCGTTCGGCAGAGGTTCCGTGATCTCACTCGAAGGCTCGGGGGACAAGACGGTGGCCAAGGTGCGCTTCGGCTCGGAGGAGAAGCGGCTGCTCCTGCGCTATGCGCCCATCAGCAAAGTCGAGTGAGCAGGCCTAGAGGAACAGGAAAACCAGCGCGGTGAACACCGCGGTGATGCGTAGCGACTCCCCGTCGAGCACATGGATGATTCCCAGCAGCACCGTACTGACCACAATGGCCAGGGCAACGGCCGGCCCGGCCGCGAGGAACATCACGGCGCCCAGCACGGCCCCCGCCACCAATCCACCCCAGGGAACGTAGCGTGCGGCGGGGAACGTGAGGCGCAACAACAAGGCCCGGTGGGCATAGGCCAGGAGGCTTGCAATCAGGCAGGCCCGGCCCACGTGATAAGCCAGCCAGGCAAGCATGGGCAGCCACGCGATCGGTCCGTGCATGCTGTAGAGCTCGAAGTAGACGCGGACCGGGGTCATGCTCCACGAATCCGCCACGGATACCGGCAGCACAATGGCAGCGAGCACGGCGACCACGAAGCAGACAAAGATCTTGGACCATCTCCGGTGGCTCAGAGCGGCGGCGAATCGGGAAGGCAGCGGGTCCAACCCGCGTCTGCGGGACCAACCGACCAATGACCGCGCCAGGACGAACCACGCCAGGCCCAGGCCGACCCAGAACAGCATTTGCCATCCCAGCGGATAATAGGCGGGGATGTCCCCGGTGACGGTCAGCACCGACCCGTCGACCACGAGCTCGAGTCCCAGCGCCACGAAGGACAGGGTGGCCAGAGCTGTCATGAACCCCCGGTCGGCGGGGCGGGCATCCCATACATCCGCTAGTTCCACGCTACGCATGGAGACCAGTCAATCAGCCGAGGGGGCGTAATCAATGAATTGCGGCGACCAATGAGCTTTGCATCTACTGAAGTGTGACGCGAGTTATCGAATACATGGACTAAAATCACCCTGAGGGCAGTATGGCCGCGCGCTCGTGCGGTCTACCCCGATCTATCAGGTCGATCCGTTGAAGCATCGAGCTTGGGCGGACCGACACCACACCTCGACGCAAAGGACACTTATCCGTGGACCTGTTTGAGTACCAGGCACGCGACCTGTTCGAAAAGCACGGTGTCCCCGTGCTGGCCGGCATTGTCGCCACCACCCCCGAAGAAGCCAAGGCAGCAGCAGAGAAGATCGGCGGCGTGACCGTCGTCAAGGCGCAGGTCAAGGTAGGCGGTCGCGGCAAGGCCGGCGGTGTGAAGGTCGCCAAGACTGCCGATGAGGCCTACCAGTACGCCCAGGACATCCTTGGCATGGACATCAAGGGTCACACTGTCCACCGCGTCATGATTGCCGAGGGCGCGGACATTGCCGAGGAGTACTACTTCTCGGTGCTGCTGGACCGGGCCAACCGCTCCTACCTCGCCATGTGCTCCGTTGAGGGCGGCATGGAGATCGAGCAGCTGGCCGTTGAGCGACCCGAGGCCCTGGCCCGCGTGGACGTGAACCCGGCGGAAGGCATCACCGAGGCCAAGGCCCGCGAGATCGTGGAACAGGCCAAGTTCGATTCCGAGACCGCGGAGAAGATCGTGCCCGTTCTCGTGAAGCTGGGGGAGGTCTACACCAAGGAAGACGCCACCCTGGTGGAGGTCAACCCGCTGGTCAAGACGGGTAATGGCGATGTTCTGGCTTTGGACGGCAAGGTCTCCCTGGACGACAACGCCGAGTTCCGTCACGAGGACCACGCCGGCCTGGCCGACAAGTCCTCGGCCGATCCCCTGGAGGAGAAGGCCAAGGAGAACGACCTCAACTACGTGAAGCTCGACGGCGAAGTGGGCATCATCGGCAATGGTGCCGGTCTCGTGATGTCCACGCTGGACGTCGTGGCCTACGCCGGTGAGAAGCATGGCAACGTGAAGCCCGCCAACTTCTTGGACATCGGCGGTGGCGCCTCCGCTGAGGTCATGGCCGCCGGTCTGGATGTCATCCTCAACGACCCGCAGGTCAAGTCCGTGTTCGTCAACGTGTTCGGCGGCATCACCGCGTGTGACGCGGTGGCCAACGGCATTGTGAAGGCCCTGGAAATCCTGGGTGACTCCGCCACCAAGCCCATCGTGGTTCGTCTGGACGGTAACAATGTCGACGAGGGTCGCCAGATCCTCGCGGACGCCAATCACCCGTTGGTCACGTCCGCGCAGACCATGGACTCCGGCGCCGACAAGGCCGCCGAGCTGGCCAACTCCGCCAAGTAATCGCCCACGCGTAGAGCTATCAGGAAGAAGATATGTCGATCTTTTTGAACAAGGACTCCAAGGTCATCGTTCAGGGCATCACCGGCGGCGAAGGTACCAAGCACACCGCCCGTATGCTCGCAGCCGGCACCCAGGTGCTCGGCGGTGTCAACGCCCGCAAGGCCGGCACCACGGTGAACCACAAGGACAAGGACGGCCAGGACGTAGAGCTGCCCGTTTTCGGTTCCGTCACCGAAGCAGTGTCCGAGACCGGCGCGAACGCGTCCATCGTGTTCGTGCCGCCGGCCTTCTGCAAGGACGCCGTGATTGAGGCCATTGACGCCGAGGTTCCGCTCATCGTCGTGATCACCGAGGGCATCCCGGTTCAGGACTCCGCGGAGTTCTGGGCACACGCCAAGGCGAACACCGGCGCGGACGGCAAGCCCAAGTCCCGCATCATCGGCCCCAACTGCCCCGGCATCATCTCCCCCGAGGAGTCCCTGCTGGGCATCACCCCGGCAAACATCACCGGCAAGGGCAAGCTGGGCCTGGTCTCCAAGTCCGGCACCCTGACCTACCAGATGATGTACGA
>NZ_JAUNPE010000196.1 GCF_030536815.1 Kocuria sp.
CCTGATATTGGATTCATGACAGGTTCCGATTCAGTTAGCTGTTGAAACGGCTGTCTAGTCGCCAAACTTGCGACAGCCGTATGACTTCGACGGCCCGCCCTCTACGGCGGGCCGTCAGTCATTTAAGCGGTTTGGGTGATGGGAAGCTCCTCAACGTTTTGCCGGTCGTCAAGAACGTTCGGCAATCCGAAGTCACGGTCAATTAGAGCGCCGACATAATCCGCCTGGGACAGGCCTAGAGCGGCCGCCTTCTCCGCCGCACGGCGGTGCTGCTCAGGCAAAATGCGCATGCTGAACGCCACTCGCTTCCCGAGCAGCTTGGGCGGTGTGTACTTCGTCATACACTCACCCTCTCACATTGCTTGTACTAGCGCTAGGAACTTCGACAGCGTGTCGACTTACCTGCTGCTATCCATGTCACGGGGCTCATGGTCGATGACGTCTCACTGCCCATTGTGCTTTTTGAGCTACATGACAACCTGACGCTGACCAGTGGGCTCGCTATGGTGACCATCGCGTCTGACCCATCGCCAGGTGAAGTCGTAGACGCGGAAAACTTTGTCTTCGGCGACGTCTCGGGAGACGCCGTCTACGACCCGGATGAGGCTGGGCCTGGGACAGAATGCGTTCGGAGTGAAGCCCGTTCCGGCAACGGCGCGGGTTCGGGCGGCTCCGCCGCCGTGGGCCGTTCCGGCCCGTGCTGGGTTCGGTGCGGTGACGCCCCGGCGTGGCGGCACCGTTTCGATGACGGATCGGGGACGGCCCGAGCGGCCAGCGTCCCCCAGGCCAACCATGCCCGCGGTTGTGTTGGTCTGCGGGGAACCCACCGAATCCGATACGCCCACCGGGACGGGGGCGCGGAGCGCCCCCGTCCCGGTGGGGCTGGCCTCCGGCCAGGCGGCTGCCGCCGCAAGCGCCTCCGGCGCTCCGGGGCCGTAGCGGCTGCGCCGCGGACCCCGGCACGGGTCCGGCGGCGGAGCCGCCCGGGCGCGAAGCGCCCCCGGCACGGACCCGAGGCGAAGCCGAGGGCCGGGACGGCCAGGACGACCCGAACGCAAAACGTGAGTACCGCACGGGGCACCCGAAGCGAAGCGGACCGGAACGCAACGGCACGACGCACCCCACCAGTGAGGAACGAACGACAACGAGGGGTGCGACGGGACGTTGCTGGAGGGCCGCGCAGCGCAGGGATACCCGCACGGTACGAACAGAGAGAGCGCGAGTCCTGGGCTGGCGAACGGGCGGCGTGTTGGGACCACCGTGTTTCACTGCGGATTCTCGCGGTTTTTGGTTGGTAAACGTGGGGGATGTTGACTACCGCGTGCTTGTTCGTGAGGTTTCTACTGGCTGTCTATACTGATTCCATGACAGAGACACGCTCCGAATCCGGGTATTACCCGTGAGTGTCGGAGCCCCTCTGAGTTGGCGCATGACCGGTATCTCGATTCCTACACCCGCACTCATTGCCCACCTCTTGGGCGTGAGGAACGAACCGCCGACGACTGATTGTTAGTGCCGGAGGGCGCTGGCGGGGAGGATGTCATCCTGCCCGGTCCCTATCCCAGAGAGTTCCGCCAGGATGTCGTCGCGGTCGCAAGGCGTCGCGAGAATGGTGTCACCATCGGGTCTTAGTACATCGCGAATAAAGTTGCCACTTCTGCCCGAGGGGGTGAGACATTCGTTGCAAAGTTAGACCCATGTGCGCTGATTACGGGGCATCCGGTGGTGGTGTTCCCAGTGATCGGCTCATGATCTGGGCGAACTCATTCTCGAATATCGTGGACTCAAAATCAGCTGCTACTTCGTGCCAGTGCTGTTGCTCGAGCGCGGGCAGTATCGAGCGCACCGCCATCCGTAGGTACACCCCCCGACTTCGTCCCGTCAGGGCTGAGAGCGCGTCCAGACGTCGTATCAGATCCGGGTCCAATCGCACCGAAACCACCTGACCCGACGGATGCGAACGCTGACGTTCAGTCGCCACACCGACCACCTCCTAAGAACGTTAGGGGGTACAGCTGTACCCCCTAAGCACCAATGTAAACAATGTTTACAACGTTAGGGGTATCACTGGTGATACCCCTGCACAGCGCAGCGCCACGACCGCCAGGAGCCCCCTGGGAGCCGGGTCAGAGAGTTTATGGCACATAAAACATAACTTGCCTCCGCCGGGGCACCACGGGTGCGAAGCGCCGGCTCAGCGCCCGTGGACAGTGGAACGCACGGTGTGCGTCCGTTAACCTTGGGGCATGGCGAAGCTCACCGACCCCCAGCAGGCAGAGGAAGCCGCGCAGCGGCTGCTCAACGATCGGATGGACTACGTGCGGCGGGCGATCACTGCTCGCGGCGCCCTCGATGAGGCCCGTGAGGCTCTCAAGGAGGCCGAGAAAAACGACACCGCCGCGTTTCAGGCCGCTGTGAACAACGGCGGCTGGAGCGCCGAGGAACTGCGCAAGATCGGACTTGCTGCACCGGACAAGGTGCAGCGCGTACAGCGCCGACGGAAGACCGCCCAGACCACCTCGGGCGCGCACTCCCCGTCCGCGCAGAACGGCGGCGACACCGAGCCGGAGCAGTGACGGCCAGCCGCTGGGTTCTTGCTACCTGCTACGGCGTGCTTCTGCTCGTTTCCATCATCTTGATGGCCAGAGGCTCAAAAATCGGATTGTTCTCCGGTCTGCTTCTGGTGGTCTCGCTGCTCGTCATCTGGCGCGAAGCACGCCAGATTCGAGCGGACCGCGAGTTGGGCAACCGCGGCTGAGTTCCTGGCCCCGTGCCCACATGGGCACGGCAAAAGCTCTCTCGCTCCGCGGCTTTTCCCGCACCCATATGGACAGCGGGGACCCCATCTGACCACCCGACCACAGCCGGCAGGTCACCTCACGCCCGCCCGTGACCCTTCCGTTCCCGCCGACTGTGGACGGCTTCCCGCACACGTGGTCACCACGCAACAACGGTGCCCGCTCCCCCAGTGGGGAGCGGGCACCGTCCGTCTGAACAGACCAAGCAGAGCGAGGATTTACAGCTCCAAGCCGCCTTGCTGGGGACGCTGCTCGTCGTGCCGCCGCGCCACCTCGAGCGGACGCCCGGAGCCGTTTCCACCACTGCTGGCACTGCTGCGACCCGCGGCAGGGGCGTCGGGGAAGTTGATGCGCATCCGTTTCTTCAACGCCTCCAGCTCCGGATCCAAAGTCGGTTGCGGCGTCTCTTCTCCGCGCATCGCGCGCCCGATCCGTTCGACCTCCCACCGGGCGGCCTCCAGTGCGTCCTGGTGCTTGAAGGGAACCTTCAGCGCCTCACGGGCGTCGACGACTTCCTGCCGGGCGGAGGCCAGTCGAGCTTCGCGCTTGGTGACTTCCTCCGGCAGTGCCCGCACCTGGTTCTCCAGCCGTTGGATCATCCCCACACTCGGATTCAACGACGTCGCCCGGGTGACTTCCACCGCCACACCGGGGGCATCATCGATGCGCAGCTCCACCGGCGACGCACTCAGGTCGGCCAGGTTGCCTGGACGCTGCACCACCCGGATGTCGTG
>NZ_JAUNPE010000036.1:0-14000 GCF_030536815.1 Kocuria sp.
CCGAAGGCCCACAACAGCAACTCGGACGGTTCACCGCGTACGAGATCCACGTGACGGGCGGAACGCTTACCGCCGCGCACGGCACCGAAGCCATTGGCCAACAACACCACCGAGTTGGACTCCTTGCGCAGCATGGCAGGACCCATGAGCTTGAGGATGTTCCAGAGATCCTTCTGCTCGTCGTGGAGCAATTGACGCGCGTGCCACTGCGGCTGGGCGCGGCGGACGTCCTCGTGGTGGACAAAGAACTCGCCGGTGTTCATGCGCTTGTCCACGGGTGACCAGCGGCCGGGCGAGTGCAGTGGCGGGCGCTCCACCAGATCCACCAGTTCTTCCCAGGGCATGTCGTTGTACTTGTTCTCGACGGTCTTGAAGTGGGAACCCAGCACCGGAAGCTTGGGGGCGAAGATGCCCACGGCGGCATCGGGGCGGCCATCACGAATGACCAGGTGGACCGCCAGATCGCGCGCGTTCCAACCCTCGCACAGGGTGGGTGCCTCGGGACCTACGCGGCGCAGCAGAGCGGCCAAGTGGCGGCGTTCGACATTGGCAAAGTTAGTCATGAAGTATCCGTTCTAGCGGTGCGTACGGTCAGCTTCCACGGTAGACGCGCGGGGTGCTGATTTCTAGCGACTGTCCGTCGGTGCTTCCTGGGTAGTCTGCTGCCCGAGTGCCTGTTGCGGATGGTCGGCCGGCGCTTTCGCAGCGTTGAACTGCGAATCGTAAAGATCAGAGTAATGACCGCCCATGGCAATCAGGTCATCGTGAGACCCCTGTTCAACGATCTCGCCGGAATCCATGACCAGAATGGTGTCCGCATCGCGGATCGTGGACAACCGGTGGGCAATCACGAACGAGGTTCGCTGGGCTCGCAGCGCGGCCATTGCGTGCTGCACCAACAGTTCCGTGCGGGTGTCCACGGACGACGTCGCTTCGTCCAGGATCAGCAACGACGGCTGCGCCAGAAATGCGCGGGCAATGGTGATCAACTGCTTCTCGCCCACGGAGATGCTCCCGCCCTCGTCATCGATCAATGTGTCGTACCCGTCGGGAAGGGCGCGCACGAAGCGATCGACGTACGTGGCCTTGGCGGCCTCGATGACCTCCTGGTCGGTTGCTTCCTGGCGGCCGTAACGAATGTTCTCCCTGATGGTGCCCGAGAACAACCATGCGTCCTGAAGCACCATGCCGACCTGAGAACGCAGCTCCTCACGGGACAGATCCCGGATGTCGATTCCGTCCAGGGTGATACGTCCCCGGTCGATCTCGTAGAAACGCAGGATCAAGTTGACCAGCGTGGTCTTCCCGGCACCCGTGTGACCCACGATCGCCACGGTGTGACCCGGGCGTGCCTCGAAGGAGAGGCCCTGGATGAGTGGCTGAGCGCCCTGAGCGAGTGCTTGCTTGTCGTAGGAGAAGCTCACGTTCTCGAACCGCACGTGACCATTGGTCCGCGCAGGAAGCTCGCGGGTGGCGGTTTCCGGATCCTGCTCCCGCGCGTCGAGTAGTTCGAAGGTGCGTTCGGCGGAGGCCACACCGGACTGCAACTGGGTGGCCATCCCGGCCACTTGCGACAGAGGTTGGGTGAACTCTCGCGAGTACTGGATGAACGCCGTGGCGTCACCCAGGGTCATTTGCCCGGTCGCTACGCGGAGACCACCGAGCACGGCGATCCCCACGTAGGAAAGGTAGGAGACGAACTGCATGATCGGCATGATGGTTCCGGACATGAACTGCGCTCCGAACGAGGCCTTGAACAGTTTGTCGTTGCGCTCGTCGAAGGTGGCGTCCATGTCGTGTTGTCGGCCGTACGCATGGACCAGTTCATGACCGGAGAAGGACTCTTCCACGTGGCCGTTGAGATGACCCGTGGCTTCCCATTGCTGGGCATAAAGCTTTTGCGCGCGGGTGCCGATGAAGGCGGCGGCCACCGCGGACAGGGGCAGGGCAATCATGGCCACCAAGGCCAACTGCCAGGAGACGACGAACATCATCACGGCGATCCCGATCACCGTGAGCACACTCTGGACCAGTTGGGAAAACGCTTGCTGCAGGGCGGTCTGAATATTGTCCACGTCGTTGGTTACGCGGGACATCACGTCCCCGCGCTGGCGGGAATCGAAGTAGCTCAGGGGCAGGGCATTGATCTTTCGCTCCACCTCGCCGCGCAGGTTGTACACCACGCGCATCACCACGATGTTCAGGACGTAGCCCTGCAACCACATGAGCAGGGACGCAATCGCGTACATGCCCAGTACCGTGAGAATCAACGTGCCCAGCAGGGTGAAGTCCACACCCTGGCCCGGTACCAAGTTCATGGCCGACAGCATCTCCGCCAGGTTGTCCTGCCCTTGCGCTCGCAGACCGTCAACGATTTGTGGCTTGTCGGCACCTTCGGGAAGCTGCCGACCGATCACGCCGGCAAAAATCACGTCCATGGCGCGGCCCAGCACGCGTGGTGCGTACACGCTTAGCACCACTGAGATGATCACGGCCGAAAAGACCACGGTCAATGCCAGTTTGTGAGGGAAAAGCAGCTTGACCAGGCGGGTTGCGGAGGGCCAGAACTCGCGCGGTTTCTTGGCGGGTTCCTGCATGTCGCTCATCGCGAACCTCCCAAGCTCTGTTCCGCGCTGAGCTGTGACTCGACAATTTCGCGATAGGTCTCGCTGGAATCCAGCAGTTCTCGATGTGTGCCGCGGGCGGTGATCCGACCGTGTTCGAGGACCAGAATTTGATCAGCGCCGGTGATCGTGGAGACGCGCTGGGCGACCGTGATCACGGTGGAATTGCGGGTCACCGCTCGCAGTGCCTCGCGAAGTTTCATGTCCGTGGTGACATCCAGTGCGGAGAACGAGTCGTCAAATACGTACACCCTCGGATCGGTGACGATGGCTCGGGCGATACACAGGCGTTGCCGCTGTCCACCGGAGACATTGGTGCCTCCCTGCGAAATGGGCGAGGCCAATCCCTGGGGCTTCTCGCGCACGAATTGGTCCGCCTGCGCCACGGTGAGGGCGTCCCACAATTCCTCGTCCGTTGCGTCCTGGCGACCGAACCGCAGGTTGGAGGCAATGGTGCCCGAGAAGAGGAACGGTTTCTGAGGCACGAGCCCCACGCTCGAGGCCAACTCCTGGGGCGGATACTCGGTCAGGGCGACGCCGTCCAGGGTGACCTTGCCGGCTGCCGGGTCGAACAATCGCGGGATCAGGTTGATGAGCGAGGACTTGCCCGATCCGGTGGCGCCGATGATGGCCAGGGTCTGTCCGGGGACGGCCGAGAAGCTGATCCGGTCCAGCACCGGTGCCTCCGCACCGGGGTACTGGAAGGTGACGTCGCGAAATTCCAATCGACCGTGGCGATCCGAGGGGTCCACGGGGTGAGTCGGGGCCTGCATGGTGGGCGCGGTGTCGAGCACCTCGGTGATGCGCTCGGCGCAGACCACCGCGCGGGGCACCATCATCATCATGAAGGTCCCCATCATGACCGCCATGAGGATCTGCAACAGGTACTGCAGGAACGCGGTGAGGGAGCCCACTTCGATCAGACCCTGATCCACGCGGTGGCCGCCGAACCATAAGACGGCGGCGGTGGCGATGTGCATGATCATGTTGATGATGGGGAACATGAGCACGAACAGTGAACCGATCTGCACGGAAATGTCCGCGAGCTGCCGGTTGGCGCGAGCAAAGCGTTCGGTCTCGTGGCGTTCCTTGACGAAGGCGCGAATCACACGGATGCCGGTGATCTGCTCGCGCAGCACACCGTTGATGCCGTCGATGCGGTCCTGCATGATGCGGAACCACGGCATCAGTTTGGCCACGATGGCACCCAGAAGGACCCCCATGACGGGGATGGACACCCACACGAGCCATGAGAGCCCCGGGTCTTCCCGCAGCGCCATGACAATGCCGCCCACGCACATGATGGGAGCCATGACCATGAAGTTGAGGCCCATAAGCGTGAGCATCTGGATCTGTTGCACGTCATTGGTGTTGCGGGTGATGAGCGTGGGCGCACCGAATTTGCCCACTTCTCGAGCGCTGAAGGATCCCACGTGACGGTAAACCGAGCGGCGGACGTCCCGGCCCAGACCCATGGCGGCCCGGGAACCGCAGTAAACGGCGATCACGGCCGCGATGACCTGGACGAATGCGACACCGAGCATCACGGCACCGGTGCGCCAAATGAAATCGGTGTCACCGCGGGCCACACCCTGATCAATGATTCGGGCGTTGAGGCTCGGTAGATACAGAGTGGCGATGGTGGCCGTCAACTGGAAAATCAGTACGGCAATGATCCAGGGCCGGTAGGCGCGGGAATAGGTGCGCAATAAACGCAGCAGCATGTGGGGTCCTGACTGTGTTCCTAGCGAGCGACGCTCGGCTATGTCACACAGGATACGCCTGGGCTCGGACCCGAAGACCGGATAAAGTTTCGGTTAACCGAAACTTTGCAGTCGAGTCCAAGGAGCCGCAATGCTCAACCGCAGAACGCGGGTCCGAGCCCGGTCGACCGGCAGCCCTCTCGTGACCGCGCTGGGCCCGGCTTTCGTGGCGGCCATCGCCTACGTGGATCCGGGGAATGTGGCCGCCAACGTGAGTGCGGGCGCAAGTTTCGGGTACCTGTTGGTCTGGGTGCTGGTGATCGCCAACGTGATGGCCATGGTGATCCAGTACCTCTCGGCCAAGCTGGGCATCGTCACGGGGAAGTCCCTCCCGGAGGTCGTGGGGGAGTCGCTGCCCCGCAAGGCGCGCCTGGCCTACTGGGTCCAGGCCGAACTGATGGCGGTGGCCACGGACGTCGCGGAAGTGATCGGTGGAGCGCTTGCCCTGTGGCTGCTGTTCGGGGTTCCTCTGCCGCTGGGTGGTGTGCTTGTCGCCGTGATCTCGATGACCGTGTTATCCGTTCAGAATCGCCGCGGGCAGCGGGTTTTCGAAACGGTCATCGTGTCCATGCTGGGCGTCATCACGGCGGGGTTCCTCGCGGGATTGGTGGTGGCACCGCCCGAAGCGGGCGGAGTTCTGGGCGGCATGGTACCGCGGTTGGAGGGCTCGCAGTCCCTGGTGTTGGCGGCGAGCATGTTGGGGGCCACGGTCATGCCCCACGCGATCTACCTGCACTCGGCATTGTCCCGTGACCGACACGGGGGAGCTCACGGTGCGCAGCACACGCGGTACCTGTTGCGTGCCACCCGGGTGGATGTCGTGATCGCCTTGGTTGTCGCCGGCTCGGTCAACATGGGCATGTTGCTGTTGGCGGCGCGCAACCTCTACGGGGTGGACGGCACCGACACGATCGAGGGTGCCCATGCGGCCATCGCGGAGGCTCTCGGGCCCGCCGTTGGCGTAGTTTTCGCGGTGGGTTTGTTGGCCTCCGGGCTGGCGTCCACGGCGGTGGGTTCCTACGCCGGCGACGTGGTGACGGCCGGTTTGCTACATCGGCACATCCCGTTGTTCGCTCGCAGGATCTTCACCATGATTCCGGCGGTGATCCTGCTCGCGGTGGGTGTCGAGCCCACGGCAGCGCTCGTGGGTAGCCAGGTGGTTCTGAGCTTCGGGATCGCGTTCGCATTGGTCCCGCTCGTCTGGTTCACCGGACGACGCCGCCTGCTCGGGCACTTCACGAACGGCCCGTTGCTCTCGGGGTTCGGGTGGGCCAGTGCCGGGATCGTGGTGGTGCTCAACATCGTCTTATTGGGACTCATGGCAATTGGTGCCGCCTAGGGGCTAGCAAAACCACATAAACACACATAAGCTCACATCACATAGCGGGGAACCACTGTCGCAGCCCCAACCGTGAGGTGAAAATGTTCGCTGAGGAACGTCAAGAAGAGATCGCCCGTCACGTGGCCCAGTCCCGTCGTGTCAACGGCGCGGAGCTGGCCAAGCGATTCTCGGTGACCATGGAAACCGTGCGGCGCGATCTTGCGGTGCTCGAGAAAACCGGGAAGTTGCGCCGCGTGCACGGGGGCGCCGTGTCCGCGGATCAATCCACCAGTGGGGAGCAGGGGATCGATTCGCGCCAACGCATCAACGCCGCGGAGAAGCGGCGGATCGCGGCGGCCACCCTCGACGTCTTGGACGATTCGGGTGCGGGCGCGGTGGTGCTGGACGCCGGATCCACCGTGGAGATGGTGGCTGATCTTCTGCTGAACCGTGACAATGGTTTGTCGGGCGGCCAGGAACGCCTGATCATCACCCACGCCCTCCACATCGCGGCCAAGCTCGCTGACACGGACGGCATCGGCCTGGAGCTGGTGGGCGGGCGGATTCGCAAATTGACGTGGGCAGCCACCGGTGCGCGAGCCAGTCAGCATTACGAGCAACTGCGCCCGGACATTGCCGTGGTGGGTTGCAACGGTATCCATGCCCAATTCGGACTTTCCACCCCGGACCCCATTGAAGCCGTGGTGAAAACGGCCATCGTGCGGGGCGCTCGACGGGTCGTGGCCGTCTGTGACCACAGCAAACAGGACAGGGAAACCCTCATGAAGTTCTGTTCCCTGCCCGAAATAGACACCTTTATCACCGATCGGGCTCCGGGAGTCGAACTCTCCCGCGCGCTCGAAGAAGCCAATGTGGAGGTGATTGTCGCGTGATCATCACCGTGACACTCAACCCGTCAATCGACCGCGCCGTTGAATTGGACGCCCCGTTGCGGCGCGGCCAGGTGCAACGCGCCGTGCGAACCCGTCAGGATCCCGGAGGCAAGGGGGTGAACATCTCCCGAGCGCTGGAGCTCAGCGGGGAACCGACCCTGGCCGTGGTTCCCGGTGACAGCAACGACCCGCTGTTGACCGGGCTGGACCAGGCAGGCGTCCGCTATGAGGCGGTCTCCATCGGAGCGCCGTTGCGTTCCAACATCACCGTGACCGAACCGGACGGCACCACGACCAAGATCAACGAACCCGGCCCCGAGCTGGATTCCGGCACCGTGGACCGCATCATCGACCAGTTGATCTCCCGCGGCGCCGGAGCTCAGTGGCTGGTACTGGCCGGATCGATCCCGCCCGGACCCGCTCCCAACATCTACGCGCACATCATCAACCGCGTGCGTGCGGGTCTGGGCAGTGCAGCACCACGAATTGCCGTGGACACGTCCGGGCGTCCCATGGCCGAAGCGGTGTCCGAGACCGCTGACACCCAGCCGGACATCATCAAGCCCAACGGCGAGGAACTGGCCGAACTGCTGGGCCGCACGGACGGTGACGTTCTCGAAGCGGACCCGGCCGCGGCGGCGTCGGCAGCGCACGCCCTGATCGAACGCGGGGTGCGCGCCGTGTTGTGCACCCTGGGAAGCAACGGGGCTGTCCTGGTGACACGGGACGGCGCCTGGCACGCGGTACACCAACCCGTGGCCGTGAAATCCACGGTGGGTGCGGGCGACAGCGCGCTGACCGGTTACCTCATCGCCCATGTGCGGGGGGAATCACCGCAGAACTGCCTCCGGCAGGCAGTGGCACACGGGTCCGCCGCGGCAGCTCTGCCCGGTACGGAAATGCCATCACTTGACCACACCACACCGCAAGCCGTGACCGTGACGGCTCTGCAACTGACCTAGGGCCGGGTCGGCCCGCCCACGCACACCGCGTACACCACAAGGAGCACCTATGTCGGATCTCATCAACCCCAGGTTGGTCTTGCTGGACCAGGACCTGGGTAACACCACGGAAGACGTGATTCGCGAACTCGCGAACACGGTTCACACGGAAGGCCGGGCCGAGAACGCGGACGCGCTGGCTGCCGATGCCCTGGCCCGCGAAGCCAAGAACGCCACCGGTATCCCCGGCGGCATCGGCATTCCGCACTGCCGTTCCGAGGCCGTCACGCAGGCCACCCTGGTCATGGCGCGGCTGCACCCGCCCGTCGATTTCGGCGCCAAGGACGGGCCCGCGGACATCCTGTTCTTCATTGCAGCGCCCGCCGGCGCTGATCAGGCCCACCTCAAACTGCTGTCCAAGTTGGCGCGCTCGCTCATGAAGAAGCCGTTCGTGGCCTCCCTGCGCGAAGCCGAGTCACCCGAGCGCGTGGTCGAGCTCGTGGACGACGCCCTGGGCCTGGGCGCACCTGCCGACGCCGCTCCCACCGATGAGAAGGCAACCGACAGTGTTGGCGCAGCGGCGGGTTCCACCGCTGCCGCTGCGGCGGTGGCCGGCCCCAACACCGTGGCGCAGGACAACGCCTCTCAGGACGCCGCCTTGCAGGGCGCAGGCGAGGGTGGCCCCCGCAGACTCGTGGCGGTCACCGCCTGCCCCACGGGTATTGCTCACACCTACATGGCGGCGGATTCGCTCAAGAACACCGCGGACGAAATGGGTGTGGACCTGCAGGTCGAGACCCAGGGTTCGGGGGGCGCCACTCGGCTGGACCCGTCTGTGATCCGCAATGCGGAAGCCGTCATTTTCGCGACCGACGTGGACGTGCGCGAGCGCTCCCGGTTCGCGGGACTGCCGTACATCGCCTCGGCGGTCAAACGTGGTATCGACGAGCCCCGTGAAATGATTGACGAGGCATTGGCCGCCGCGGACAATCCCGACGCCAAGCGCGTCAGCGGTGATCAGTCGAACGCAAGTCAGACATCGGACGCCACCGAAGGGTGGGGCACCCGCATCCGCAAGGCCGTGATGACCGGTGTCAGCTACATGATCCCGTTCGTGGCCGCGGGCGGTCTGCTCATGGCCCTCTCGTTCATCATTGGTGACCCCATTGCGGTGGCTCAACAAGCGGACACGATTCTCACGACCTCGTCGCTGGGTAACCTGGGCGACGTCTCGCTGGGGATGTACATCGCGGCGGTGCTGTTCAAGATCGGCAACCTGTCCATGAGTTTGCTGGTACCGGCACTCGCGGCGTACATCGCCTACGGGCTGGCCGACCGCCCCGGTATCGCCCCGGGCTTCACCGTGGGACTGGTGGCGAACTTCATGGGTGCCGGTTTCATCGGCGGCATCGTGGGTGGTTTGCTGGCGGGCCTGTGCGCCTACTGGCTCACGTTGCCCAGGTTGCCGCGCTGGCTGGGCTCGCTCATGCCCGTGGTGATCATCCCGCTGTTGGCCACGTTGTTCGCCGGTGGCCTCATGTTCTTCCTCATCGGTGGGCCCATCGCCCTGTTCATGGAGTGGCTGACGTCCCTGCTGACCGGCATGACGGGCGCCTCCGCCATTGCCCTGGGCGCCGTGCTCGGCCTGATGATGTGCTCCGACCTGGGCGGACCCATCAACAAGGTGGCCTATTCGTTCGCCGCAGCAGGCCTGGGAGCCGCAACCGTTGCCAATACCGCTCCGCAGGAAATCATGGCTACCGTGATGGCGGCGGGCATGGTGCCCCCGTTGGGTCTGGCGTTGGCTTCCACGGTGCTCGGTCGCAAGTACTTCACGGAACAGGAACGCGAGAACGGCAAGGCATCGTGGCTGTTGGGAGCGTCCTTCATCTCAGAGGGCGCCATTCCCTTCGCCGCGGCGGATCCGTTGCGTGTACTGCCCGCGTCCATGCTGGGCGGGGTGGTCACCGGCGCGATGACCATGGCCCTCGGGGTGACCTCCGCTGCACCGCACGGTGGCATCTGGGTCTTCCTGGTCATCGGTAACTTCCTCGGCTTCATTGCCGCCATCCTGGTGGGCACCGTGGTCACCGCTGTTACCGTGATCGCGTTCAAGCACATCGGTAATGCGCGCAAGCGCGTTGCCGAGGCCACCGTTTCCGAACCAGCTCCTGTCAACGCATAAAGGTGTGAACGACATGGATTACTCACCGTCCGAAACCGACAGCACGCAGCTGCGCTACACGGGTGTGGGCGTCAGCCCCGGTCGCGTGATCGCGCCGCTGATCCCCATGGCTCCGCCGGTCGCGGCTCCCCCGGAGGGGGAGGCGCTCACGGGGGACCCCGAGAGCGCCGTCGAGCGTCTGAGCCAGGCCGCCACATCGGTGAAAACCGAGTTGAAGGAACGCGCCGAGCGCGCCCGTTCCGAGGCCGCGGCGGAGGTCCTCAAGGCCACCGCACTCATGGCGGGGGACAAAGCCCTCATCAAGAACGCCGCCAAGTTGGTGCGCAACCAGTCCCTGAGCCCGGAACGCGCCCTGTGGGACGCCGCATCCGGGTATGCGGACCAGATGCGTGCCATGGGCGGTTACATGGCCGAGCGCGCCGCGGACATCGAGGATGTGCGCGCCCGCATCGTGGCCGAACTGCGCGGGATGCCCGCCCCGGGGGTGCCGCAACGTACCGAACCGTTCGTGCTGGCTGCCGAGGACCTCGCCCCGGCAGACACCGCTGTGCTCGACCCGCGGACGGTGGTCGCACTGGTCACGTCATCGGGCGGGCCGCAGTCACACACCGCGATCCTGGCTCGTAACCTGGGCCTGCCCGCCGTGGTGGCGGCCACGGGTGTGACCGACATCGAGTCCGGTACCGCCGTGTTCGTGGACGGGGCGGCCGGATCGATCGTGTCCCATCCGGGAACCGAGCAGGAGCAAGCGGTCGCCGCGTGGCACAGGGTCTCGGAGCAATTGGCGAGCTTCGACGGCCACGGCGCGCTCGCCGATGGCACCGAGGTTCCGCTGCTCGCCAACGTGGGAACCGCCGACGACGCTCGTGCGGCAGCGGCCGCCGGAGCCCAGGGCGTGGGTTTGTTGCGCACCGAGTTCTGCTTCCTGGGCCGGGACACCGAACCCACCGTGGAGGAGCAGACCGAGTCCTACGTGGAAATCTTCCAAGCCTTCGGTTCGGCCAAGATCGTGGTGCGTACCCTGGACGCCGGCGCGGACAAGCCCCTGCCGTTCCTCACGGACACCACCGAACCCAACCCCGCGTTGGGGGTGCGCGGCTACCGCACGGACTGGACCACCCCGGGTGTTCTGGAACGGCAGCTGCGGGCCATTGCGGCCGCCGCGCAACAGACCGAGGCGAACGTGTGGGTCATGGCGCCCATGATTTCCACGGCGGGGGAGTCGGCGCATTTCGCCGAGCTCGTCCACGCGGCGGGTTTGGCGGTCTCCGGCGTAATGGTCGAAACCCCGGCCGCCGCGATCACGGCCGAACAGATCCTGGACCGGGTGGACTTCGTGTCCCTGGGTACCAACGACCTCACCCAGTACACGATGGCCGCGGACCGCATGCTCGGTTCGTTGGCGGAGCTCAACTCGCCGTGGCAGCCGGCCGTGCTGCGCATGATCGAGCGCACCGCGGCGGGCGCGCGGGCGGCGTCGTCGGAATCGGGTGTCCACAAGAACGTGGGCGTCTGCGGTGAAGCCGCCGCGGACCCGGCGCTGGCCGTGGTGCTGGTGGGTCTGGGCGTGGACACCCTGTCCATGAGCCCGCGCTCGCTGGCGGCCGTGGCCGCGGTGCTGGCCCGTGTGGATCTCGAGCGTGCTCGCAGTGTGGCGCACACCGCGCTGCACGCAACGAGCGCCCACGAAGCACGCGAGGCGGTTCGCGCCCAGTTGCCCGTCCTGGAAGAACTGGGACTCTGAGCGAAACATGAGGTGTGCGCGGAGACATCCGCGGATAAACCGAACACAATGGGAAACAAGTCTTGCCCGGGGTCTGCCCGGACGAGCGCCAACAATGAGGAGTTGCAATGGCAGAACGCACGGCAACCGTGGCCTCACGAGTGGGGCTGCACGCACGGCCGGCAGCGATCTTCGCGGAGGCCGCCGGTGAGTACGAGAACCTGGAAATCACCATCCGCTCCGAGGGAGAGGACACCGAGGACGGCATGGACGCCGCTTCGGTACTGTCCTTGATGTCCCTGGGGGCGTCCCACGGGGACAAAGTAATTCTCGCTGCGGACGGCGACGGCGCCGACGAGGCCCTCGACCACCTGGTCTCCATCATCGAGACCGACCACGATGCGGAATAATAATTCTGTTCACTAAGCCACTCAAGAAGTAACATATCGGGCACTGCGGATCGCAGTGCCCGATATGTCGTACAGGCGGTCACATCGCCCGCGATGCCCGATTCGGGAGTACGGTGATGCCATGGTGCGAATTCTCATTTTGGCTACCCTCATCGCGGCGGTGATCGTCACTGTGACGGCCGCGGTGTTCGGCCCCTGGGGATGGTGGATCCCCGCCGTGCTGTTCATCCTGCTGCTGATCGTGGGCATCCGTGACGCCTCCCAACGCCGGCACGCGATCCTACGGAACTTCCCGCTCCTGGGGCGCGCGCGGTACTTCCTGGAAGAGATCCGTCCCGAGATCCAGCAGTACTTCATTGAGCGCAACTGGGACGGCAAACCGTTCAACCGCGATCAGCGCTCATTGATCTACTCGCGCGCCAAAGGCTTCAAGGGCGACAAGGCCTTTGGCACGGAACTCAACGTCAATCAGCCCGGTTACGAATACTTCGTCCAGTCCATTGCGCCCAAGGCCGCTCCCGAAGTGGAGCACCGCGTGCGCTTGGGTGGTCCGGACTGCACGCAGCCCTACGACGCCTCGCTGCTCAACATCTCCGCCATGAGCTTCGGATCGCTGTCCAAGAACGCCGTTCTCGCCATGAACAAGGGTGCTGCGCAGGGAGGGTTTGCACATGAAACCGGTGAAGGCGGACTCACCCAGTACCACCTGCAGTACGGTGCCGACCTCATCTGGGAATTCGGCTCGGGGTACTTTGGCACCCGCACCGCGGACGGGCGCTTCGACCCGGAGAAGTTCCGGGAGAAGTCCAACCTGGAACAGGTCAAGGCCATTACGATCAAGCTGTCCCAGGGCGCCAAGCCCGGCCTGGGCGGTGTGCTGCCCGGTACCAAGGTCACGGCGGAGATTGCCGAAGCCCGCGGGGTGCCCGTGGGAGAAACCTGTATTTCCCCGGCAAGCCACTCCGCCTTCACCACACCCCGCGAACTGGTTCGCTTCATAGCGCAGTTGCGTGAACTGTCCAACGGCAAGCCCATCGGCTTCAAGCTGTGCATCGGCTCACGCGTGGAGATCCTGGCGATCTGTAAGGCCATGATCGAAGAGAAGACCACCCCGGACTTCATCATTGTGGACGGCTCCGAGGGCGGCACCGGCGCCGCCCCCCTCGAGTACCAGGACCACGTGGGTACCCCGCTGACCGAGGGCGTGATCCTACTGCACAACGCCCTGGTCGGCTCCGGTCTGCGCGACCGCATCAAGATCGGTGCCGCGGGCAAGGTGATTTCCGGTCACGACATTGTGCGTCACATCATTCAGGGCGCGGATTTCTGCATGAGCGCTCGCGCCATGATGATGGCCGTCGGCTGCATTCAGGCGCAGAAATGTCACACGAACAAGTGCCCCGTGGGCGTGGCGACTCAGGATCCGCGGTTGTACCAGGCCCTGGACGTTGCTTCCAAGGGTGACCGGGTGGAGCGTTACCACCGCCTGACCGTTGAGGAGACCGGGCAGATCATCGCCACCATGGGCTGTGACCGTCCGGAGCAAATGACCCGCGAGATGCTACGCCGTCGGATCACCGCGACGGAGAGCATCTCGTACGAATCGCTGTACCGCTGGCTCGGCCGCGGCGAATTGTTCGAGGGTGTTGAGGGCGGCTGGGGCGAGGACTGGGAGTACGCCAACCCGGATCGCTTCACCTCCGGGCACCCGGGTAAGTACGTGTACAACGACCGCACCGAATTCACGGGCCGGGGCGAAGCCACGGAGGGCCGCGAAATGGCCATGGCCGGCGCCAACCGGGGCTCCGTCTCGGCCACTGCGCGGGACCGAACTGCCCAACCCACGCGCACGACCGCTCAGGGCACGGGGCAGAGCAATGCGGGCACGACCAACCGCCCCGAGGGACAGCCCGGCACGGCACCCGGCGCTCAGCACACGGTGCGGGACCCCGGCACACGCGACGACCACGTGGATCCTGGGGACGAGGATAGTGTCAGCCCGGACGTAGACTAGAGTCCTGTCAGCCACTCGGAGGCGGCGTCGCTGACTGCGGCGTCGCCTCCGGTGCTGCGTCATCAGTCACAGAACCAGGATTGAGAGAGCCTTGCGAGAATTCACGGCACGCTTTGCCACCGATGA
>NZ_JAUNPE010000036.1:14100-19623 GCF_030536815.1 Kocuria sp.
ATCGTCGAGGCCAACAGGAAGTTCGTGGCGGGTGCCGCCAAGGGCGTGTTCGCCATCAAGTACGAACCCGAGATCCTGGCCTCCGACTACGCGAGCGGCCTGCTCGCTCGCTGCGGTCTCGTGAAGTCCTTCGAGATCCAGCCCAATGATTCCACCGCGGTACTTGACACCACCCCGGATGAGAAGGCGCTGCTCAAGTCCCTGCACTCGCGTGGACGTAACGCCGTGCGCCGCGCCACCCGCGAAGGCTGTGAGGTGGAGCGTGTGGAGCTCACCGAGGAGAACATGCGCGCCATGTACGCGCTCATGGATTCCGTGGGTCAGGGACACGCCAAGGTCACGCTGCGTTCCTATGAGTACTACCGCGCGTTCTGGACCAATTTTGCCGAGCGGGGTCAGGGGCGGCTGTACTTCACGTATGAGGACGACGAGCCCTCCGTGGGAGCGTACGTGATCGCGTATGGCTCCAAGGGCACGTACAAGGACGGCGGTTCCACACCGCGCCGTAAGCAGTACGGCGATTCCCACTTGGTGCAATGGCGGGCCATCCTGGACCTCAAGGACGAGTGCGACATCGAACAGTACGACTTCTGCGGTACCCCGCCCAGCGATCAGCTCAAGAACAAGGATCACCATTACTACGGTCTGGGTTTGTTCAAGACCAGCTTCACCAAGACGGTCGTGGACTACGTAGGAGTGTGGGATCAGCCCCTCAACAAGGCCAAGTATGCAATGTGGGCCAACATTGGTGAGAAGGTACAGCGCCAGCTCTGGGTACGCAGGACCGGGCAGCCGTTCTACTGATTCGTGATGGCTTGAAACCCGTCCGTACACCGTAAGACATCACTAGCAGTACCCGCGGGGTCAGGGAGGTCCAACGACTGTGAGCGTGACCGAACAACTTCGGGAGCTTTCCCATCACGGGTACCCGGCGTCGGGGGCCGCGGCCGGCCTCGAATTCCAGGACGGAGAACCGTTCGGACCCGGTGGTGACACCTCCCTGACCGGTGCGGCCCGCCCGGTCACCATGCATGGATTCCCGGCATCATTGGTCAGACCCACGGAGACCCAGGCCGCCCAGGCACAAACCCGCGCTCGGCTCGCGAGTGGAGTGCAGCCAGCGGTCTCGCCCCAGCAATCGGTTGCCGCTCAGGACGGGGCGGTGTCCTCCCAGGTCGGTGCGCTGCCGGTGCTGACTCCCGGCCAGATCGAGGCCGATAAGGCCGGGGCGACACCGCGTTCTCAAGCTGCCGCCGCCACCAGGCCCGTCACGCAGATTTCTCGCCGTGGGTCCGGACAAACCACAGCCGTGGAACGGCCAGACACATCGGGTGTGCCCCACGAGCCGGCCCCGGCCACCACCACGGTGCTGCGGGGCGCCTATCCCTCGACCCGCGCGCGGGCGGTGCAATCGTCCAAGGAGAAGTTACGGTCCATCATCTGGGGCGACGCCGCCCCGACCGCACCCATGCGCGTGGTGGACCGACTCACGGCTACGCCGTTCCACAACCTCAGACGGTTCGGGGACAGCAGCGACCGGCAGGCTCGACGCACCCTGAATTTTGCGCTGCGGCTGGCCGAGACCATGTTCCACTACGGTGCCGATGCCCTGGACGTGGAGAACGCGATCATTGCCGTGTGCGCGACCTACGGGGTGGAAAATCTTGAGGTGGACATCACCAACCAGTCGGTGACCATAAACTACGTCGCCGAGATCACCGAGACGGGAAAGCTGACCGCGGAGGGCCACAACACGGAGGGCACGGGACAAATCAGCGGTCCCCGGACCAGCCAGGACGTCCTGGACGATCCCAACACCTACAGTCACACGGTCATGCGCGTGGTGCGCTCGTGGACGGACAACTACGCGGGTCTGGCCAATTCGCACCAACTGGTCACACGCATCATCGAGGGGACCATGCCGCTCAAGGAAGCCGAGCGGCAACTGTCAATCATCAATTCCAAACCCAAGCCATATCCCAAGTGGACCGTGTGGTTGGCAACCGTGGTCGCGGCGGCCACCATCACCATGGCGATCGGCGGCGGAGCTGCCGGTGCCCTGGTGGCGGCGGTGTCCTCGGTGCTCGTGCAGTTGGTGTCCGCGAAACTCGGTGCCTGGCGTATTCCCGAGTTCTTCGCCCTGGCCGCAAATGCATTGATTGTGACGCTCGCGGCCATGGGGATTTCCGCCCTGGGCGTGGACCTGTCACCGCCCAGAGTCATTGCCGGTGGCATCATCATGCTGCTGCCCACTACCCGCATGGTCTCGACCATGCAGGACGCCATCAATGGCTTCCCAGTGACCGCTGTGGGGCGTTTGCTGTCCACATCATTGGCGTTCCTCGGCATCATCGCCGGGATCGCCGTGGGTATCGCGTTGGCCGGCTACCTGGGCGTGCCACGCATCGACGTGTCGCAATCCTCGTTCACCTCACCGGATGCAGTGACCAACACGGTTTTCATGCTCATTTCCACGGCTTTGGTGGCCGTGACCATGCAGGCCAAACCACGGCACATCTTCCCCGCGGTTCTTGCCGCCCTGGCAGGGCTGTTGGTGTTCCATGTGGGTGGCGAGTACGGACTGGGCGCCCGCCTGGACACGGCTCTCGGCGCCGTGACCACGGGCTGCGTTGCCGCATTGCTGGCGGCTCGTTCACGGATTCCGCAAACCATTCTGGCCATCCCCGCGATGACCTACCTGCTGCCGGGGTTGTCCATTTTCCGCGGCATGTACGCGATCACCGTAGAGGCAGACACCGCGGGCACCGGCTTCACCGGGCTGATCAACGCCATGGCATCGATTGTCATGATGGCCTCGGGTGTGGTGCTCGGAAACTACCTGATGCGCCCGTTCCTGGAGCGCATGCAGATCTTCTCGCACCGGCGGAACCGGCGCCGCTGAGGGCTAGAGAATTTTCCCCACGGGGAGCTTCTTCTCGGCCTGGAAGAGGTCTTCCGTACGGCCGGCGGCCCAGTACCCGGACAGTGAGACCTGAGATCGATCCAGGTTGCGGCGGTCGAACAACTCCTTGCGGACCTCCTTCATGGCCTCGCGCTCGCCGTGGACGAAGACCTGAATGCCGGACAGGTCCTCGGGCCACGGGGCCCGGGACACGGCCAACACGAGGGCGCGTTCATCCTGCTGGTGGCTTGACCGGTAGACCCATTGGATCCGTACGCCCTCCGGCACGGTGACTCCGCTGAGATCGTGGCGGTGCGCGGGATCCTGCACCTCGAGAATCGCCAACCCCTCCGCCGTGTCCGGGAGGGATTCCACATTGGCGAGCACTGCGGGGATCGCGGCCTCGTCCCCGGCCAGCAGCGTCCAGGAGGCATCCGGATCGGGTTCCCATTTGCCACCCGGCCCGACGGCCACCAGACGATCGCCGGGCTTGGCCGTCGCGGCCCACGGTCCCGCGTGCCCCTCCGTGCCGTGCAGGGCGACATCGATCCATACGGTGCCGGCGGCGGCGTCGTACCGACGCAGCGTCATATGGCGGGTGACGGGGAGGTCCTCAGGTGCCGCGGCATCGCGCAGGCTCCAGTAATCGGGGAACTCTCCAGAGGGAATGTCGGCCAGCGTGGCGTCGGAGAAGAACACCAGTTTGACGTACTTCTCCGGAGGAACAATGTCCTGGTAATCCGCGTGATTGGCGATCCGGCACACCACGCGGACCATGCCCGGGGACAGCTCCCGGCGCTCGGTCACCTCGAGGTTGAGCTGTGGTTTCCGCGGCTTCCGCGCAGTGGTCTTCTCCATCTCCCCAGCCTAGGTGATCCTAATCGGCGATCGTCCAGTTGACGGGTTGGGCACCCTGGTTCGCAAGAAGCTCATTGGTTTGGGAGAACGGGCGCGAACCGAAGAATCCCCTTGCCGCGGACAGCGGGGAGGGGTGCACAGATTCGACTGTGGGTGCCCCTGCCAGCCACTGCTTGGTGTCGCGGGCGTCGCGACCCCACAAGATTGCGACCAGGGGGGTCCCTCGTTGGGCCAGTGCCTTGATCGCGCATTCCGTGACGGTTTCCCACCCCTTGCCGCGGTGTGATGCGGGAGCGCCCTCCCGCACGGTCAGGGCCCTGTTCAACAGCATGACCCCCTGCTCGGACCACGAAGAGAGGTCGCCGTGCTCCGGCGGGGTGATCCCCAGATCGGTGTTCAGTTCCTTGTAAATGTTCTGCAGGGACCTGGGGATGGGGCGAACCTGCGGTTGCACCGAGAACGAGAGCCCCATGGCATGTCCCGGGGTCGGGTACGGATCCTGCCCCACGATCAAGACCTTCACCCGGGACATCGGTTCGCGAAATGCGCGAAAGATGTTGTCTCCGCTCGGGAAGGTGCGATGCCCGGCAGCATGCTCGGCTCGCAGGAATTCCCCCATCTCACGAATGGTGGACTCCACGGGCTGCAGCGCCCGGGCCCAGTCATCGCTCATGATCTCGTGCAGGGGACGAGGTTCTGACATGAGCTGGTCTCCGATCGATAACGGGTGCGGATAACGGGTATGAGATTACCGGTTATGGTGGCTCTCATGGCTGAACCGGACAACGGGCTTGATGCACTGGACAAGGCCATCCTGCAGCTCGAAGCCGAACACTGGAAATATCGCGGGGCCAAGGAGTCGGCCATTCGGCAACGATTGGGGCTCAGCCCCGTCAATTACTATCAGCGCCTCAATGCGCTGATCGACCGGGACGACGCCGCCCGGTTCGCTCCCATGCTCATTTCGCGATTACGCCGGGCCAGGCAGCGCTGACGGGGTAGGACAACGCCCGCGGCCGTGGGATAGTAGAGGCAAATCGTGGCTGACCGGAAGTATGGACAATGAGTGAATACCCCCGTGACGAATTCGACGACGTTCCCGAGGACGGAACGCGTCAAGGTGCCCACCGGGGTCATAACCCTCGGGCGCGCACCGGTTCTCGTAAAGGATTCCTCGCCATAGTCGGAGCGGGAATTCTGGCGCTCACCGTCGGCGCGGTTGCGTTCGTCAACGCACCGCGTACGGCCCAGGACGCGGTGGAAAATTCCCCCGCGCCCTCGGGGAACATCACTACCAGCACCGCCGAACCCTCCCCGTCACAGAGCCCCACGGCGTCACCGGAACAGCCCGCAACCCCGGCCGCCCCCGAAGCACCCGTTGCTCCGGACAACGGGGTCCAGCCCGGTTCGGAACAGCCCGCAGCCCCGGAAGTGCCCGCCGCTCCGCCGGCGTTCGAGGCACCCGCGGCACCTCCCGAGGCTCCGGCCGCCCCTGAAGCGCCAGTGGAGCAGGTGCCCCTACCGGACACCGGCGACGGCGCGGCGGAGGAATCGGGCACACGGGAAGAATCCGGTTCGGCCGTGGATACCGTTCCGGGAACCGACGCCCAGTCGGGGGGTGCCCGAGGCGGGCAGGCCGACGGTGGCACAGGCATGGGACAGGAACCCGCAACGGTGGCAGTAGCCACGCCGGGTAACTGACCGGCAGCACTCCGTGGTCCCTCAGTCCCGGATGAAACCTGAGTTTTCTTGACTCAAGATGT
>NZ_JAUNPE010000037.1:0-3628 GCF_030536815.1 Kocuria sp.
GGCGTGGTCTTCCAGATCTCGGACGCCATGATGATGCTCAACGCCGGGCCTGCGGAAGCGAACCAGTTGAAATCGGGGCCGATACCGGGCACCCAGTCGAACCAGTTGTTCACGTAACCGGTGGTGATGTCGAACGCGTAGAACCACGCGAATGCGGACACCACGGTGATGATGCCGTAGGGCACCAGGATCGCGGTGCGCAGCAGGCCGCGGGTGGCCTTGATCGCACTGTGCATGACCAGTGCGAGGGCCAGACCCAGCACGAGTTCCACGAGCACGGTCACCACGGTGATCAACAGGGTGACACCCAGGTCCTGCCAGAACAGGGAGTCGGAGAAAACCGTGGCGTAGTTGCCCAGGAACACGAATTCCTTGTCCCCGGGTGCGGTGAGGCGGAAGGAGAACAGGGAGTCGTACAGGGCCTGCACAATGGGGTACAGGGTCACCAGCAACATGATGATGAACGCGGGGCCGGCCAGCAGCCAACCGAGCTTTCGCTCCGCCCGGACGCGGTCCGAAATCTGCCGTTTGGCCTTGGGCGCTTGGGTCCCAGGTGCTCGGGTCGAAGAATCGACGGTGGTACTCACAGCAGCGCATCTCCCTTCAGGACTTGCTCAATAAAGGCAGTGGTCTCTTTAGGCGTGTTCTCGTTCACGCTCTGCGGTGGCGTCCACTCCTGCTGAATGGCGGTGGAAATCTCGTTGTAGTACGGAGTCTGCGGGCGCGGTGCCGCGTTGTCCAGGGATTCCCGAATGACCGACGCCTGCGGGTACGCCTCACGCACCGCGGCGTCGTCAAAGGCCTTGGCGGAGGACGGCGGGTTGCCGTTGGTCGCGAAGTACTGCGACTGGTGTTCCGGGGTGACGATGCACTCCACAGCCTCCCAGGCGAGATCCTGGTTTTCGGAAGTGGCACCCACACCAATGTTGATACCACCCAGCGGAGGGGCGGACGGGGTGTCGGCATTGACGCGGGGCCATTGGGCCCAGCCGATATCGTCCACCAGGGACTTGTCCAGCGAACCTTCTTCCACGGCGGCGTTGGACGCCGCCCAGACGAAGGGCCAGTTCACCATGAACGAGCCCATGTCCCCCTGGAACTGGATCATGGATGAGTTTTCGTCCTGGGTGGGTAGACCCGGTCCGCCCAGGCCCTCCTCGCCAATGGTGCCCACGATCTCGGCAGCCTTCTCACCGGCCTCGCTGTCCAAGGTGATTTCTGCGTCCTGGCCCTCTTCGCCGGAGGTGATGATCTGGCCGCCGGCCGAGGCGACCAGTCCGTTGACCCACACGGTCATGGACTCGGCCTGGGTGCCTTGAACGCCCAAATACTTGTCCTGGCTGCGTGCGGCGTCAATGATTTGATCCCACGTGACCGGCTTGGACATGTCCAGACCGGCGGCTTGTGCGACCGACTTGCGGTACCAGAGCAACTGGGTGTTGGCCCAGAACGGTACGGCCACGATCTCACCGTCCCACTTGGCGCCCTCGAGTGGGCCGTCCAGGGTGTCCGAGGTGGTCCTTTCGACCACGTCCGCCGGCGGCTTGGCCAGGAACCCGGGCTCGGCGAGCTCGGGAACGAACGGCGGGTCCAGGCTCATGATGTCCATGGACGTGTCGCCGGCGGCCAATCGCCGGGCCAACTGCTCTCGCTGCGAGGACGCATCGCGGGGCAGCAGGGACGTTTCGATCTTGTACTTCCCGTCAGAGGCCGCGGAGCATTGTTCCGCAATGGTGGCCTGCCCGCCGTCGTCCGGGTTGATGTACCACGTCAGCGTGGGCGGGCCCGATTCTTGCGAACCGCACGCCGTCAGCAACATTGCCGACGCGCCCGCGAGCGCAACCGCACTGCGGATCCGGCGTCCCCTCCGCGCCCTGCGTGGTGTGTGAGTGGCTTTCACTATGATTCCTCCCCTGTGACAAGGTCATCCACTGGGCAGTGAGCCCATGGACCCGGAAGGGTCATCAGGCTGCTCAGCATTTACTCAGTCTATGGGTGAGGCATCTCACACCTGTCGACCGACGCGGTCACGAAAGCACTACGGCAATGATTGCCATGGTGACCATCGAGAACACCGTGGTGACCAGGACCGTGTCACGGCTCACAGTGGTTGCGCGTTTATACCGTACCGCCGCCACGTAGAGATTTTGAGCAGTGGGCAGGGATGCCATGATCACCGTGGCGTACAGGGCATGACCCTCGAGCCCCAGGAGGTGCCCCAAGAGCAGGGCGAGCGCGGGGTGGACGAACAACTTTGCCGCGGAGGCAAGCAGAGTGTCCATGCGTTCGCGCTTGTCCGACAGGGGTCGTGAGCCCACCAGGGACATGCCGAAGGCCAGCAGCATGGCGGGGATGCTTGCGCCGGCGACCAGTTCAATGGGCTGCAGCACCAGATCGGGCAGGTGCCATCCGGTGGCTCCGAACAGGATGCCCAGCAGGGACCCCACGATCAGTGGATTGGTGAACGTGTTCTTGAGAATCGAGCCCGGGGTGGGTCTGGCGCCGTCGGTGAGGGTGTCCATGGCCGTGAGATAGAGGGGTGAGTTGATGGCCAGCTGGAACAACATCACGGGGGCCACCTGGGACGCGTCCCCCAGGACGAACACGGCAATGGGGATGCCCAGGTTGGCGGCGTTGACCTGACCGGCGGCCTGGGATCCCATCACCACGGTGGCGGCATCACGTTTGAGCGCGAAGCGTGAGACGCCCGCGTACAGGCCCATGGTCAACCACGCGGAGAGCATGGCGATCAGCAGGGGAGTGGACAGGATCTGCGCAATGTCCGCCTGCGAGATGGTGAGGAACAACAGCGGCGGGGAGGCCACGTAGAACGCGAGTTTGGACAGTACTACCTGTCCGTGCGGGCCCAGAAAACCGGAGCGGCCCACCAGGAATCCCACACCGATGACGGCCCAAATGATGAAAAACCCGGAAAACACGCCGCTCACGGGCGTGTTCTCTCGGGTAAGGGCCGTTCGTCGCGCACGACCCCGGGGTCCGGGGAACCGAGAAGCACCGTGGTGGCTACAGTGCCGCTACAGCGGCGTCTTCCTGGGCCCGCGCATGGTCCCGCGCCTGGGGCGGGCGAACCATGTCGCCGGTGACGGCGTCCGCCGGATCCGAACCCAGGGCCACGATCTTGTTGTTCTCGTTCACGTGCACCACGTGGGGGTTGTAGTTCTGGGCTTCCGCGGTGTCCATGAGTCCGTAGGAAATCAGGATCACCAGGTCACCGGGCTGCACCAGGTGGGCGGCGGCACCGTTGATCCCGATCACGCCGCTGCCGCGCTCGCCGGCGATCGTGTAGGTCTCGAGCCGGGCACCATTGTTGATGTCCACGATGGACACCTGTTCGCCCGGAAGAATGTTGGCCGCATCCAGCAGGTCCTGGTCCACGGTCACGGATCCCACGTAGTGCAGGTCGGCCTGGGTGACGGTTGCTCGGTGGATCTTTCCGGTGAACATGGTGCGCAACATGGGTGCTCCTCGACGCGTGCAATGTGTAACACGAACCCCGGGTCCTCGAAGGTGTCCCGGGGCGGTGGCGCGATATGTGGAGCGGCTGACGGGAATCGAACCCGCGTATCAGGCTTGGGAAGCGTGCGCTCTACCATTGAGCTACAGCCGC
>NZ_JAUNPE010000037.1:3728-19336 GCF_030536815.1 Kocuria sp.
CGCGTATCAGGCTTGGGAAGCGTGCGCTCTACCATTGAGCTACAGCCGCGCGTTGTATCGATCAGACCTCGCGGCCCGATTGAACGCCACCGAGTCTACAACAACTTCCGCCCGGACTTTCTTCCCGGCCATCTCGTACCCGAGGTGACAGAAGTCATGACCGCGGCCGACGCCCACGTACAACGGGTACGGGGAGGCGCGGTGACCACGGGAGTGCTGACGATTGCCGGTGCATTACCGTGTAAGCGTGCTCATCTCCGATCGTGACATTCGCAGCCTCATGGATTCCGGCCGTGTGCGGCTGGAACCGTACGACCCCGCCATGATCCAGCCCGCCAGCGTGGACGTGCGCCTGGACCGTTGGTTCCGGTTGTTCGACAACCACAAGTACGCGCACATCGATCCCGCCCAGGAACAGCCCGAGCTCACACGGTTGATCGAGGTGGATCCCCACGAACCGTTCGTTCTGCACCCCGGCGAGTTCGTCCTGGGTGCCACGTACGAGAAGGTCACACTCCCCGACGACGTCGCCGCGAGACTCGAGGGCAAATCCTCCCTGGGTAGGTTGGGCCTGCTCACGCACTCCACCGCGGGGTTCATTGATCCGGGTTTCTCCGGGCACGTCACACTGGAGCTGTCCAACATGGCCACGCTGCCCATCAAGCTGTGGCCCGGCTCCAAGGTGGGGCAGCTGTGCTTCTTCCAGCTCTCGTCCGCGGCGGAGCATCCGTACGGCAGCGGGGCCTACGGGAACCGGTATCAGGGACAGCGTGGCCCTACGGCCTCACGGAGCCACGTGAATTTTCACCGCTCGCCGGTCGAGTAACGTGCCGATTCTTGGGCCGACGTTCATATGCGTCTCGACGGATATGACGATCGCCCCGCCGATCAGACCTGAACGGTCGTGAAGCCCTTGGGCGGCTTGGGTGTGAACAGCAGCAGGAGCAGTCCCACGCCCACCACGCTCAGGATCCCGAGGACGCCCCAGATCTGGGCGCCGAAGGCGGTGACGAAAATACCGAACATGGTGGGCGCCAGGAAGCTCACCGCTCGGCCCGTGGTCGCGTAGAGGCCGTACATCTCGCCGTCCCGACCGGACGGGGTCAGTCGGCCCAGGTAGGTTCGCGACGCCGCTTGAGCCGGTCCCACGAACAAGCACAGGGCCAGGCCGCACACCCAGAACGCGGTGGGTCCCTCCCAGAACAACAAGACGGAACCGGCGACCATGATGCCGAGCAACGACACGACGATCACCGCGCGGGGGCCGGCGGCGTCGTCGAACCTGCCGCCCACGATCGCACCGAGGGCCGCGGCGATATTGGCGACCACCGCGAAAATGATCACCTCGGACATCGAAAACCCGAACGTTCCGGCCGCGAGCACGCCGCCGAACGTGAAGATGCCCGCGAGTCCGTCGCGAAAAATGGCCGAGGACAGCAAGAAATACACGGTGGCGGGGGAGCGGCGCCAGACGCGGGCGATCGTCCGGAAGAGCTCCCCGTAGGACGCCAGGATGCCCCGACGAGGAGTGGGTGCCGCGACGTCGTCGGCGATCTCGAGGCAGCGGTAGGGCATGGTCCGGGCCCGCAGCATCAGGGGCAGGCAGAACGCCAGAACCCACGCGGCGCTGAACAGGGCCACGGAGCGGTAATTGAGGGCGTGGTCGGTCGGGATGCCCAGGAACCCCGGCTGAACGAAACCGAAGAGCACGAATGCCAGCGCCACGATGCCACCCAGGTAACCGGCACCCCAGCCCCAGCCGGAGACCGCACCGATTTTTTGGGGTCCGGCCAGGCCGGGGAGCATGGCGTTGTAGCTGACCTCGGCAAATTCGGCCACGATGCTCGCGATGGCGATCATTGCAACGCCGAAGACCAGGAACGAGGGTTCGGGTCGGGCGAAGAACGCCAGACCGGTGAAGAGCGCAAGTAACACGGTGTTGACGCCGAGGAACCGGGAACGGGAACGGGGCGCGTCGGAGCGCTGGCCGATCAACGGGGCGGTCAGGGCAATGAAGAAACCCGCAATGGCCATGCCCGCGCTCAGGACGGCCGATGTGTGCTCGGGGGAACCGAAGGACGAACTGGTGAGGTACACCGTGAAGACGAAGGTGAGCATGATTGCGTGGAACGCGGAGGAACCCGTGTCCCACAAGCACCAGGCGAGGACCTGTGTGCGTGTTCCCGTGGTCTCCCGCGCTTGAATGGTCATGGCCCCAGACTAGGGCCCGTCGAACGGGCCGCGGGTCAAGAATTGGCCAGCGTGGCGTGCGCTGTCCGACGTGGAGTTCACCCACAGGTAAATGCGGACGCGGCATATGCGCGCTTTGTTAGGCTTAACAGGATTCTTCCGACCCGTGCGTTGTGGGTAGAGCCGTGCCCTCGCGGGGTCATGTCCACCTGTCCGTGACCTCCAGAGAGGTTAGGTTCTCATGCTCGCTGTGTTGCTCATTCACGGCCTTGCAGCCCTGTGTGCACCAGCGATCCTCAAACGAACCGGGCGTTCGGGTTTCTACGCCGTGGCGCTCGTGCCGCTCGGCTCGCTGATCTGGCTGTTCACCCAGACCCCTCGCGTTTACTCCGGGGAGACCAACGAGTGGTACAGCACCCTCGAGTGGATCCCCCAGCTGGGGATCACGCTGTCCTTCCGCATGGATGCGCTGGCCTACATGATGTGCCTGCTGATCCTGGGCGTGGGCGCGCTGGTGCTGATGTACTGCGCGCGCTACTTCAAGTCCGACGCCGATGGCATCGGCGCGTTCGCCGCGCAGCTGGTGGCCTTCGCGGGAGCCATGTTCGGTCTGGTCACCGCGGATGACCTCTTGGTGCTGTTCGTCTTCTGGGAAATCACCTCGGTCCTGTCGTTCCTGCTGATCAGCTACTCGCGCACCAAGCTCGCCGCCCGCCGCGCCGCGCTGCAAGCGCTCGTGGTCACCACCGCGGGTGGCCTGGCCATGCTCGTGGGCATGATCATGCTCGGCGAGGCCGCCGGGACCTACCGGGTGTCGCAGATCGTCGACGCCGCCCCCGAACTGATGGCCTCGTCGGCCACCATCAACGCCGCCATTGTCTTGCTCCTGGCCGGCGCGATCTCCAAGTCGGCGCTGTTCCCCACCCACTTCTGGCTCCCCGCGGCCATGGCGGCACCCACCCCGGTGTCCGCCTACTTGCATGCCGCGGCCATGGTCAAGGCCGGTATCTACCTGGTGGCGCGTTTCGCCCCGGGCTTTGCCGCGACCGACTGGTGGTTACCCATCACGGTGTCCCTGGGCCTGGGCACCATGATCTTCGGTGGTTGGGTTGCCCTGCGCCAGTACGACCTCAAACTCATCCTGGCCTACGGCACGGTCAGCCAGTTGGGCTTCATCACCGCCGTCATCAGCTTCGGTTCAGCCGACACCGCCATGGCCGGAATGGGAATGGTCATGGCGCACGGTCTGTTCAAGGCCACCTTGTTCCTGTGCGTGGGCATCATTGACCACCAGGCGGGAACCCGTGACATCCGCAGACTCTCGGGCGTGGGACGCAGCGCCCCCAAGCTCTTGGTGGTCTCGCTCATCGGCGCCGCTTCCATGGCCGGTGTGCCGCCGTTGTTCGGCTTCGTGACCAAGGAAGCCGTGCTCACCGGTCTCGTGGACCACAGCGGTGAGCCGCTGGGCATGATCCTGCTCGTGGGCGTGGTCGTTGGTTCCATCCTGACCTTTGCGTACAGCGCCCGGTTCATGTGGGGTGGCTTTGCCCGCAAGTCGGGCCAATTCTCCGACCTGGACACCGCGGCAGACGGCCAATCGGTCATCGGTGATTTCAAACCCGCGCCGTGGGGTTTCATGGTGGCCCCAACCGTTCTCGCCGTCCTGACCGTGGTGTTCGGTCTCTTCCCCGGGCCCATGGAAGCCGGCATCAAGCCCTACCAGGAGGAGTTCGCGGACGTCGCCGAGTCCGGCGTGCACCTGGTGCTGTGGCACGGTTTCACAGTGGCCCTCGGATTGTCCGCGCTGATCATTGCGGTGGGTGCGGTGCTGCACCTCGCACGCCGTCACGTGAAACAGTTCCAGGACAAGCTGCCCGAGGTCCCCACGGGTGACTTCGTTTACCGCAAGATCGTCAACGCCCTGGACCTGGTGGCCGTGTGGGTCACCGGCCGCACCCAGCGTGGTTCGCTGAAGTTCTACCTGTCCGTCATCCTGGTCACCGCCATCGTGGTGCCCTTGGTTGCATTGTTCTGGTACGAGACCCCTCCGCTGGCCGACACCCGTTACGCGGATTCCCCGGGGCAGCTGGTCACCGGTATCGGCATGATCATTGCGGCGCTGCTGGTGCTCACCGCCGGTAAGCGGTTCCTGGCCGTGTTGCTGGTGTCCGTGACCGGTTACGGGCTGGCGTTGATCTTCGCCCTGCAAGGCGCCCCCGATCTGGCGCTGACCCAGACGCTCGTGGAGACCATCATGCTGGTGGCCTTCGTCCTGGCGTTGCGTTCGCTGCCCGGCCCGCTGTGGAATCGCCGTCCCGCCGGTCGTAAGGCCCTCCGGGTGATCTTCTCGGTGGTGTTCGGCCTGTTCATGATGGCCCTGGCCGCTTTCTCGATCTCGTCCCGTTCCGCCGAGCGGATTTCCCTGGAGCTGCCGCGCCTGGCCTACGAGCAGGGCAACGGCGCCAACGTGGTCAACGTGATCCTCGTCGACATCCGCGCCTGGGACACCTTTGGTGAGATCACCGTTCTGGTGGTCGCGGCCACCGGTATTGCTTCCTTGATCTTCGTGAAGAGCCGCGGTGACCGGCTGCGCAGCGAACGCCATCAGCTTGACACGTCTGAGCTGAAGATCATCCGCAGCATGAATGCCGCGGCACACTCCCAGAACGTGAACACCGAGCAACTGGACCTCGCGCGGCGGTTCACCTCGCGCCCGGAGGCAGACCCGTTCATCCTGGCCGGGCGCACCCTGGCACCCGAACGCCGCTCCATCATTTTCGAAGTGATTGCCCGGTTGCTGTTCCACACCTTCATGATGGTGTCCATTTACCTGCTGATCGCCGGTCACAACGACCCAGGCGGTGGTTTTGCCGGTGGCCTCATGGCTGCCCTGGCGCTCACGCTGCGTTATCTGGCCGGTGGCCGTTACGAACTGGAGCGAGCCACCCCCGTCAACGCCGGTTGGATGTTGGGCGCGGGCCTGGCCATCGCCTCGCTCTACGCAATAGCGCCCGTCCTGTTCGGCGGCACGGTCATGCAGAGCTACACGTTCGAATGGGACATGATCATTTTCGGCCACGTGAAGTTCGTGACCTCGGTGATCTTCGACGTCGGTGTGTACCTGATCGTGATCGGCCTGGTCCTGGACATCCTCCGCTCCCTGGGCGGTCGCATCGACGAGCGGAAGGAACGAGAGGCCTTCGACGGCGCCGCCAAGGAGGGCCGCGGTTCCCGCATCCGCGTGACCCGAACCGGCCCGTCCGTGTCCGCGCACCGCGTGGATGACTCCGAGCCGTCCAATGCTTCCGGTGTTCCGGCCCGGGGCAGCAACCCCTCGGAGGTGCAGGGATGACTGTCAACGTGATATTGCTCCTGGTCATGGGCGTGCTGTATTCCGTGGGCGTGTACCTGCTCCTGGAACGTTCCCTGACCCGCGTGCTGCTCGGCATCATGCTCCTGACCAACGGGACCAACTTGTTGATCCTGCACGCGGGCGGGGTCCCGGGATTCGCGCCGCTCTATGATTCCGAGCTCGACGGTTCCGAGTACTCCGACCCCCTACCGCAAGCATTGATTCTCACGGCAATCGTGATTTCGCTGGCCACCACGGCGTTCATCCTGAGCATGATCTACCGCTCCTGGACCCTGGCGCGTCGCGACGAGATCCAGGACGACCTGGAAGACCGCTTTGTCGCCCAGCAGCCCGCCTACGACGCCGAGGACGACGACGCCCTGCCCCAGGACTCCTCCGAATTCACCGATTCGGATGAGCCAAGGGGACGCGCACGCCACAACGAAGAGGAAGCAACTGAGTCCCCAGGACATCACCGAGCACACCACCTGGCTGCGCCGTCGTCCCCGGACTACGTGGAGCACACCGAGGGCCAACGCTTCGAGGGCCACGGGCCCGAGGACACCGGAAGGGAGGAACGGTCATGAGCTATGACTTCGCACAGCTGGCTCCGCTGGCCGTGGTGATTCCGTTCCTGGGTGCCGCGATGAACCTGCTGATCGTGCACCGGAACCGGTTGCAACGTTTTGTGACCATCGGCGCCATGAGCGCGACCCTGGCCCTGAACGTGCTGATCATGATCACCGTGTGGAACCAGGGGCCGCAGGCCGTCCACCTGGGTGAGTGGGCGGCGCCCTTCGGCATTGTGATGGTCGTGGACCAACTGTCCGCGCTGATGCTCGTGGTCTCGGTGGTCGTGTCGCTGGCGGTGTTGATCTACGCCGCGGGTGAGGGCGTCGCTGACGGAGACGACGAAGGCCCCATCTCGATTTTCTACCCCACCTTCTTGATCCTGGTGGCCGGTGTTTCCAATGCGTTCCTGGCCGGAGACCTGTTCAACCTGTACGTGGGTTTCGAGATCCTGCTGACCGCCTCCTACGTCTTGCTGACCATGGGCGGAACGGTGCAGCGCATCCGCGCCGGTGTCACGTACGTGGTGGTCTCGGTGATCTCCTCCGTGCTGTTCCTGATCTCGATCAGCATGATTTACGGCGCCACGGGCACCGTGAACATGGCCGATCTCTCCGTGAAGCTGGCGGACCTGCCGCAGGGCACCCAAATGCAGCTGCACCTGATGCTGCTCATCGCGTTCGGAGTGAAGGCCGCGGTCTTCCCGCTGTCGTTCTGGTTGCCCGACTCCTACCCGACCGCCTCCGCGCCGGTGACCGCCGTGTTCGCGGGTCTGTTGACCAAGGTGGGCGTCTACTCGATCATCCGTACCGAGACACTGCTGTTCCCCGGAACGCAGATCAACGGGCTCTTGATGTGGGTTGCCCTGCTCACCATGGTGGTGGGCATTCTGGGTGCACTGGCGCAGATCGACATCAAACGTATGCTCTCGTTCACGTTGATCAGTCACATCGGGTACATGATCTTCGGTATCGCGGTGGGGACCGAGGAAGCACTGGCGGCGGTGGTCTACTACATTGCCCACCACATCGTGATCCAAACCAGCCTGTTCCTGGTCGCGGGTCTGATCGAGCGGCGCGGTGGCTCCACCAACGTGGATCGACTCGCGGGCATGCTCAAAATTTCACCGTTGCTGGGCATCCTGTACATGATCCCGGCCCTGAACCTGGGCGGTATTCCCCCGTTCTCCGGGTTCCTGGGCAAGGTGGGGCTCCTGGAAGCGGGTGTGAGCCGTGGAACCGGCTTGGATTACCTGCTGGTCGGTGTCAGCGTGTTCGTGTCGCTGCTGACCCTGCTGGCACTGGTCCGCGTGTGGATTCGCGTGTTCCTGCGCAGCGTGGATGATGCCGAGTACCCGGACCCCGTGCTGCGCTCGACCACGGTGGACGGCAAGCAACCCCGGACCTCAGGCCCCGCCGAACGTGCCGGGTCCAGCACGTTCG
This sequence comes from Kocuria sp., assembly GCF_030536815.1. Lineage (GTDB taxonomy): Bacteria > Actinomycetota > Actinomycetes > Actinomycetales > Micrococcaceae > Kocuria > Kocuria gwangalliensis. The sequence continues at coordinate 11,283 of NZ_JAUNPE010000037.1, forward strand.
CCGGCCGAGGCGCCGTGTTGCTCATGCCGAGTTTCATGGTGGGCGCAACGACCGCTCTGGTGGCGGTCGGTGTGGCCCTCACGGTCTTCGCGGGCCCGCTGTTCGACCTGGCCGACAACGCCTCACAGAACCTGATACACCCGGATCGCTACATCGACGCCGTCTTCGCCCCGGCGGGCCAGGGTGGCGTGAGTGAGGAGGCGCAGTGAGTACTTCCCCCACCCAGAAGCGTTTTCAAAGTACGTTCCGCGCCGACATCCCGCTGCTGCTGTGGCTGGTCGTGGTGTGGGGCGCGCTCTGGGGCGATTGGCGCCTGGGGAACTTGGTCTTCGGGCTGATCCTGGCCTTCATCGTGACCCGCGCGCTCACCTTGCCACCCATTGAACTGTCCGGACGATTCAACGTGCTCCACTTCGCGGTGTTCGTGGTGTCCTTCATTTGGCAGGTGGCCACGGCGAGTTTCCACGTGTTCAAGTTGGCACTCGTTCAGGGACCTGCCGTGCAGAACGCCGTGGTCGGCGTGAGATTGCGGCAGAACAATGACCTGTTGATGACCGCCGTGGGGCACACCATGGCCTTGATCCCCGGTTCGCTGGTGATCGAGGTCGATCGCGGTTCGGGCATCCTGTACTTCCACGTCCTGGACGTCGCCAACAAGAAACAGGCCGAGATCTTCCGCGAGTCAGCACTGCGGGTCGAGGCCGCGTGGATCCGCATCATGGGCAGCAAGGAAGACCTGCGCGCCCTGAAACAGGAGACCGGAGGCAATGAGACGACCACGACCGGAATGATTCATTCGCCGACCACTCAGATGTATCGCACCGGTGGCGGGCCCGAGCGGGGAGAGGAGTAAACCGTGTTCGAGATAGCCGTGTGGATCTGCGGGGTCTTCCTGGTACTGGCCGCGGCCGGGGCCATTTATCGCCTCGCCAAGGGCCCCTCCCTCCTGGATCGAGTCATTGCCAGTGACGTGTTGCTGGCCATTGTCGGGGCGTCCCTTGCCATCGAGATGGTTTACAACCATCACATGAACAACATTTTCCTCTTGGTCATCGTCTCGCTGGTCGGCTTCTTGGGCTCCGTGACCGTGGCGCGTAACGCGGGAACGGGGAAGTCATGACGTGGGAACTGATTCTGGATGTCGTCGCAGCCGTGTGCATGGTGGTGGGGTGCCTGATGTCGCTGGCCGCGGCGGTGGGTCTGGTGCGTTTCCCGGACCTGCTCTCCCGTATGCACGCCGGTACCAAGCCCCAGGTCTTCGGCCTGCTGCTGTTACTGACCGCGGTGGGCATTGAGGGGCGCGACCCCGCAATGATTCCGTTGCTGATCCTGGCGTGGTTGTTCATGCTGCTGACGGTCCCCGTCTCCGCCCACATGGTGGGTCGGTCGGCGTACCGGTCCAAGCACCTGCGCGAGGAAAACCTCACCCAGGACGACCTCAAGAACGTGATCGAGTACGCGAGTACCAGGCGTGACGACTAAAAATCTCGGCCCGTGGCGGGCCGAGGTGGTCGAAGAACCAGCAACTGCTTCGTATGCTTAGTGAAGCAGCGAGAACCGTGAAGAGGAGCTTTCAATGAGCAAAATGTACGATTTGGCCGGCACCGCAGCATCACTGGGCGGCGTGGCACTGTCCAACAAGGTGCTGACCGCGGGCTGGAAAAAGGTTACGGGTAACGAGCCCCCCGCCAAGAACCCGGACCCGGACGAGGCCTGGCGCGACATCATCGTGTGGGCCCTTCTGACCGGTCTTGTGGGCACGCTCATCAAGGTGGGTATCCAGCGCGCCATCGCCAAGATGGACAGTGACCAGGACAACACGTCGCAGAGCGAGATCTAAATTTTCCGACTGCCGGAAGCGGCGGGGGTGCGTCCAGCGGACGCGACCCCGCCGCTTCTTTTGGTCTAGGATGAGGCATTAACGACAGGGGAGCGCCCGAGCGGCGCTGAGAGTGCGCACCAGCGCAGACCCTCGAACCTGATCCGGTTCATACCGGCGCTAGGGAGTCGAGCATCTCAAAGGACCCGTGCGCGGCCCGTGCGCGGTTCTTTCCCCTCCTGTACTCATCAGGAGGATGAACATCATGACCCAGGTCAAATCCAGGACCGCCCGTCCACAGCGGAAATCCCCCAAGAAGTCGTGGCGCGTGGTGGACATCGTGGTGGCTGCGGTGCTGGCCGCACTGTGCGCCGTCGTCTTCTGGGCGTGGGCCAACCTGTTGTACCCGGTGGCGACCACCGCTGCGGTTGCTTACCCGCCGGCCACCGGCCTGATCGGCGGCGGTTGGCTGATCGCCGGCACCCTGGGGGCACTGATCATCCGCAAGCCCGGAGCCGCGATTTTCTGCGAACTTATCGCCGCCGTCCTGGAAGGCTTCCTGGGCACCCACTTCGGCTGGCCGGTGGTGTTCTCGGGTTTGATCCAGGGTGCCGCCGTGGAGATCGTGTTCCTGCTGAGCCGTTATCGTCGCTTCGGCCCGGCCGCCGCGGCGGCAGGTGGTGCGCTTGCGGGACTGGTCATGGGAATCAACGAAAGCATCATCTACAACTACGAATGGGCCTTCGACCAGCGAGTGGTTTATACGGCTCTCACCACCCTCTCGGGTGCGGTCATCGCCGGGATCTTGATGTGGCTGGTCACCCGGGCGCTGCAGAGGACGGGCGTGCTCAACGGGTTGGCCTCCGGCGCCGCACGACGATGAACGCGCACGTGGCCGTGGAGCAGCGCGGGGCGGACGTGGTGCTCACGGATTTCGGGTGGCACTACCCCGGCCGTGAGGAACCGTCCCTGCGCTGCGTGAGCGCTCGGATCCGGCCGGGCGAGCGTGTGCTGCTGCTGGGCCCGTCCGGAGCCGGTAAGTCCACGCTGCTGCAGGCCATGGCCGGTGTGGAACAGGATCCTGACGGCGAATCCCGCTCCGGGGAACTCACCGTCAACGGCGTGGATCCGCGCGACGCGCGCGGATCGGTGGGCTTCATGCACCAAGATCCCGAGACGCAGGTCATTTTGGGGCGCGTGGGCGACGACGTCGCTTTCGGCCTCGAGAATCTCGCCGTACCTCGCGACCAGATCTGGCCCCGGGTGGAGGCAGCGCTTGCCGAGGTCGGGTTGGACCTCCCGCTCGATCACTCCACCACCTCGCTGTCCGGGGGGCAGAAGCAGCGCCTGGCGTTGGCCGGAACCATGGCCATGCGCCCACAGCTCCTCCTGCTCGATGAACCCACCGCCAGCGTGGATGAACGGGGCGCGGTCGAATTGCGCGACGCGGTGGACCGTGCGGTGTCACAGGCGGGCACCACGATGATCGTGGTCGAGCACCGAGTCGGCCTCTGGGAATCCGTGGTGGACCGGGTGCTGGTGCTCGACGACTACGGGAGCGTAGCGTTCGACGGTCCGACCCGCGAGGTCCTCGTGGACGCGCGCGAACTCTTGCAACGGCAGGGTACGTGGGTTCCGGACTGGACACCGTCCACCATTCCCGCCCCGGCGCACGGCCAGCAGGCAACGCCGCTGCTGGAGGTCCACGACCTGGCCGTGAGCCGAACCCAGCCGAGCGCGCGAGCGGTGGCGCGGCGGCGTCGTCGGGCGCGTAAAGCCTGGTCCCGCGGAACACCGGGACGGAACGAGATATGCGCTACCGAGAATGTTGTGCCGGTCGCCCACAACATCACCCTGACCGTGCGCGCGGGCCAGGCCCTGGCCGTCACGGGCGAGAACGGCGCCGGGAAGTCCACGCTGGCGCTGACATTGGCGGGATTGCTCTTGCCGTGCGCGGGAACCGTGAAAGCCACGCGGGCTCTTGCCGGGAACGCTCCCGCTGACCCCTCGCTCTGGGAGGGAACGGAGCTCATCACCCGCATCGGCAGTGTCTTCCAGCACCCGGAGCATCAGTTCCTCTGCTCGTCCGTGCGGGCCGAACTTGAATACGGGCCGCTCCGGACGGCCCGCCGCGGTACCGACTCGGGGCTGGACGAGACGCGCATTGACACCCTGCTGCGCCGTCTGGACCTGGCGGAGATCCAGGACGCCAACCCGTTCACACTGTCCGGCGGGCAGAAACGGCGGCTATCGGTGGCGACCGTGCTGGCCTCCGCCCCGCAGGTGCTCATCCTCGACGAGCCCACGTTCGGCCAGGACGCGCAGACCTGGCGTGAGCTGGTCGACATGCTCGTCGAAGAGATGGAACGGGGCACCGCCGTGGTGGCCGTGACCCACGACCGCGAACTCATCAAGGCCCTCCACGCGGTGGAAGTGAGGTTGGGAGCATGAGCGTGAGCGCCATTGCCGATTCCGTCCGAGTCAGTCCCATGGGCCGTTCCAACGCGGTGGTCAAACTCCTGGGTGCCTTGCTCATCACCGTGGTGCTGGTCGTGAGCGCGGACCCCGTGACCAGCGGTCTTGCCCTGCTGGGCCAACTGGTGTTGCTGGCCGCCGCAGGGCAGAAACCCCTGCGTCTGCTGGTCACCCTGTGGCCCATCACCGTGGCGGCACTGATCAGCGGGTGGGGCACCGCCATGCTGTCCCCGGAGGGCGGAACCGAGCTGGTGAACCTGGGCTGGATCACGGTGACCACGGGCTCGCTGGCCGCCGGTGCGGCCATTGCGCTGCGTGGCCTGGCCATTGCGCTGCCCGGTATCACGGTGCTGCTCACCACCGACCCCACCGACCTGGCCGACGGGTTGGCGCAGACCCTGCGACTGCCCGAACGATTTGTACTGGCCTCGCTGGCGGCGTTGCGACTGGTCGAGGTCATGGTCAAGGAATGGTCCGTGCTCGCTTCGGCCCGGCGCGCACGCGGCGCCGGCAATGATCACGGACCCGTGGGCACGGCCAAGGAATTCGGGGGGCAGGCATTCACCCTGCTGGTCCAGTCACTGCGCCGCGCCACACGCCTGGCCATGACCATGGAAGCGCGCGGATTCGGAGCCGGAAAGCGCACGTGGGCGCGCGTTCCCCACTACGGCCGCGTGGATCTCTACACGGCTGGGGCCGCCGTGCTGATCGCCCTCGGGGCCCTGGGCGTGTCACTGCTGTTGGGAACCCACAGGTTCATCTGGCAGTAGCGGGCCCGCCATTGTGTCACTCGGGTACGCCCTCCACGGTGGGGCGTGGCGGGGTGATTGATCCGCCGGGGTAGTTGTGTACTCGGCGGGTCAGTGACCCACCAGGTACCCGGTCAGCAGCTGTGTGAGGTCGCGGGTGTGGGGCAGCGGTTGCTGGTCCAGGCGCACCACGGGCACCGCGAGCCGCACGGACGAGGTGAGCCAGACGGCGTCCGCGCGCAGCAGGTCCGCCGGGTAGAGCGGACCGTAATCAATGCGCCAGCCATCCTTGCGCGCCGCCGCGAAAATCCGCGCCTGGGACGTGCCCGGCAGGATCCCGTGCGAGGGCTCCGGGGTCACCAGGGTGCGCTCGCCGCGCCCCGTGCGGGCGCAGATCACGGACGACGTCGCGGCCTCCAGGACGCGGCGATCGGTCGAGGTGGTGAAAATGGCCTCGTCCGCGCCCAGGTCCCGCGCATGGCGAAGTGCGGCCATGTTGACCGCGTAGGACAGGGTCTTGGCGCCGGGCAGCAACCACGCGCAGCCGGAGTCCTCGGCGGGGTCGTGACCGCGCTGCAGCAGAACGGCGGCCACACCGTTGCGCCGCACGGCAAAGGTTTTTTCGCCGACGGGGGTCACCGTGAGCCAGGCCCACGGGGCACCACCGGGGGCGCCGCGGCTGATACTGAGTTTGATCGAGTGCTCCGCACCCAAACCTGCGTTGCCCCCCGGGCCCGCGTTCTCCAGACCCAGCGCAATGGCGGTGCGGCAGGAATCCTCGGACGGCACCGGGAGCTGGGCCAGCCGGGCGGAGGTGCACAACCGCCGATAATGCGCACCGAACTTGTAGACCTCGCCCTCCAGGGCATGCATGGTCTCGAACACCCCGTCACCACGGGTCAGGCCCTCGTCATCGATCAGCACGAGCGGCTGTACGGGATCCACCAGGTGGGGCTGCCGATCCACGGGGGCCATCATGACCACTGCGCGTTGGGCCTCGCTCATGACCGGCCCCGTTCACCGTTGGAAGATGCCGCGGCGTCGGGGACCGGGCCGGGGTGCAGGACATCCGCGTTCTCCCAGACCGGATCGGCAGCAAGATAGGACTCTTCCTGTTCCGCCCACGCGTCCCAGAACTTTTCGTAGGATCGGCCGTCGCGTTCCATGGCGCGCAGCTTTCGTGACGCGGCCGGCAGCTCGATCCACACCGAGGTGTCGAGCAGCGGCCGGGCCAGTTCATTGCACGCGCCCACGCCTTCCACCAGGACGATTTCCGCGGCCCGGGTCAGTCGTGGAGTGCCGGGTTCATTGGTCAACCAATCCCACGCGGTCCAATGGGCGTCCTCCCCGCGGCGCAGTGGCTGAAGCACTTCGCGCACAAAGGTGTCCATGCCCTGCGCCAGGCCGTTCCACCCCGGGTAGATGTCCTCCAAATGAAACACCGTGACGTCGTGCCGGCGCTCGAGTACGGCGGCCAGCTGCGCCGTGAGGCTGGTCTTCCCGGCACCGGACCGACCGTCGATGCCGATGATGAACGGCCGCTGTGTGGGCACGGGAAGCAGCCGTGCGAGATTCACGCCGTCGGGGTAGGCCGCGAACAGGGCGTCGTCGAAGTTCTCCTCGGGATCGATCACCGTCTCGTCAGCCTTTGCGAGACCTCGGAGACCACGTGCGGGGCGGCCGCGCGGATCTGCTCCCAGGCCAGGTCGAAGTCATCGGCGCCGCCGTACCAGGGATCGGCGATGTCCAGGTCGTTGTCGTGGAAATCCTCGGCGCCGAACGAGCGCATGAGCCGTACCTGGTCTGCCTGCTCATCCCCCAGCCGACGCCGCAGTTCCGCTTGGTGCGCGGCGGTCATGGCCAGCAACAGATCCGCATCCCGGAGCTCATCGTCGGTAATGCGGTGGGCCTGGTGGTCGGGCAACTCGAGGTCGTTACGGGCCAGTACGGTCGCAGCGCGGGAGTCCACGGGATTGCCGTGTTCCTCATCGCTGATTCCGGCGGACATCACGCTCACCTGATCCTGCAATCCGGCGGCGGACAGCTGCGCATCGAGCAGGGCATGGGCCATGGGGGAGCGGCAAATGTTGCCGGTGCACACCGTGACGATTTTGAACATGACCTCCACTCTACGAAACTTCCCACGGATGTGGCGGGTCCGGGCCATCTCAAGCCACACAAATGAGGGCCCGGTACCGATCGGTACCGGGCCCCCGGGGCAAAGCAGCGGGCTATTGACTGCCGTCTACTGCAGAGTGGATGATTCCTTGCCCCGCTGCCAGGGGGCCTTCTCGTTCGGGGTGGTTTCCGCAATGTCGTCCGCGGGAGATGACGACCAAGCGGTCTGGTACTCGAAGTCGATCTCCTTGCCCTCCTCATCCGTCTGGCGGTACCACTCGGTCACGGACGGGTCGTGCGAGTCGAAGTCCTGACCCGCCGCGCGGTGGCCTTCGGCGTGCTCCACCTGCAGGGCGAAGTCATCACCGTGTTCGGCCAGACCCGTGGAAACGGCCTTGTCCACGGCGGACGAGGCGAAGCGCGAACGCAGGGTAGCGGGATCCTTGCGGAGGTCCTTGAAGAGCGAAATCATCATGCCCGCCATGATGATCGCGAACGGCAGTGCGGAGACGATCACCAGGTTCTGCATGCCGGCCAGGGCGTTGTCGCCACCCACCAGCAACATCACAATGGCGATACCGGCCAGACACAGGCCCCAGAAAATCACGATCCACTTGGCCGGGACGGGCTTGCCCTTCTGCGTCATGGTGCCCATGACCACGGAGGCCGAGTCCGCGCTGGTGACAAAGAAGATGCCGATCACGATCATGGCCAACACGGAGGTGATGGCGGACAACGGCAACTGGTCCAGCAGACCGAACAACATGGACTCCGCGCCGTTCGCCACGGTCAGATCCGCACCGTTCTGCGCGTAGTACATGGCCGAGCCACCGAAGATGATGAACCACAGGACACACACGGACGCCGGCACCACGAGCACCACGGTCACGAAC
>NZ_JAUNPE010000197.1 GCF_030536815.1 Kocuria sp.
TGCACACCACGTTGAGCACCCCGGAGGGCAACCCGGCCTCGATCAGAATGTCCACCAGCGCCAAGGAGGACAGCGGGGTGAGGTTGGCCGGCTTGAACACCATGGTGCAACCGGCGGCGATGGCCGGGCCGATCTTGCGGGTGCCCATGGCCAGGGGGAAGTTCCACGGTGTGACCAGTACGCACGGGCCCACGGGTTGTTTGGAGACCATGATCCGGTTCTTACCGTCCCCGGTCATGGTCTGATCGCCCCCGATTCGGACGGCTTCCTCGGAGAACCACCGGAAGAACTCGGCGGCGTAGGCCACCTCTCCTTTGGCTTCGGCCAGCGGTTTACCCATTTCCGTGGTCATGATGAGCGCCAGCGCGTCCTGACGTTCTATCATCAGGTCGTAGGCGCGGCGTAGGATTTCGCTGCGTTCGCGCGGCGGCGTGGCGGCCCAGTCCTTCTGGACGCGACCGGCGGTTTCAATGGCGCGCTGGGCGTCATCGGGCCCGCCGTCTGCCACGGTGGCAATGATTTCTTCGGTCGCGGGGTTGAGCACGTCGAAGCGAGCTCCGGAGGCGGCCTCGCCCCACTGGCCGTCGATGAACGTGCCCGTGTTGACTGTGGCGATCGCCGCCAGCGCGGCCTGAGAGGTGCGGTGTTCGGTGGTGTGTGTGCTCATCGGATGTCCTTCGGTCGAAGTGGGCGAGCCCCATGGCGCAGAGCCCGGCGGCTGAGATTCAAAGAGTTGAGATTCCGGGGTCCAGGATTTCGGCGACGTGGGTACCGCGCGCGGTTGGATCCAGTTGGTTCACCTGCATTGCGCACGAGAACCCGTCCGTGAGCACCACGGTGTCCGGCGCGGCGGCGCGCAGGGCCGGGGCCAGGGACGTTTCCGCGATGTTCATGCTGACCTCATGGTGTTCGGCCTCGAAACCGAAGTTCCCGGCCACCCCGCAGCAACCGTTCGACTCTCTCACCTCCGCCACTCCCGCGGCGGCCAGCGCCTTGCGCTGGGTGGCGGGGCCGAACACAGAGTACTCATGGCAGTGGGTCTGCACCACGGCACGCCGCGGCGCCGGCCGCGCCGGTTTCGCCAGCCGATCCTCACCGGCCAGTACGGCAACGTAGGTGGCAAAGCTCGTCACGCGGCGCGACACCCGCTGTGCTTGCTCGGTGGGTACGAGTTCGGGGAGGTCCTTGCGCAGTGCCGCGGCGCAACTGGGTTCGATGACCACAATGGGGCGGTCGGTGCCGTCGTCCAGTTTCGCGGCGGCTCGGGTCAGCATTTTCTTGGCCGTGCCCAACTGTCCCGTGGAGATCCAGGTGAGCCCACAACACACGTCCGCCGTGCACTCAGCCGTCTCCCCCGCACCGGCCAGGACCCGGGCTGCGGCGCCGGCCACCTCGGGCCGGAAGCCTCGGGTGAACGTGTCCACGAAGAGAATGGCACTGTCAGAATTCGCCCCGCCGGACGGGCTGCTAGGGGAACGGAAGGGGGAAACACCATCGGAACCGTCGCGCTTAACGGGGCGAGCGGCGCAGTCGACCTCGGTGCGCCATTGGCCGGCGCGGGCGAACTTCGGCAGCGCCCGGCTCGTTGTGAGTCCTCCGAGTTGTGCCGCGAGCTTGCCCAGCGGCGTACCCAGGACGGCGTTGACGAGCGGTGCGATCGGGCCGGCAAGCGCGAGCCAGCGCGGCAGCCACCCCAGGGAGTAGTGGGAGCGCGGGCGGATCCGGCCCGCGTAGTAGTGGTCGAAGAATTCGGACTTGTAGCTGGCCATGTCCACGCCTGCGGGGCAATCCGTGGCGCACGCCTTGCATGAGAGGCACAGGTCGAGGGCCTCGCGCACGTCGTTGGATTTCCAGCCCTCGGCCACGCTGGGCGCACCGCGCACCATGTCCTGAAGCACTCGGGCGCGGCCGCGCGTGGAGTCCTTCTCATCGCGGGTCGCGCGGAAACTGGGGCACATCATTCCGCCGCTGTCCGCGCGACATCGCCCCACGCCGATGCAGCCCTGAACGGCGTGCACCCAGGGATCGGGCTGGGCTGCGGGCCCGGATCCGCGGGCGGTACCGGCGGGCCGCAGGTCGAAGCTCGTGCGCCATTGCCGGTCCGGGACTCCCGCGAGCGCGAGGTGCGCGTCCATGGGTTCCGGGTCCACGATCGATCCCGGGTTCAGCAGTCCGGTGGGGTCCCACGCCCGCCGGAACTGAGCGAAGGCCTCAAGCACTTCCGGCGAATACATGATGGGCAGCAGCGCGGAGCGGGCGCGGCCGTCCCCGTGCTCCCCGGACAGTGAGCCGCCGTGGCGAACCACCAGGTGGGCTGCGTCGCGGGTGAAGTTCCGGTACACCTCCCGCCCGGCGTCGGTGCGCAGGTCGAAGGTGATGCGGATGTGCATGCACCCGGCACCGAAGTGCCCGTACATCACGCCGTCCAGGCCGTACTCGCCCAGGAGCACGCGCAACTCGGCCAGGTAATCGGCGAGATTTTCCGGGGCCACCGCCGAGTCCTCCCAGCCCGGCCAGGATTCCCCGCCCGTGGCCAACCGGGACGAGAGACCCGCGCCGTCCTCGCGGACCCGCCACAGGTTTGCGCGCTCCTCGGGATCCGGGACCGCGATGCCCTCCACAAGACGGCCGTTCTCGCTCAGCCGTTCGAGTAGCTCATTCGCCTGCGCGGATACCGCGTCCTCCGTGTCACCGTCCAGGTCCACGAACAACCAGGCGTTGCCACCCGGTAACCCCGTGACGGAATCCGGCCCTCGACGCCAGCGCATGGTTTCGACGATGGCCCGGTCCGTGCCCTCGACCGCCGCGGGTGAGAACTCAAGGATCGTGGTCACGTCGCGAGCGGCGTCGACCACCGTGTCGTAGCCCAGGCAGATCAGCAGCGCGCTAGTGGGTTTCGGCACCAAACGCATGCGCGCTCCCACGACCAGCGCGCACGTACCCTCCGATCCCACGAGGGCGCGGGCCACGTTGAAGCCCTTTTCGGGCAGCAAGTTCTGCAGGTGGTATCCCGAGACCTGGCGCGGGATCTGCCCGAGTTCCAACCGAAAGGCGGCCAAATGGTCGTGAGCCAGGGCGCGAAGTCCGCGGCTCAGTTCCGCAGCCCGTTGTACGGACGCCCGGTCACTCGGGTCCGTGGCGCGCAGCTCGGTGTCCGTGGCGGTCAACCGCGCGCCGTCCGTGGTCACCACGTCGACCTCGACCGTGTGATCACTCGTTCGGCCGTACCGCACGGAATGATTGCCGCAGGCGTCGTTACCGATCGCCCCGCCCACCGTGGCGCGGTTCTTCGAGGACGGGTCCGGCGCAAACGTCAGGTGTCCGTTGGTCGCGGCCTCGATCTCGCGGGTCAGGGTGGCCAGCACCACGCCCGGTTCCACGTCGACCGTCCCAGCATGCCGATCCACGTCCCGGATCCGGTTCAGATGGCGCGAAAAATCGACGACGACGCCGCGCCCCACCGCATTGCCCGCCATGGACG
>NZ_JAUNPE010000038.1:0-4499 GCF_030536815.1 Kocuria sp.
ACGGTGGATACGGCCAGGAGCACACGCTGATCGGTCATGGTGGCTCCTTGTCTGCATGTTGCGGCGCGGAGCCGTTCGGTTAGTGTCAAAATGACTCTAACACCTTAAAGTCTAGTTGACTATAAGTGGGCACAGGGAGGTGCCGGGCGCGGTGTGCTGTGGATCGGGGCGCAAGCGTGGTGAGCCGACGCACGGAACCAGGGGGCGGCGTCGTCGGGCGAGCTGAAGCGACATGTGAGGCAACTGCAGCGAGGCAATCTGGTGGGGAGAAAGTGCCGGATCCGGGCAAGATTTCGACACTTTAATCACATGAGACTTAGCGCGTGCGTTTCCCTCACATCACGCTGTTCGTGCGAAATCGGTCCGGCATCGTTCGTGTTCAGCGCGAACAACGCCGATGCGCAGACACACCGTGGGATTGTGCGGCGCAGGCAGCGTGACCGCGCACGATGCTCACAAGGTTGAGAGAATGGTCCCCGTGCATCCCATTGATACCCCTGAGCTGATCGTCACTCGCGAATTCGAGGACGCCCTGCAGCGGCTGCATCACGGTGAAAATGTGTTCCTCACGGGCAAGGCGGGCACCGGTAAGTCCACGCTGATCCGCGAGTTCATGGCCCACACCCGCCGGAACGTGGTGGTCGTGGCACCGACCGGGATCGCCGCGCTCAACGTGCAGGGCTACACGATCCACCGGTTGCTGTCGCTGTATCCGGGCATGACCCCGGAGCAGGTGCGCACCGGAAAGTACTTCCCCGGGAGGTTCGCCCAGACGTTGCGGGAACTGCACACCCTGATCGTGGATGAGGCCTCCATGGTCCGTGCCGATCTCTTCGACTGCCTGGTGGCTGCGCTGGAAAGGTTTGGCCCCAAGCCCGGCCGGAAGTACGGAGGGGTGCAGTTGGTGCTGGTGGGGGATCTTTATCAGCTGCCTCCCGTGGTCACCGACTACGAGCGTGAGCACTTCTCCACCCGCTACAAGACCCCGTACTTCTTCTCCGCGGACACCTACCACCCGGAGGATTTCGCCACGGTCGAGCTGAGCACGGTGTTCCGGCAGATCGGTGACAACCGCCTGGTCGACATTCTCAATGCCGTGCGTGAGGGCAGCCTGCTCGAGGAGGCCCGGCGAGAGCTCAATGCCCGCACGGATCCCGACTTCACGCCTCCCATCGAGGAATTCTGGCTGACGCTGACCACCACCAACCGCATGGCCACATCACGCAACCGCAGGATGCTCGAGCAGATCGAGGAGGAACCGATCCATCACGCCGCGATTCTCACCGGCGACCTGGACGGTTTTGAGATCCCCGTGGACAAGGAACTGGTCTTCAAGCGCGGCGCGCAGGTCATGATGCTCACCAACGATCCCGGCGATCGCTGGGTCAACGGCACGATCGCCAAGGTGGCCGACTACTTCTGGGACGACGGCGATTTGGTTGTTTTCGTCGAACTCCCCAATGGGGATTTCGTGAAGGTGGAACCCAACCTGTGGGAGGTCACGCGACCCGTCGTCGAGCACGGAACGCTCCGCCACGAGGTGATCGGCACCTACACCCAACTGCCGTTCCGGCTCGCGTGGGCCATCACCATTCACAAGAGCCAGGGCCAAACCCTCGACAACGTGGTGGTCGACCTGACGGGCGGCACATTTGCGGACGGCCAGTTGTACGTTGCCCTGAGCCGCTGCACATCCTTCGAGGGGCTCGTGCTGCGCCGCAACGTCCTGCCGCGCGACTTGAAGGTGGACCAGCGCATCCGCCGATTCCTACGGTCCGGTTCCCACGCGGTCCAGCCGTCCAAGGGCAACGTCTATCTGGGCATCTGCAGCGTGGGCGACGAGGGCGATCGCTGGCGTCCCCGCCCCGTGGAAATCGCCCTGCTCACCGACGACGGCCTGGAGCTCAGCACCCTGGTCAACCCCACCCGCGACATGGGCGACGCCCGCGTTGCCTACGACATCACCGCCGGTCAGGTGCAACTCGCGCCCCTGCTCACTGACGCGTGGGCCGCGCTCGCCCCGCACCTGGCCGGCCGCGTGCCGGTGGGTATCAATATCGACCGACAGCTCGGCTACCTCGATTACGAACTCAAACGCACCGGTTACGTCACGCGCATGCCCATGGGGTACGACGTCGCCGCGACGCGACTTTCCGCGCAGCAGCGCCGCGCGCTCGACGCACCGACCGCCGTCGAGCGTGCCCGAGCCGTGCGAGATCTGGTCGCGGTCAAGGATCTGTCCGAGGGGATGGCGGATCCATTCCCGGAGGCTCAGGATCATTCCGGGTACCTGATGCCGAGGCCCGGTGAGGGGACGGAGTTCACCGTTCGGTGTAGTGCGGATGCCGCGGGAAATGCGCATGAAGTTCTCGCCGAGAAGCTACGGGAAGCCGTGGAACGCGGAGGACTGTCGGCCGACAGTCTCGGCGTCATCCATGTGGTGGAAGAACAAACCGGTGAGCACATCCTGGGCGAGGCTGCTGACTCAGCCCAGGACATCGACTCCGTGCTGGTTCCCGGCGCTCGCATCTGCTTCACCGGAACGGTCATCGGTGCTGATGGGCGAGAAGTCCCTCGGGAGGGCCTGGAGGACATGGCCGTGGAGCGGGGACTGCAACCGGTCGTCAATGTGACCAAGACCCGCTGCGATGTTCTGGTCACCGCCGAGGACGGTTCTCAGTCGAACAAGGCCAAGAACGCGGCGAAGTGGGGCAAGCCGGTCTTCACCGCTCGTGAATTCATGGGGTGGTGGCGGGGCGAGAGCCGATCCACCGAGTCAGGGCAGACCGCTCACGTGAAAGTGTCGATCCGGTCGGAGGACGTTTCTCAGCGGAAGCAGCCGGATCAGGTGAAGTGACTTCCGACCCGTCGGCAGTGCCTACCGCACGGTGCTCGCGCTGGAACCGGCACCGGCGGAATCGCCGGTGCGAGCGGCGTCGTCGTCGGGAAGAATGGTGCGCTGGCGGCCCTTGCCCTTGACGAACGTGAAGAACACACCGGTCATGATGACGAGCCACGCGAGGCCCACGATCAGGGCGACGCGGGTGTCCGGGGTGAAGGCGAGCAGCACGATCACGAAGGCCATGAACGCCAACGCGAGGTAGGTGCTCACGCGGCCGCCGGGTAGCGGGTAAGAACTACGCGGGGCACCTGCGCGGTCGCGTTCGCGGGACATGCCCACGTGGGACAGCAGGATCATGATCCACACCCATACCGTGGCGAACGTGGCCAGGGAGGCGATGATCAGGAAGACGTTTTCGGGGATCACGGCGTTGAGGATCACGCCGATCACCAGAACGCCGGCCATCAAGGCAACCGTGAGGGTCGGAACGCCGGTGCGGCCCACGTGCGTGAAGGCACGGGGAGCGTGACCCTGCTGGGCCAGACCGTAGACCATGCGACCGGAACCGAAAATGTCCGAATTGATGGCGGAGATCGCGGCCGTGATGATCACCGCGTTGAGGATGTGCGCGGCGAAGGGCACTCCCAGGGAGTCGAAGATCTGCACGAAGGGGCTGATCTCACCGGTGACCTCGTTCCACGGGAACAAGCACATGAGCACGAACAGCGTGAGCACGTAGAAGAGCAGGATGCGCACCGGAACCGTGTTGATTGCGGCGGGGATGGTCTTGGAGGGGATCTTGGCCTCACCGGCGGTGATGCCGATGGTCTCGATGCCACCGAACGCGAACATCACCACGGAGAAGGACAGCAACAGGCCGGTCAGGCCGTTGGGGAACAGGCCGCCGTGATCAACCAGGTTGTGCAGCCCGGGCGGCGCGCTGGAGGGAACGGAGAAGCCGAAAATGAGAATGGCGAAACCGCCCACGATCATCAAAATGATGGCCGTGACCTTCACGATGGTCAGCCAGAACTCCAGCTCACCGAATACCTTGACGTTGAGCAGGTTCAAGCCCGTGATGAGTAAAACAATGGCCAGAACCCAGATCCACTGGGGTGTGTCCGGGAACCAGAACTGCATGTAAATGCCGAAGGCCGTGACGTCCGCCAGGGCCACGATGGCCATTTCGAACACGAACGTCCACCCCGTGATGAAACCGGCGAGCGGTCCCAGGTAGCGGCCCGCGTACTGACCGAACGACCCCGTCACCGGGTGCAGCACGGCCATCTCGCCGAGCGCGCGCATCACCAGGAACACCACCGCGCCGCCGATCATGTACGCGAACAGCACGGCGGGACCGGCGGCTTGGATGGCGGAGGCGGAACCGTAGAACAGGCCGGTTCCGATGGCCGAGCCCAGCGCCATGAAACGCACGTGGCGCACGGTCAGGCCGCGTTTGAGGGCAGCGGGGAATTCGCTCACGGGACTACCTTCAGTAGGTGATTCTGCTCAGGCTTTGCTCAGAAAATGCGTGCCGCGCGGCACGGAAGCCTCTAGGAGGCTACACCCGTTATCGGGCACCTTCTTAACCCGGCTTCTTAACTCGGCGGCGGGCGAGGTGACGCGGGATGCACGGTTCGTAACGCTCGCGCGCACA
>NZ_JAUNPE010000038.1:4599-17268 GCF_030536815.1 Kocuria sp.
GGTTCGTAACGCTCGCGCGCACAAGCGCGCCACGGCCCGCCATCACTGGCGGACACCCAACCGGCGGGTACTTTGGGCGTCAACCGATCGTGACCGCCTCGAGAAATGAGCCGCGCCATGTCTTCGTCATCGCAGCCAACCACCGCCCGGAAGAAGCCGAAGAGCGGCGAGGGCCCGCTGCTCAGGGCGCTCAACTGGATCGAATGGGTGGGCAACAAACTCCCGGATCCGTTCTGGCTGTTCTTCATCCTGGCGGGCATCGTGTTGCTGCTCAGCTGGATCCTCTCCGCGGTGGGGTTGAGCGCGGTGAACCCGGCCACGGAGGAAACCATCCAGGTCACCAACCTCCTGGCCCCGGAGGGCCTGCGGCAGATCGTCTCGGACGCGGTCACCAACTTTGTGGAGTTCCCGCCGCTGGGCCTGGTGGTCGTGATCCTGCTGGGCGTTGCGGTGGCCGAGGAATCCGGGATGCTCTCGGCCGCGCTGCGCGGTTCGGTCTCGCGCGTGGGCCCCAAGTGGCTGACGTTCGTGCTCGCGCTGACCGGGATCGCCGGCTCGATCGCGGCGGACGCCATGTACGTGGTGCTCATCCCGCTCGGCGCGCTCGCCTTCAAAGCTGCCGGGCGCTCGCCGGTGGTCGGGCTGATCGTTGCGTTCTGCGCGGTCGCGGCGGGCTTCAACGCGTCACTGTTGCCCACGGCGTCGGACGCGTTGCTCGCGGGCATTACGACGGCGGCCGCGGGCCTCATCGACGACAGCGTGCTGGTCACCCCCATTTCCAACTACTTCTTCACGTTCGTCTCATCCCTGGTGCTGGCCGCGATCATCACCGTGGTCACCGAAAC
The DNA here is from genome assembly GCF_030536815.1 of Kocuria sp. Classification (GTDB taxonomy): domain Bacteria; phylum Actinomycetota; class Actinomycetes; order Actinomycetales; family Micrococcaceae; genus Kocuria; species Kocuria gwangalliensis. The sequence goes on from NZ_JAUNPE010000038.1 coordinate 5,445, forward strand.
CGTGCTGGCCAAACGTGGCGAGGCCATTGAAGAGGACACGGACACCAAGGAACAGAACATGGGCAGCTTCGAGGACATGTTTCTCACCCCCCGCGAGAAGCGCGGCCTGCGCAACAGCGGCATTGCCTTTGCCGTCATGCTCGCCATGTACCTGGCGTTACTGCTGACCCCGGGCTCACCCCTGCGCGCCGAGGACGGCTCCATCCTGATGTCCCCGCTGCTGCTGAACGTGGGCATTGTGATCGCGTTGATGTTCGCGGTCATGGGCTGGGTTTACGGTCGCGCCGCCGGCACCATGACCCGGGCCCGGCAGATCCCGGAAGCCATGGCCAAGGGGCTGTCCTCCGTGGCGCCGGTGCTCGTGCTGTTCTTCGCGGCCGCGCAGTTCACCGCGTACTTCCAATGGTCCGGAATCGGCCCGGTGCTCGCGGTCTACGGCGCGGACTTCATTGGCGGACTGGGGCTGCACCCGATCATCACGTTCACCGGTGTGGTGGCCATCGTGGCGGTCATGAACCTGTTGATCACCTCCGGTTCCGCGCAGTGGACGCTGCTGGCGCCGGTCATGGTCCCCATGCTCATGCTGTTGAACGTGTCACCGGAAATGACGCAGGCGTTGTTCCGGATCGGCGATTCACCCACCAATGTGATCAGCCCGGTCAGCCCGTATTTCGCGCTGGTCCTGGGGTACTTGCGGCGCTACCAGAAGGATGCCGGCGTGGGCACGCTGATCTCACTGGTGCTGCCCATTTCCCTTGCCATGCTGGTCGGCTGGTTTGCGCTGTTCGTGGTCTGGTACGTGCTGGGCATCCCGTTGGGACCGCAGGATCTGTAAGAAACACTCAGTAAGGGGAGAGGCTATGTCTTCATCAGCGTACGGTCCGGCGGGCGAACCGCGACCGGAGCACGAACCGCAGGGTTCGGAAACAACCAAGGCCATGCCGGCGGTCGGTGGACCAGCGGGCGAGAGCCCTGCCACCGCCCCGGGTGCCGCAGGGTCGCAACTGCCCGCGCCCCTGCGCGCCATGACCGGCAGGCACTGGCTCGTTCCGGTGCTGGCGGGAGTCGGCGGTTACCTGGCCACCGTCCTTGCCACGGTGCTCGCCCTTCTGATCACCGTGGTGGGGCTCGCACTGTCCGGGGATTCGTCGACCAATGACCTCACCTCCGACGTCACCGGGGGTCTGGACACGACCACGGACGGCAACCAGTTGTGGGTGCTCCTCTGTCTCCCCTTCCAACTGGCGGCGCTCGCGTTCCTGGCCCCGCTCCGTCTGGTCATGAGTGGAGCCGGGGAAGGCGCCTCCATGGGGCTGATTTTCCCCCTCTACCTCCCGCTGCTGTGCGGCATTGCCACCGCGTGGCTACTGGCGCGCAAGCTCAGTGGCCGCCTCACCCTCGACAACCGCGTGGTCCAGTGGCTCATGGCGGCCATCGCGGGCCTGGCGTGGGCGGTTACGGCACTCATCGTCACGGCCATCACCGTGGTGCGCACGGAGGTTCCCCTGTTCCTGTCCACCCTTGAGATGCGATTGACCGGCGTCAGCTTTGCCCTGGTCGCCGTGGCCTTCCTGGTGGGGGTGTTGAGCACTGCCGCGGCCCTCGACGTTCGTGTCGCACAACCCGCGCCCGGTCGCGTGGTGACCACCACCGAGCGGTATGCTCCGGGCCTGCTCCATGTGCTCCGCCCCATTGTGGTTCACCTCCTGGTGTTCTGCGTCCTGGCGGGCCTCGGAATCGTGATCTACGCCTTCGTGGAGGGTGGCGCCGCGGCGGGATTCTCGGCGGTCCTCTGGGTGCCCGTGGCAGCCGGGATGTTGTTCGTGCTCTCGCACCTGTCCGCCGTCACCATCACCGGTGCGGGCGGCTGGCTCGCGGAGGCCTCGGGATCCTCGAACGTCGCCTATTTGTGGACCGACGGTGATCAGCCCGTGTGGGCCATGCTCCTCCTAATTCTGCTGGCAGTGGTCTCGGCGGTGTGTGCCGCGCTGAGCTGGGCGCACGTGCGTCCTGTGGATCAGCGGGTTGCCCGCACGGTGCAGTCGTGGGCAGTTTTGCCGGTTGCTTATCTGCTGCTCGGGTTGCTGCTCACGTGGTTGTTGCGCGCCTCCGGCCAGCTGGGCGGGCTGCTCGGCCTGGACGGTGTCCTGGCCGTGCGTCCCGTCGCGTGGACGTGCATCGTGTTCCTGCTCTGGGGCGCCGCCATCGAGGCGCTCGCACGGTTCGTGGCGCCGGCGTTCGTCGGTGTGCTCCCCGGCGGCGTGAACCGGGCCCTGCGCGGCTCGGACCGAGCGCGGGGCCGGTCCTCCGTTGTCGCCGCGGCCGCCGCCATGGCGGGCGGTGCGGCGGCAACGGCTGCGGGACACACCCCGCACGACGACGCCGCACGGCCGGCTTCCGAGCCCGGCTCCGGTCCCACGTACGGCTCGGGTGCTGCCCCCGCAGTGGCACCGCCAACGCCCAGGGAGCCCATGGATCCGGCCAAGAAAAAGCGGATTCGTCTGCTGGTCATCATCGTGGGGTCGATCATTCTGCTGGCCGTGATTGCCGCCATCGTGTTCTCCGTGGTCAGCCGAACGGCGTTCGGGCCGGACAAGAAGGCCGAAGAACTCATGGAGGCCGTGGTGAGCGGAGATGCTCAGCGGGCCACCGAACTCGTTGATCCGAACGTGTCCACGCAGCAGCGCGGCCTGCTCACCAATGACATTTACGGCGCTGCCGAGAATCGGATCTCCTCCTACGAAATCACCGACACCACGGTCAACGGGGATCGTGCCACGGTGGACGCAAAGGTCACTCAGGACAACGTGAGCACGGACGTGACCATGAACCTCGTGTCCGATGGGCGCGAGGGACTGTTCAAATCCTGGCGCCTGGAGAGCCCGGAATCACTGCTGTACCAGGAGGTCACGGTCCAGGTGCCCGCCGGTGTTGAAACCATGAACGTCAACGGGAACCCGGTGGGCATTCCCAGTGAATCGGAACCGCATTCCGTCTCACTCACGGTGCTGCCCGGCGATTACGACATGTCCGTGGCCGCCCCCAGCAAGTACGTGACCTATGGCGAACCCCAAACGGCGGAGGTGCGCGCCGATGACCGGTTCATGAGCGACACCGTGCAGTTCTCCATGGAGCACACCCCGGAACTGGCGCAGGAGGCCGCGCGGGTGGCCAACGCCAAGCTGGACGAGTGCGCGGCGTCGGGATCCTTCGATCCGGAAGGGTGTTCCTTCGGGTTCAATTCCTACGACGATAACGAGGACTACCGGAACCCCACATGGACCATTACGGAATACCCGGAGTACGAGGTGTACGGAAGTGGGGACACCCTGACCCTGAGCACGTCCTCCGCGGGTGAGGCCAAGCTCGAATATCAGTACAACTCCGAGTGGGATGACGATGAGCCGGCGGACTGGGAGGACCAGGACACGGAGACCAGCCTGTACGGTTCCGGTGATCTGGTCGTCACCGGAGAGACGGTGGAGGTGACCTTCTCCGACTACTGATGACTCGCGGGTGCCCCCATTACAGGGTCCCGGACAACCGCGCCCGCATCCGGCGGGACGCCAGGTTGAGGCCCTGGATCTTCACGGTGGTGCCGTGGGCGCGGTACTTATCCGTGACGGCGTCCACGGCAGCCACCGTGGAGGCATCCCAGATGTGCGATTCGCTGAAGTCGATCACCACGGTGGCCGGGTCCTCGGCATAGCGGAACTGGGTGTAGAGGTCGTTGGAGGAGGCGAAGAACAACTCGCCGCGCACGCGGTAGGTGGCCACGGCGGCGTCGTCAGGGGCGGGAGTCACCGTGCGTTCCACCGTGACCACGTGTGCCACGCGCCGGGCGAAGCCGATCACCGCCGCCAGGACACCGGCCGCGACACCGAGCGCCAGGTTGTGCGTGGCCACCGTGACGGCAACGGTCACGAGCATGACCACGGTTTCGGACAGCGGCATGCGGCGCAGTGTCGAGGGGCGGATGGAATGCCAGTCGAACGTGGACCAGGCCACGAAGATCATGACGGCGGCCAGCGCGGCCATGGGAATGATGCCCACGATCTCACCGAGCAGCACCACGAGCAGGAGAAGGAAGAGTCCGGACAGGAACGTCGAGATCCGGGTGCGCGCGCCCGAGGCCCGCACGTTGATCATCGTCTGCCCGATCATGGCGCAACCGCCCATGGTGCCGAACATGCCGCTGACCACATTGCCCACGCCCTGGCCCCAGGTTTCACGGGTTTTGTTGGAGGGCGTGTCGGTGATGTCGTCCACGAGTTTCGCGGTCATGAGTGATTCCATGATGCCCACCACCGCCATGGTCAGGGCGAACGGCGCAATGATCTGCAGTGTGTCCAGGGTGTAGGGGACGTCCGGGGCGATCAGCTGCGGCCAGGAGTCGGGAAGTTTTCCCTTGTCACCCACCGTGGGCACGTTCAAACCCAGCAGCACCACCACCGGGGTGAGCACCAGGATGACCACGAGCGGCGCCGGTACCGCGGTGGTGATCCGGGGCAGGCCGAACACGATCAGTAGCGCCACCGCAGCAACCGGGTACACCGCCCACGGCACGTTGATGAGTTCTTGGAGCTGCGGGATGAACAACAAAATGGCCAGCGCGTTCACAAAGCCCACCATGACCGAACGCGGGACAAAGCGAATGATCCGCGCAAAACCCACCGCGCCCAACACGATCTGGAAAACACCCGCCAGGATCACCGCGGCAATCAGGTAGTTCACGCCGTGGGATGCCACCAGCGGGGCCATGACCAGCGCGGTCGCTCCGGTGGCGGCGGAAATCATGGCGGGGCGCCCACCCACGAACGCCAACGTCATGGCCATGAGCGCCGCCGCGAACAGCCCCACCTGCGGATCCACGCCGGCGATCACGGAGAAGGCAATGGCCTCGGGAATCAAGGCCAGCCCCACCACCAGGGCACCCAGCACCTCGGTCTTGAGCCACGACGGGGTGCGCAGGGTACGAGCCACGGACTGGCGTTGCAGCGGCGTGATGTGGTGGATGCGCGCGGAGGAAGACACGGAACTCCCGGGTGAGATGCAAGGGTGCGGGCGGTGAGCGCATTCTGATCGACGGTAGAGCCAGGAAACGGCCTGTTCTTGGTTTCAACGTCGATCAAATTGCAGGGGGCGCGGGTTCTGGGTCGTACCGTCAATGAGAGAGCACCCCGACGCCCGGGCTGTGCAACTTAGGACGAGCCGCTAGGGCAGCGGCACCGGGCCCTCGGAACCGGCGGGGTACTCGAGCAGGGGCGCGTCAGTGGCGTAGGCGTTCTTGATGAGATCGATGATCCGCCAGCCCTCTTCGGTCGCGTCCGCGCGCACGGTGAAGGTGGGGTCCCCGTCCAGGATCCAGCGCACCACGGAGCCGTAAGCGGTGAGGCCGGGGGCGGGGGTGGCGCTGGACAGCGTCAATCGATTCATGCCTCGAGAGTCGAAGGGGCTACCCACGTTGAGTTCGATCTGCACCTGCTCGTCCTCGAAACCCACGCTCAGGGCATTGGGGGCCAGGGGGTGCGGCCAGCCCTCGTAGCCGTGCGGCGGTTGCCGGAAGGTGACACGAATGTGCTGAACCGGGTTGCCGATGGCCTTGCCCGAACGCAGCGTGACGGGCACGCCGTTCCACCGCCAGGTGTCCACTTCCAGGGTGACCTGGGCAAACGTTTCCGTCTCCCGCGAGGGGTCAACGCCCTCTTCGGAGGCGTAATCGGGGAGCTCGTGCCCGTCCACGGTGCCCGCCGTGTACCGGCCGCGAACCACGGGGGTGATTGAACGGTAATGGGGGGAACGGGTGGAGGAATCCTCGCTCCACAACCGGGCGGCGCGGAGGACGTGCGCGGTGTTCGCGGGAACCTCCACGGGATCGAAACGAGAGGGTGGCTCCATCATGATCAACGCCATGACCTGCAACAGGTGGGACTGGATCATGTCCTCGGCGGCACCGGTGGAGTCGTAGAAACCGGCGCGGCCCTCCAGGGCCAGGGTCTCATCGAAGACGATCTCAATGGACTCGATGTGCTCGCGGTTCCAGACAGGCTCGAACATTCGGTTGCCGAAGCGCAGTCCACTCACGTCGAGAACCCCGGGCATGCCCAGGAAGTGGTCCACGCGGAACGTGTGTTCCTCATCGACCAGCTGGCCCACCAGGGAATTGAGTTCGCGGGCCGATGCCAGATCGGTGCCCACGGGCTTCTCGAGAGCCAGGCAAAGATCATCGGGCAGCGAATCCAGACTCTTCAGGGCCTCGCAGGCCTTCCGGGTGACCGCCGGAGCCAGGGCGAAATACAGGCAGACCGGCCCTTCCACGTCATCGAGCAGGGAGGCCAGTTGAGCCGGATCGGCCGCGTCGCACTCGATCCAGCGCGTGGACTCTTTCACCCGATCCACCGAAGGGCCGGTGGCGCCCACGGAATCAAAGGCCTTGGCGACCGTTTGGGGCCAATCGGCGCCCCGAACGTCGTCGTCGGGTCCCAGCGGGCCGGGGAAGGCGTCGCGGGCGGATCCGATCACCGTGATGTCCCGTTCGGGCTGGTGGTCGAGCAGCGTGCCCATGCCGGGCAGGAGTAGGCGGGCCGTGAGATCGCCGGAGGCGCCGAGGATGACCAGTGTCCTGATGTTGTCCATGCCCCTACGTTATGGCACCCGGGTGAACCGGCGGAGGCGTAATCTCCCAGGTGTCCGCAGGTTGCTGATGATTGAATGAGGGCCATGAGCACCCCTCTTGAGGATTACGCGCTGCTGGCCGATCTCCACACCGGGCCGTTGGTGTCCCGAGAGGGCAGCATGGACTGGTTGTGTTTCCCGCGCTTCGATTCCCCCGCGGTGTTCTGCTCGATCCTGGGCGACGAGGACAACGGTCGCTGGAAGCTCTCCGCGGTGGACGGCGAGGTGGTCTCGCGCCGTTACATCCCCCAAACTTTCGTGCTGGAAACCGAGTGGCGCACCCCCACCGGCCGTGTTCGGGTCACGGACTTCCTGCCGCCCAGTGACGCCCACGCGGACCTGGTGCGTCGCGTGGAATGCCTGGAAGGCACGGTCCAGGTGGAGCATGATCTGCGCATCCGCTTCGATTACGGCAGGGTCACCCCGTGGATCCGCCGCGTAGAACTCAACCCGCCCGGTGATCAACCCCACGATCACGACGACGCCGCTCACCCGTCACGCTCCGGCACGGAACCGCACCCGGTGGGCACCAACCAGGACCTGCGCCAACAGGACGGTCAGGGTCACTTGGAGCGTTCGTTCAAGAGCCGAACCGATGCCGGCTCGTACAAGAATTTCCGCGGCAGAGTGCGCCACGCGGCAAAAAAGGCTGCGGCCAGGCGGGATGTGCAGCACGGTCTGCTTGCCGTGGCCGGCCCGGACGCATTACTGCTGACCGGGCCTCAATTGAAGCCCTACCTCGTGGATCACGATGGAAAGTCCGTGCCGTCGCGCGGCGAGAAGGCGCACGGCCCCGGCGCGGACATCCGCGTCCTCGAAGGTCTGCGACGGGGCCATCACGGCACGTTCGATCTTTCCGCCGGTGAGCGGATGGACTGGGTGCTCACATGGTGTCACTCCTACGATCAACTCCCCGTTCCGGCGGAACCGGGCCTCGCGCAGCAGGCCACCGAAGAGTTCTGGCGCGACTGGGCCTCCGACGTGACCTTTGACGGTGAGTACGACGAGGCGATATCGCGCTCGCTGCTCGTGTTGCGTGCGCTGACCCATTCGGAGACCGGTGGCATCGTGGCCGCCCCCACCGCGAGCCTGCCCGAGGACTTCGGCGGGGAGCGGAACTGGGACTACCGCTACACGTGGCTGCGGGATGCGGCGCTGACCATTGAGGTTCTGGTGCAGCACGACCACCAGGACGGCGCGCTCCTGTGGCGGGACTGGTTGCTGCGAGCGGTCGCGGCGGACCCGGATCAGCTGCAGATCATGTACGGCATCGACGGGCGGCGCAATCTCGCGGAATACGAGTTGGCGCACCTGAGCGGCTATGAAGCCTCCACTCCCGTGCGCGTGGGCAACGGTGCCGTGGACCAGTACCAGGCGGATGTCGTGGGCGAGGTGATGATCGCCCTGGCCACCCTGCGTGAGGCCGGGATCAAGGAGAACGACTACTCGTGGGGGCTGCAGTGCAACCTCATGGCCTTCTGCGAGATCCACATGGACGTGCCGGACAACGGGATCTGGGAGATGCGCGGCGAACCGCACTTCTTCACGCACGGTCGCGTGATGATGTGGGCCGCGTTCAACGAGGGCATCCGGGCCGTGCGAGAACACGGGCTCGTGGGCGACGTCGAGCACTGGACCACGTTGCGGGACCGCCTGCATGACGAGATCTGGGAAAAGGGCTACAACGAGGAACTCGGGATCTTCACCCAGACCTACGACAACACCGAGGTGGACGCCTCCCTGCTGCAGCTGCCGCACACCGGGTTCATCGAGCCGGATCATCCGGCCATGCTGCGCACGACCGCGCGGATCGAGGAGGACCTGCAGGGCGACTACGGGCAGGTTTGGCGCTACCGCACCCTCGAATCCGGCGAGTCCATGGACGGGCTGAAAGGCCACGAGTACCCGTTCGTGATCTGCACCTTCTGGCTCGTGGAGCAGTACGCGCGTTCGGGCCGGTTGGACGAGGCTCGCGAGCTCATGCGCACCACGGTCGGGTTCTCATCGGACCTGGGCCTGCTGGCCGAGGAGTACGACGTCGTCGCGCACAGGATGGCGGGCAACTTCCCCCAGGCGTTCAGTCACCTGGGGTTGATTCGTGCGGCGGACGCGCTGCGGGAGGCGGGTGGGTGATCGGTCCGCCGCTCAGGCGCCGGTGTGGCCCATGCGGCGGGAAATCTCAGTGGCCGCGAGACTCGCTGCGTGGCACATATGCCGCGCCTGTTCCTCGCCCACGCGGAAACGTGGTGCTGCGACCATGAGTCCGGCCACCAGATCGCCCCGGTGGTCCCGGATCCCGGCGCAAATGCCCACCTCGTCCACGGAGGTCCTGCCGTAGTTGAGGGCCACTCCCGAGAGCCGGACCTCCGCCAGTTTCTGCAGGTAGTTCGCTACGTGGGGTTCGTCCTGGACGGGTAGCTCTATGGCACCCGACAGCACCAGGGACCGGATGCGCGGTTCGGGCTGGTCGGAGAGGAATAGTTGGACGGAGGAGCTGTACGCGGTGTTGTACCGGGTGCCCAGGGGGGAGGTGTGTTTGATCGGGTGGGGGCTCGACAGTTGTTCCACGCACACCGCCTCGAAGCCGTTCCACAGCAGTAGCGCGGTGGTCTCCCCGGTCTGCGCCGTGAGTTCCTGCATGTGCGGGTAGGCCACGCGCCGCACGTCCATGGTGGCTAACAGCGGGCCGGACACCGTGATGAGCCCCATCCCCAGGCGGAACTGGCGGGACACGGGATCCTGCTCGACCACGTCCGAGTTCTCCAACGTGGCGAGGATCCGGGACACCGAGGACTTGTGCAGCCCCACCCGGTTTGCGATCTCGGTGACCCCCAGAAGTGGTTCCTCTGCCGAGAAGCAGCGCAGGACGGCCAGGGCATGGTCGATCACCGAGCTGCCTCGCGGCCGCCCCGGTTGCTGGGAGGTTGCGCTCATGGGTGTTCCGTTCTTCCGGAGGGGTGTGCAGTGGGCCGGGGCGCTCGGTACTGAACGGGTGGGGGCTGTGAGACGGTGTTACCGCCCCACGGCCCCCACCCGTTCGGCACCGCACCTCCATGCGGGGTGCGGTGCCCGGTAGTGCGGATCAGGCGTCCACGATGTTCTTCTCCGGACCGTACGGGAACTTGGTGATGTTCTCGGCGCCATCCTCGCCCACCACCAGGATGTCGTGCTCACGGTACCCGCCCGCCCCGGGCTGACCCTCCGGGACGGTGATCATGGGTTCCATGGACACGACCATTCCCGGTTCCAGAACGGTGTCGATGTCTTCACGCAGCTCCAGGCCCGCCTCGCGGCCATAGTAGTGGGACAGCACACCGAAGGAGTGCCCGTAGCCGAAGGTGCGGTTGGGCAGCAGGTTGTGGGAAACGTAGATCTTGTTCAGTTCCGCGGCGATGTCCTTGCAGACGGCGCCGGGCTTGATGAGTTCCAAGCCGGCCTCGTGGACCTCCACATTGATGTTCCACAGTCGCAGGGATTCCGCGTCCGGCTCACCCAGGAACAGGGTGCGTTCCAGGGCCGTGTAGTAGCCGCTGGTCATGGGGAAGCAGTTCAGGGAGAGGATGTCCCCGCGGCGCAGCTTACGGGTGGTGGCCCAGTTGTGGGCGCCGTCCGTATTGATCCCGGACTGGAACCACACCCACGTGTCGCGGATCTCGGAATCCGGGAAGGTGCGGGCGATCTCGTGGACCATGGCCTCGGTGCCGGCCAGCGCCACCTCGTACTCCATGACGCCCTCGCGGATGGCGTTGCGGATGGCCTCACCACCCAGGTCACCGATGCGGGCGCCGTGCTTGATGACCTCGATCTCCTCCGCGGACTTGATCGTCCGCTGGCGCATGGAGTCCTGGGAGACGTCCACCAGCTCGGCGTCCGGGAAGGTCTCCCGGAAACGCCGGCGGATCAGCTCGGGCATCGTGTCGTCCTCCACACCGAGGCGCTTGGCGGTGATGCCGCGTTCCTGCAAGGCTTGCTGGACACCGTAGTAGAAGTTGTCACGGCGCCAGTCGGTGTAGACGATGTTCTCGCCGTAGCTGCGCCGCCACGGCATGCCTGCGTCGATGTTGGCCGTCACCGAGACGGAGTCCTCGGGGGTGACCACGAGGGCGTACGAACGGCCGAAGTAGGTGAACAGGAAATCGGAGTAGTACTTGATGCCCTGGTAGCTGGTGAGCACCACGGCGTCCAGGTCCTTCTCCGCCATGATCTGGCGTAGCCCGCCCAACCGACGCTCGAACTCCGCGTCCGAGAAGGTCAGGGGCGTTTTCTCGCCGTTGTGCAGGACTTTGAGGCGTTCGAGGTCGGAGACGGACGTGGCGGGGGTATCGGTGTTCATTATTTCTCCTTCGTGTGGTGTGGATGTTCGGACTCGGGGGCGTGTGTTCAGCGCTCGAGCCCGAGTTCGGTGGAAAGATCGGTGGCCAAGTCCGCAACGGTCTGCTCGAACAGCAGCCGTCCCTTCTGCGCCGTGGAACCGCTCGGCGCGGACAGTGCGCCCGTGTGCGGGGTCCGTTCCGGAACGACCGGTAGCCGGTCGAACCGGGGGAGCAGGGCGGGGCCGTGTTCCACGGCCTCGTCCATGTGCACCAGTTCGGGGTGCAGATGGAGCATGAGGGAGGTTTCGAGGACTCCGCCGTGCTCGATGTCCCAGCCGGGGAAGCCCTGGGGGTACACGGTTGCGAGGGTGCTCTCGGAAACGTAATCCCAATAGGACAACAGCAGGACCGATGGGCCGGCAGGGTCGGACAGGCCGAGTTCACGCAGCGCCAGGTCCACGCCCTCGTAGAGGAATTGGTAGTTCTCGTAGTGGCCGTTGAGGAACACGACGTGACGGACACCTTGGTGCAGGAATGAGCGGGTGATGTCCCGGGTGATGCCGATCAAGTTATCTGCATCGAGGCTCAGAGTGCCCCGCAAGTGGTTTCCCCCGCCGGACTTCTGTTGGGATTTGTACCCGTAGTTGAGGGTCTGGGCCACCTTGGCACCGGTGCGCTCGGCCACCCCGAGACTCACGGCGGTCGCGAGCAGGCTGTCCGTTCCCAGGGGGAGGTGGGGCCCGTGTTGTTCGAGCGCCCCCACGGGGACCAGGACGGTGGTGCGTTCGTTGTCGAGCCAGTTGGAGAATTCAGGTGCCGTGGCATGTGCGAGCAGG
>NZ_JAUNPE010000038.1:17368-19150 GCF_030536815.1 Kocuria sp.
GCGTTCGTTGTCGAGCCAGTTGGAGAATTCAGGTGCCGTGGCATGTGCGAGCAGGGAAGTTTTCACGCGTGTCCCCCTTTCATGGGATCTTCATCCGGCGCGGTGGAAGGCCGGCGGGAATCCGCGACGGAGGTGTCGGTGAGGATGGGCATCTCTCCGGTGGGGAGACCGTGCTCGTCCACGTAGTCGTCCTCAGGGCGAGGATTCGGGTCGTTGATCTCTTTCTCGAGTCTCCTGCTGTCCTTGGTCCGTGTGACCAGCCTGCGGATCAGGTTGGCGATCATCAGGAAGATGATGAAGGAGAAGGGGAAGGCCCCGATGATGGTGCCGGTCTGGACCGTGTCGACCACCGAGGTGCCACCGATGGACAGGAGCACGGTCGCCACGGCGGCAATGCTCACAACCAGGACCACCCGAAACCACGGACCGGCCTTCCGGGGTGCGGACACGAACTCGGCAAGCGCGTAGGTCCCTGAGTCAAGGCTGGTGACGTAGTAGGTCGCCACGAGGATGGTGGCCACCACCAGGAGGATCCCTCCCACGAGCGGGACCATTTCGAGCGCTGCGAACAGACCGGAGGAGGTGTCTGCGGCGACCTTATCTGCAATTTCACCGCTGCTTTGCTGGTTGTAGTACACCGCGGCGGATCCAATGATGCCGATCCAGATCATGACGATCAACGACGGGATAATGGTCACGCCCAGGATGAATTCCCGGATGGTGCGACCACGGGAAATCCTGGCGATGAATCCCCCGACGAAGGGGGAGAAGGCGATCACCCAGCACCAGATGAAGACTGTCCACGGTCCACTCCAGCTATCGGACCAGCTCTCGAGCGGGGCACCGGCTGTGCCGGAGTCGGACCAGAAGCTCATCGGGATGAAGTTGTAGATGAAGGTACCGAAGGTCTGCGTCAGGTTCGAAAGAACGAAAACGATGGGGCCGAAGAGGAAGACCCCCACGACCAGCACGATACTGAGCACCGAGTTGGCCTCGCTGATGCGCTTCATGCCCTTGTTGACCCCGACGAATGCCGAGAAAGCGGCGAACGCGGCTAGTGCGACGATGACGATGACCCATACGGTGATGCTCGGCTCCACGCCGGTGAAGGTGGACAGGCCGCTGGTGAACTGCATCACGGCGAAACCGAAAGAAGTCGCGAGACCCAGGACGGTGGCGATGATGGCCAATAGTTCGACAATCACGCCTGCGGAACGCTGCAGGGGTGCGGGGAGGATGTCAACGGTGGCCTCACGGAAGGTCAGGGTCTTCCCCAGATTATGGTGGGAGTAGGCAAGGCAGATGGCAACCACGCAGTACATCGCCCACGCGGTCAATCCCCAGTGGAAATAGGCCCAGACCATCCCGGGTTCCCCCGGGCTGTCGGAGCCGGGGACCACGGGAGCCTCGTCGCCCAGCAGCATGGGCTCGGCAACGGACCAGAAGATCAGTCCCACGCCCTGCCCGCAGGCGAACAGCATCGAGTACCAGGCGAACTTGCTGTGCTCGGGCCGAGCCTTCGGGCCGCCCAGTCGAACCCGGCCGATCTTGCTGAACGCCAACCACGCGCACACTGCGATGGCCGTCAAGGAATAGAGCACGAACCACCAGGTGAATCCGGAGGTCACCCACGTCCGAAGATCGTTGATGACGCGAGCCGACCCGTCGGGATTGACGCTGACGGCCACGATGACCGCGATGATCAACAGCGGGGGCAGGACCGTGATGATAGTTCGGTCGACCGGTGGGATCACCCGTCCTCGGAACCGTGGAAGCGAAACC
>NZ_JAUNPE010000198.1 GCF_030536815.1 Kocuria sp.
GCACGGAGGACTCCGGGGCGAGCTCAACAATCTTGATGACGTTGATGAGCTTGTTGAGTTGCTTGGTGACCTGCTCCAGCAATTCGCCGTCCGCATCGACCACCACGGTGATCCGTGAGATCCCCGGGATTTCGGTGGGACCCACCGCCAGGGAGTGGATGTTGAACGCACGGCGCGCGAACAAACCGGCAACGCGCGTCAGCACGCCGGGCTTGTCCTCAACCAGAACGGAGAGGGTGTGTCGGCTCATCAATTAGTCCTCCGGGTTCCAGTCAGGAGTCAGGTTCTTGGCAATTTGGATCTGGTCGTTGGAAACGCCCGAGGGAACCATGGGCCAGACCATGGCGTCCGCGGACACCACGAAGTCGATCACCACGGGGCGGTCGTTGATCTCCAGGGCCTGCTTGATCACGTCATCCACTTGATCATCGCTTTCGCAACGCAACGCGGCGCAACCGTAGGCCTCGGCCAGTTTCACGAAGTCCGGCACACGGCGGGAATTGTGGCCGGTGTTCAGCTCCGTATTGGAGTAGCGACCGTCGTAGAACAAGGTCTGCCACTGGCGCACCATACCCAGTGACGAGTTGTTGATCACGGCCACCTTGATGGGGATGTTGTTGATCACGCACGTGGCAAGTTCCTGATTGGTCATTTGGAAACAACCGTCGCCGTCGATGGCCCACACCACGCGGTCCGGCTGGGACACCTGCGCGCCCATGGCGGCGGGAACCGCAAAGCCCATGGTGCCCAGACCGGAGGAGTTGAGCCACTGGCGAGGGCGCTCGTAGGCCACGAATTGCGCGGACCACATCTGGTGCTGGCCCACGCCGGAGACGTAGACGGCTTCGGGTCCGGTCAGGGCCGAGATGCGTTCGATCACGTACTGGGGACTGCCCAGCCCGTCATCGGTGCGAGCGTAACCGAGCGGGTAGGTGTCGCGCAGACTCGACAGCGTGGTCCACCACGTGCCCAGATCCGGTTTGCCGCCCGTCTCGAATTCTTGCCGCACCGCATCACTGAGATCAGGGATCACGGTCTTGAGGTCACCCACGATCGGAACGTCCGCCGTGCGGTTCTTGGAGATCTCCGCGGGATCGATGTCCGCGTGGATCACCTTGGCATTGGGGGCGAACGTGTCCAGTTGACCGGTCACGCGATCGTCGAACCGAGCACCCAGAGTCACCAGCAGGTCAGCCTGCTGCAACGCGTAGACGGCCGGAACCGTGCCGTGCATACCGGGCATGCCCAGGTTCAACTCGTGGGAGTCCGGGAACACACCGCGGGCGGTGAGTGTGGTGACCACGGGAGCGCCGGTGAGTTCTGCGAGCTCGAGGAGCTCCGCAGCGGCGTCGGCTCGCATGGTGCCACCACCGGTGTAAAGCACCGGACGCTCGGCGGAAGCGATCAGACGGGCCGCTTCCCTGATCTGCTTGGAGTGACCACGCGTCACGGGGCGGTAACCCGCCAGCTCCAGCTGCGGGGGCCAGGAGAACATCATGGTGGAGACCTGGGCGTCCTTGGACACGTCCACCAGGACCGGGCCGGGGCGTCCGGTCGAGGCCAGGTGGAAGGCCTCCGCCAGAACGCGAGGAATGTCCTGGGGGTCGGTCACCAGGTAGGAGTGCTTGGTGATGGGCATGGTCATACCCACGATGTCCGCCTCCTGGAATGCATCGGTTCCGATGAAGGCACTGGAGACCTGACCCGTGATCGCAACCATGGGGATCGAATCCATGTTGGCGTCCGCAAGTGCGGTGACCAAGTTGGTGGCGCCGGGACCGGAGGTCACGATGCACACACCGGTGCGCCCCGATGCCAAGGCGTAGCCCTCTGCCGCGTGCCCCGCGCCCTGCTCGTGACGCACCAGGATGTGGTTGATCTTCTCCGCATCCATCAAGGGGTCGTACGTGGGAAGGATTGCACCACCCGGAAGACCGAACACATCGGTGACCCCGAGCTGCTCGAGGGAGCGAATAATGGCGCGCGAGCCGGTCATTTCCTCCGGGCCTTCGGCGCCGGCCACCGCGGTGGCCACGGGATGCTGCTCCGATTCCGCGCCCACCAATGACGCTGAAGTGTTCTCGGCGCGCCGATGGGCCATCACGGCCGGTGAAATCGGCTGATCCTTACTCATAGTGGATATTTCCTTTACCTGCTGTTGGTGCTGAACGCCGGGCGGGCCATCCCCTGACCGATGACGGTGAGCCAGTGCGGATCGTTATACATAAGGAAAGGCCCTCACGCCACGGGTTTCGTGAGCGTTCGGGCCTGTGTCCACGCGCGACGTATTCGACTCAGGCCCGATGTCCGATAAGAACAACGACTCCAAGGTCTACAACGTCACTCGGTGCGAACTGCATAACACCCACTGTAGTGAGGCGCGCGCCTCCTGTGTCAATCTTCGGACACCATGTCTCACATTATGAACTACTCTCCGGTGGACGGGAGAACAAGGCGTCCCGGTTGCACCAAGAACTTCGGTGCTTGGCCGGTCCTGACGCGCTCGACCTGCTGGAGAATGAGATCCCGCACGCGGGGCCGGTAGGACACATTGGATCCGCCCACGTGAGGGAGCACGATGGACCCTGCGGCGCTCATGAGGGGGTGATCACCGGGCAGCGGCTCCGGGTCCACCACGTCCAGGGCACAGCGCAGTCGCCCCTGGACCACTTCTTCGGTCAGGGCGTCCGTGTCGACCAGCGACCCCCGCCCCACATTGACGACCAGAGCGTCGTCGGGGAGCCTACGCAGGGCCGCGGCGTCGAACATGCCCTCCGTTGCCTCGGTGAGTGGGAGCGCGACCACCAGAATGTCGGTCTCGGGCAGAATCTGGTCCAATTCGTCCACGCCACGAACCTGGCCCTGCTCGTCCTCCCGCGCCGACGACGCCACGCGAGTGATCTCGACCTCGAACGGCCGCAGGCGGTCAATGACGGCCGAACCGATTTCTCCGATTCCCACGACCGTGGCCCGGGAATCCGCCACCGCACGGGAAAAGAACCGCTTGTACACGCCTTCCTTCTGCTGCACGATGGCGCGATCCATGCTGCGCTGCGCGGCAATGATGAGACCCACCGCGATTTCCGCGGTACCCGCGGCGTGCACCCAACCGGCGGAGCTCAACGCAACGTCGGGGCCGATTCGCTCCGGAACCCCGTCGTAACCGGTGGACTGCAACTGTAGGAGTTTCACATTTTCGACCGCGGACGGATTCTTCAACCATCGTCCGCTGAAGTACGGCGCCACGGCGATGTCAATGTCCTCGCGTGCGCACCCCTCGGGCTCACCCTCGAGATCCCACAACACACAAGTGAAGTCGTCGAGTTCGGCACTGATCTGATCGAAGAGCTTTTGCTCAGGCAGGGAGATCACGCGCAAGTCTGACAGGGCCACGGTGGGGTGCTGAGAGGTCATGGCTTTATGGTACGTGCGAGCGGCTCCTCGGACGTGTCCGGCACCACGCCTGCCGAATTG
>NZ_JAUNPE010000199.1 GCF_030536815.1 Kocuria sp.
GACGCTCGTGGGTGCCCTGGGCGAGCACCACTTGCTGAGCGCGTACGTGCCACACTCGCTCCCGGGACACGCCCTTGGGCACCTCTCCCGTGAGGTGGTCGGTGCGGCGCTGGACGGCCACCACGTAGTTACTGTCGTAGCTGCCGATGGCGGTGGTGCGGGTGAGCACCGTGACCTCTTCGGCCGCCTCCAGCTCGGCGCTCACGCGCTCCACCCACTCGTGGGCCGGGACTCCATCGATGCGCTCACCGTTGCCGGACAGCAAGGCCCCGCCCGGGCGCGGCTGGTCGTCCATGAGGATCACCCGGGCGCCGGAGGCCGCGGCGTCCCGGGCTGCGGACAGCCCCGCCGGGCCCGCACCGATCACGAGCACGTCCGTGTGGACGTACTTGCGGTCGTAGTAGGCGCGGTCGGTACCGGGGTCCAGCTGCCCGTGACCTTCGAGGTAGACAGCGTCCATCCCGGGGGTCAATTCGGTGACCGTGGCCTGCAGCATGGACTCGGCCACGTCCTGCTCGTGCCGGGGGGAAACCTTGATCAAGGCGTTGGGCTCCTCCACACCGGCGGAGTACAGCCCGCGGGGGCGGCGCCGGTACATGGACGGGGCGCAGTCGATCTTGCCGTTGGCCACCAGGGCGGAAGCCACGGTGTCCCCGCGGTAGCCCGTGTACGGGACACCCTCGAAGGTGAAGTCCACCGTGGTGGAACGGTCGATGCCGTGCCCGGCGGCGCGCTCGGCCGCCAGGCGATGGGTTTGCTCGCTCACAGGGCACCTCCAACATTTCCCAGGTCCGGCCGGGGATCGCTGATCTTGTACTCGGTCTTGAACTCGTAGGTCACCGTGTCACGCACCGCGTTGAACCAGCGGCGGCAGCCGACGTTGTGAGCCCAGCGCTCGGACAGCAACCCCCGCGGATTGGCGCGGTAGAACAGGTAACGGGCCCACTGCTGGTCGTCCAGCTCGAACGGGTCCTCGGGGTAGGGCACGTGGGCCTCCCCTCCGTAGTGAAATTCGGTCTCATCCCGTGGACCGCACCACGGGCAATTGATCTGCAGCATGTTCGCTCCCTCTAGTGCGCCACGGCGGCGGCGCCGTGCTCGTCGATCAGCATGCCCGTCTCGAACCGTTCGAGACTGAAGGCTTCGTTGAGCGGGTGTGGTTCGTCATGGGCAATGGTGTGCGCGAGCGTGAAGCCCGCCCCCGGAGTTCCCTTGAAACCGCCGGTACCCCAGCCGCAGTTGACGTAGAGCTGATCCACGGGTGTCTTGGACACGATCGGAGAGGCGTCCAGCGTGACATCCACCACACCACCCCATGTGCGCAACACGTGGGCCCGGGCGAAAATGGGGAACAACTCCACCGCGGCGGCCATCTGCTCCTCGATCACGTGGAACGAACCGCGCTGACCGTAGCCGTTGTAGGCGTCAATGCCGGCACCCATGACCAGCTCGCCCTTGTGCGCCTGGGAGACGTACACGTGGACGTGGTTGGACATCACCACGGTGGGGTGGACCATCTCGTGCAACTCAGAGACGAGAGCCTGCAGCGGGTGGGACTGGATGGGCAGCTCGAAGCCCGCCAGCTCGGCCAGCACCGAGGAGTTACCCGCCCCGCACAGCGCCACCTTGCCGGTGTTGATCCGGCCCCGGCTGGTCTCCACGGCAATTACCCGCCCGGCTTCCTTCACGAATCCGGTGACCTCGCAGTTCTGGATGATGTCCACGCCCATCTCGTCCGCCTTACGGGCGAAGGCCCAGGCCACGTGGTCGTGCTTGGCGATACCCGCGCGCGGCTGGTAGGTGGCTCCCATGATCGGGTACCGGATGTCGTCACCGATGTTGATGATGGGGCACAGTTCCTTGACCTGCTGGGGGTCGATCCACTCCGCGTCCACGCCGTTGAGCTTGTTCGCATTCACGCGCCGTGTGCTTTCACGTACGTCCTGCAGAGTGTGGGCCAGGTTCAGCACCCCGCGCTGGGAGAACAGGAAGTCGTACTCGAGTTCGTCCGGCAGCTGCTCCCACAACTTCAAGGAGTGCTCGTACATCCCCGAGGACTCGTCCCACAGGTAGTTGGAGCGGATGATGGTGGTGTTGCGGGCCATGTTGCCGCCGCCCAGCCATCCCTTTTCCAGCACCGCCACATTGGTGATCCCGTGGTGCTTGGCCAGGTAGTAGGCGGTAGCCAGCCCGTGCCCGCCACCGCCGACGATCACCACGTCGTAGGAGGGTTTGGGATCCGGGTTGCGCCACAGAAAATCCGGGTGGTCCGGCAAGAGGTCAGCCATCAGGACACTCCGTTCATCGCCGCTTCGGCGTGGTCATGGGTGGATTCGGCGCTGGCGTTGCCCGCCGAAAGTTCGGGATAGAGCGGGAAGGCTGCGGCCAGGGCGTTCACGCGTTCGCGCAGGGCGTCCAGGGCGGCGGCGTCGTCGGCGTCGGTCAGCAAGGTCCGGGCAATGATGTCGGCCACCTCGCGGAACTCGTCGGGGCCGAAGCCCCGAGTGGCCAGCGCGGGGGTGCCGATCCGCAACCCCGAGGAGACCATGGGCGGGCGCGGGTCGAAAGGCACCGCGTTACGGTTGACCGTGATGTCCACTCGGTGCAGCAGGTCCTCGCCCTGCTTGCCGTCCAGCTGGGCGTTGCGCAGATCCACAAGCACCAGGTGCACGTCCGTGCCGCCGTTGACCAGCCCGATCCCCTGCTCCGCCAGGTCGTCGTGCAGCAGTCGCTCGGCCAGGATTTTGGCGCCCTCGAGCGTGCGGCGCTGCCGGTCCTTGAACTCCTCGCCGGCGGCGTACTTGAACGCCACGGCTTTCGCGGCGATCACGTGCTCGAGCGGGCCGCCCTGCTGGCCCGGGAACACCGCGGAGTTGATCTTCTTGGCCAGCTCCTGCTTGCACAGGATCACCCCGCCGCGCGGGCCGCCCAGGGTCTTGTGCGTGGTGGTGGTCACCACGTCCGCGTGGGGCACGGGATTGGGGTGCAGGCCGGCGGCCACCAGACCGGCGAAGTGGGCCATGTCCACCATGAGGTAGGCCCCCACCTGGTCCGCGATCTCGCGGAAGCGCGCGAAATCCAGCTGGCGGGTGTAGGCGGACCAGCCGGCCACGATCAGCTTGGGCCGGTGTTCCACGGCGAGGCGCTCGACCTCGGCCATGTCGATCTCCAGGTCCTCCTCCGACACGCCGTAGGCGACCACGTTGTAGAGCTTGCCCGAGAAATTCAGTTTCATGCCGTGGGTCAGGTGGCCACCGTGGGCCAGGTTCAACCCCAGGATCGTGTCCCCGGGGTTCAGCAGCGCGAACATCGCCGCCGCATTGGCCTGCGCCCCGGAGTGGGGCTGCACGTTGGCGTGCTCGGCACCGAACAGGTCCTTGACCCGGTCGATGGCCAGTTGCTCGATCACGTCCACGTGCTCGCAGCCGCCGTAGTACCGGCGGCCGGGGTAACCCTCCGCGTACTTGTTGGTCA
>NZ_JAUNPE010000039.1:0-3884 GCF_030536815.1 Kocuria sp.
TTTGTCGCGCTGATCGTGAAGATGGACGACATCGGCCTGTCCATGGCCAAGCGCGAATCCGAAGGCGCGCAGAAGTTCGGTATGGCGCTGGTCAAGGCGATGCCCTGGGTGCTGAAAATCATTTCCATCGTGGGTGTATTCGCCATGCTGTGGGTGGGTGGCCACATCATCCTGGTCGGCATGGACGAGTTGGGCCTCACCGCTCCCTACGAATGGGTCCACCACCTGGCCGAACCCGCCCACCACGTTGCGGGTATCGGCGGTGCGCTCGCGTGGCTGATCGAGACGTTCTTCTCGCTCCTGCTGGGCCTGGTGTGGGGCGCGATCATTGTGCTGATCGTGCACCTGCTGCCCTTCGGCAAGAAGGGCCACGGCCACACGGATGGCCACGAGAGTTCCGAGGAGCGCGCGGACGCCGGTGCCGAGCTCGGCGCGACCGGCGACGCCGCCGCTGACGCCGGCTCGACCGCTTATCGCCCGGACTCGGGCGGGGGTGCCGCGGTGAGCGATTAATCACTGTAGCCACGGTGACTATGTAAAAAACACCACCTAAAGCGTGGCCCGTCGAACGAAAATGTGAGATTTTTCGTGACACGGGTCACGCCGTGTGTTTTGATGGGGGCGTTCAATTTGCCCAGCCCTCGGAGTCCCCATGCGCATCCCCACTGCTATCGACAGCGGTTCAACGGACATTCTGGCCGCAGCCAACACCCCGATCCTGTGGATCTGCGCCCTGGGTGTCTTTGCAGTCATCATTGTTCAGACCCTCATTTACGTCCGTGCGGTCAGGCAGGCCGCACCCGCCGTGGGCATGACCTCCGACGAACTCAAGACCTCGTTCCGCACCGGTGCGGTGTCCGCCATCGGCCCGTCGCTGGCAGTGGTGCTCGTGGCCGTTGCCCTGCTCACCGTGTTCGGCACGCCCGCCGTGCTGGTGCGTATCGGCTTGATCGGTTCCGTCTCCTACGAAACCGCCGCCGCGAGTATTGCCGCCGGCACCATGGAGGCCGAGCTGGGCGGGCCCACCTACACGCAGGGCGTGTTCGCCGTGGCGTTCATGGCCATGAGCCTGGGCGGGGCCATGTGGATGCTCGCCACCTTGATTTTCACGCCCATCCTCAAACGCGGTGACGCCAAGCTGCGTCGCGTGAACCCGGCCGTGATGTTCGTGGTTCCCGGTGCCGCCATGCTCGCAGCATTCTTCGCCCTCGGATTCGGCGAGCTGCCCAAGTCCGGTTATCACGTGGTGGCGTTCTTCTCGTCGGCGGCCGTGATGGGCGCATGCCTGTTCCTGGCCAAGCAGCTCAACCTCACGTGGCTACGCGAATGGGCCTTGGGCATCGCCATCCTCACGGCACTGGTGCTGACCTACGTGGCTGTCTCCTCCGGGCTGTTCGCGGCCTGAATCGGTTTCTGAGATCTCAAAGGACTAACTCATGACTACAGTGACCGGCCACGACGCCGCTCTCCAGACTTTTGACCGCACCACCGCCCGCTGGGGTCGCCTCACCATGATCGCGGGGTTGCTGATTTCGCTCGCGGGCCCGGCCTACCTGGTGTTCTTCAGCGGCCTGCAAGTGGACCAGACCAAGATCCTCACCGCGTTCCTCGCCATTGCGGGAACATTCGCGGTGATCTGGGTCGTGGAGCCGCTGACCTACTACCCGATCCTCGGGCAGGCCTCGATGTATCAGGCGTTCATGATCGGCAACATCTCCAACAAGTTGCTGCCCTCCGCATTGATTGCGCAGTCTGCCGTGAATGCCAAGCCGGGTACCCGCCGCGGTGAGCTGGCTGCGGTCATGGCGATCAGCGGCGCGGCCATGGTGCACCTGTTCTCGCTGTTGATCTTCGTAGGTTTCATGGGCACGTGGCTCGTGAGCGTGATCCCGCAGGACGTCACCAAGGTGGTGCAGACCTACATCCTGGCTTCCGTGCTGGGCGCCGTGGTCGTTCAGGCCATCGTCTCGCTCAAACAGTTGCGCGCCACGATCATTGCCATCGTGGTCTCGGCCTCGGTGGTGTTCCTGCTGGTTCCGGCCATTCCGTCGCTGGCGTTCTTCAGTACGGCCATTGCCGTGATCGCCACCGCCGTGTTGGCATGGTTCCTGAGGGACCGCTCCGCGCGCCTCGTGGACGACTCCGAGGACGCCCAACTCGCCGACACCCGCAACCGTTAGGAATCACTTTTCATGACCGCTCAGTCACTTGAACTCACTGATGACCTTCGGGGCCGCATGCATGATCTCTACCGCGAACTCCACGCGGCACCGGAGCTGTCCATGCAGGAACACCGCACCGCGGATCTGATCGAGGAGCGCTTGACCGCGCTGGGAATCGAGAATTTCCGCTGTGGCGGCAGCGGCGTCGTCGGCGTACTGCATAACGGGGAGGGGCCCGTGGTCGCTTTCCGTGCGGACACGGACGCCCTGCCCCTGGCCGAGGACACCGGCGTGGAGTACGCGAGCACGGCCACGGGACAGCTTGACGATGGCACCGAGGTGCCCGTGATGCACGCGTGCGGGCACGATACGCACATGTCCGCGGCGCTCGCGGCGGCGGAAATCTTCGCCGGCGCGACCGACGCGTGGTCCGGGACCATCGTGTGGATTTTCCAGCCGGGTGAGGAGACCGCGGCCGGTGCACAGGCGATGCTCGAGGACGGGCTGTGGGACAAGGCGCCCAAGCCCGAGGTGGTGTACGGCCAGCACGTGATGCCCGCGTTGGCCGGGACCATCAACTATGCGATGGGCGATGCGATGGCCCTGGCGGATTCATGGAAGATCACAATTCACGGTCAGGGCGCGCATGCGTCGCAGCCGCAGGATTCCATTGACCCGATCGTGCTGGGCGCGCACATGATCACCCGCATCCAGGCCGTGGTCTCGCGCGAAATCGACCCGCGGCGCGCGGCGGTCGTCACGATTGCGACGTTCCACGGCGGGTTGAAGGAAAACATCATTCCGGCGACCGCGGAGTTCACGCTGAATGTGCGCACCTTCGATCCGGCAATCCGCGAGAAGGTGCTGGCGTCCCTGCGCCGTATCATTTCTGCGGAGGCCGCCGCGTCCGGTGCTCCCGAGCCGACCATTGAGGTGCTGTCGCAATTTCCTCGGAATTACAACGACCCCCAGGCCACCGCTGCGGCAATTGACGAGTTCAAGCGTGAGCTCGGTGAGGACTGCGTAGTCGAGGTGGAGCCCATGATGGGTTCGGAAGACTTCGGCGCGTTGGCCGAGGCCATTGACGTGCCCTCCGTGTTCTGGTTCTTCGGCGGTCATCCAGCGGAAGTCCTCGAGGGTGACGGACCAGTCCCCGTGAACCACTCACCGTTCTTTGCGCCGGTCATGGAGCCCACGCTGTCCACCGGGGTCAAGGCCGCGGTCACCGCGCTGGCCTCGCGGGTGGGGAAGTAGGGTTCCGGAATGTCGACAACGCCGCTCATCGAGCAACACGGGGCAGCCACCCGGTGAGTTGAAGCCGGCACGGACTGAAACATGCTTGTCCGAGCACGTGGGAGAGCCGTTAGTGTGGCGTTATGGACGCTCAAATGCCGCACAACATCGAACAGGTCCGCGCAGCAATCGACAACATCGACGCGCAGCTGATTACTCTCCTCGCCGAACGGCAGTCCTTTGTGGCCCGGGCCGGTGAAGTGAAAGCCGGCGAGGGGATTCAGGACGCCCACGACCCCGTACGTGTGGAGTCGATTCTGCGGGCACGCCGCGAGCAGGCACTCGACGCCGGACTGAACCCTGAGGTTGCCGAGCGGATCTGGAAAGAACTCATTGCCGCATTCACCGACTACGAGCAGAACGCCGGGCGGTAAGCAACTGATCCGACTCGCAACGTGAGTCCTTGGCGGCGGGTCGTTCTCGCCGCTG
>NZ_JAUNPE010000039.1:3984-18936 GCF_030536815.1 Kocuria sp.
CTGAGAACCGTGCAGACTGATGCACGGTAAAGCCATTGGTGACCAAGGGATGCATCCTAATCGACGGTAAAACCCAAGAGAACGGTGATTCTGGACGTAGCGTCGACGAAATTGCACTGCGGACGATTCAACGAGGAGAGCGTGATGGCAGAAGGCACCGCGGCGGTTTCTGAATGGCGGGTCGGTGAGTTCGACGTAGCCGGTTACCTACGCGCCGTGGGTGTCGAACCTGGACCTCCACATCTTGACCTACTCGAACGGCTGCACCGCGCGCACGTGTTCACATTTCCCTTCAGCAACGTGGAAGTTCTGCTGGGCGATCACCCGGGCGTGAAGCCGGCGACCGTCCACGCCCAACTGGTGGAGCGGCGTCGTGGGGGCTACTGCTTCGAGCATTCCCAGCTGTTCGCTGCGGCGCTGGAAACGCTGGGGTTCCGCGTTCGGCGCGCCCTCGGGCGTGTACGCGGCTTGGACAGTCCGCGCACTCACATGACGGTGCTCGTGGACGTCGACGGCGCTCGCTACCTGTGCGATCCCGGGTTCGGGTTCAGCGTGACCGGTCCGATTTCCTTGGTCGAAGGTGCCGAGCGAACCGAGGGGGAGCGCGTGTTCTCGGTCGGGCGCATCGACGACGCAGGCTGGCCACTGTGGGCGTTCCGGCGCGGGGGCGAGTTGGAACACGTGCTGGACGAATCCACCGTGCACCCGGCGGACGTCGAGATGGGCCACACCAGGACATCGACGGACCCGACATCGGTGTTCCTGAATCACCTGATGGTCATGAAGCACACCCCGGAGGGGCACGTGACGGTGACCGAATCCGGAATGACCGTTCGAGCGCTCGGTGAACCCACGGTGCGGACGTCGCTCGAGCCGAGCCACGTGGTGCACAAGGTCCGTGAGGTGGGAGTGGTACTCAGCGATCGGGAAGCGAATCGCCTCACCGAGATCGTGGAGCGGATGAGGGACTGAGACCTCGGCGGGCCGGCCACGACTGTCGCACTACCTTCTGAAGAGTTCTTCATATTCGCTCACTACTTTTCAGGAGCCCTCTGACCTGGCAAGATGTGTTCTTGGCCCGGCCTCATCCCCCTGATAATGCCTGGCCACCACGGTGTCCTCCCCCCGGCACACGTGGTCCGTCATAACTTCATACCCCCCTTAGAAAGCATCCCCCCATGCGCTTCTTACGCTCTTTTGTGCTGCCCACTGCAGCCCTGTCCTTGGGTCTGGTGGTCTCGCTGTCCCCCGCAGCGACCGCAGCTCCCACGTCTGCGCACATTGCGGAGGCTCCCGCGGTGCAGGTGGCCACGGCTACCCCACCGGCCACCACCCACTTCAAACCCTTCTCCGCCCACGGCATGAAGTCCAGTTATCACATCTACACGGACGGCATTGATCGCACCAAGCCCGTTGGTGTGTTGTTCTACTTCGGTGGTGACTACTGGAAAACCCAGGAAACCTGGGTCCACAACCCCGGTGGAAGCAACCTGAAGGCCATGGCTGCTGAGGCTCGCAAGAAGAACATGATCCTGGTGGTCCCGATCTCTCCCGACAAGAAGACCACCGGCGACGGCATCACCTGGTGGGAGGACATCGACAAGAACGGGCAGTACTTCCGCTCGCTCAAGGACTCCCTGGTCCGCAGCTACGGTTTGGACACCTCACGCGTGTGGTTGGCCGGTTACTCCGGCGGGGCCGAGTTCATCACGTACGAGGTTCTGGCCGATCGGCAGAACTGGATCCGCGGTGGTGGCGTCACGCTCATCGGTGGTGGTGGTGCGAATCCCATGCAAACGGCCCCCAACGCGGCTGTCCGCAGCTTACCCGTGACGTGGCACGCCGGATCCGCTGATGTGAAGGGCAACACCAACCCGCCCGAGTGGTCGGCCAAGGCGGCCGCGTCCCAGGGTCATAAGGTCTACAAGAACGCCGGATTCGGCCGCGCGGGCCTGCGGACCCTGCAGGGAGTCGATCATTACGGCTACAACCCGGCAGCCCTGATCGGTCATGATCTTCAAGCGTTGCCCAACGTGGGCGGCGCAACGGCCGTGGCACAGACCAGCTCCCTGCTGAAGGGCGGCATCAGAACGAGTTATCTGAGCACGGGTGGGGCGGCCAAGTACGGCCAGCCCACCTCGGCGGAACGATCCACCGGATTCCTCGGTGGCGTGTACCAAGGATTCACCCGCGGGTACACCTACTACTGGAGCCCGCAGACCCCGGCTGCTCCCGTGAAGTGGGGCGGGGCCATCGGCACCTCGTACAAGAAAGCCGGTTATGAACGCGCGTGGGGATACCCCGCGCATGCCGAACGTTCCCTGGCGGGAGGCGCCTATCAGGACTTTCGCCGCGGCGGGGTCGTCAACCGCGCACTGTGGTCGCCGAAGACCGGTGCTCGGGTTGTGAAGCTGACCGGAGGCATCGGCTCCGCTTGGCGCGCCGCCGGCCACGAACACAATTGGGGTTACCCGGTGACCAATGAATATGCGGTGGCTCAGGGTGTTCAGCAGAAGTTCTCCAATGGACGCGTGGCCACATGGAATCGCAGCACCGGCCGGGTGACCGTGACACGCGGTTGATCTGACCTGGTCAGACATTGCGGTGTTCTGGGAGGACAGCCACGCCCTAACCATAGGTAGGGTATTGAGGCCAATCCTCAGGGCTGTTCTCCCAATCTTGCTGGCGTCCATACACGGTCCGGTCCATGATGTGTGCGGTGGGCAGGATGGCCTCGGTGCCGCGCGCCGTCGTCATGTACGTCAGGTACGGCACGCCGTCTTTGAGGAGGTAGTACGAATACCCGGGCAGCTGCCACTCCTCGCCCTGGTCGTTCGTGCGGGTCCAGCCCCAGTCGTAGTGGTAGCTGGTCTCGTGCGAGGAGACCCACAGGTGCGGCCAGCCGTTCCTTGTTCGCCAGGCCTCGAGCTTTTCAATGGGCGCCTGGGAGATCATGGCGAACGCGATCCCGTTCTCCGTCACCCGTCCCATGTTGGCAGGCAGGTTGTCCACGGCCCAGGTGCAACTGGGGCAGCCTTGCTCCCAGTCCGGGCCGAACATCACGTTTTGTACCAGCAGCAGGTAGTGCTCGCCGAACAGCTCGGTCAGCCTGATAGGGCCATCCGGGCCCTCGAACGCATAGTTCTCGACTTCCACCATGGGAAGCCGACGCCGCTCGGCCGAGACCCGGTCGTTATGTCGCGTCACTTCCTTCTCACGGGCTACTTGCTGGGCCAGCGCGGCGTCGAAAGCGTTTCGTCCGACAACCGGCGGTGCGGCGGCGGGCTGGTTCAGTTTGGGTGCGGAGGCAATGCGTTCCGGGTCGTTGCTGGTCATCACGGACCTTCGGGGCGGTTCTTGCGGTGCGTCTGTTGGGCCCATTCAACGCCTGATCACGAGGCCGCGGAAGAGGGCACCTCCCGCGTGTACCGGTCCAAGCCGTTTTCGCACCCGGTTGCGCGGAAGCCTCGCCGGGTCAGCACCCTCGCCGACGCCGCATTGTCCGGGTCAACGCGCGCGACCACGTTGTCCGAGTCGTACAGCGCGGGGATGGTCCCCAGGCCGGCGTCGACCATGGCGCCCGCGATTCCCTGCCCCCAGTGCTCCGGAGGTACCCAATAACCGATCTCCACACCGGGTTCTCGACGTGTGGAGACAAAGATGCCCACGGGCTGATCCTCGTGGAGGGCCACAAACCAGCGGGCTGCGCCCTCCTCATGCAAAGGAGCGTCCCGGAGCGCGTTGGTGGTTTTCTCCGCAATGGTGGCCTGGTCCCAGATGCTCCCGTCGCCCACGTATTTCGTGACCCGCGGGTCCGTGGCCATGTTTGCGAAAAACGGGACGTCGGTGGCGGCGAAGGGTTTGAGCCGTAGCGGGGGAGTGGGTGTCATGTGGTGGCTTTCGGCTCGGGAAGTCTTGTCCTGGGACATTTGCCGCGGCTGCGTCCAGGGTCGCAGGGGCACAGTAGTGGGTTGAGTAACCGGTTACGTGCTACCGGGGTTCACCTCGGAGAACATCCACGTGTACGTGGTCTCGGTGGCGCAGGATGTCGTTGGCCGGTTCGGGAGCATCGTAGGTCTGCCAGTGTCCGCGGGAGCTGTGGGCGCTCCAGATCTTATCGTCGAAGATCACGTACTGGATGTCCAGATTATCGGCATGAGCGATCAGCCACTGGGCGAGAATCCACCCCTCGCGACGGTTCTCTTCGGTGATCGGGCGGAAGAAAATGTCGATGCCGCGACCGCTGTAATGCGTGGACTCGGCCCCGTGGCCCTGGCTGACGCCTCCGGGGGCGAACCCACCCAGCGGTTGATTGCCGAAGACCGCGGTCATCTCCTCAAGCGCGTGCTGGGCGCGCGGTGTCAGGCCGGTGGGCGTGAGTTCTTGCTCGGGTAGGTCGTCCGCGGCGGTACCTTCGCAGCGAAGGCTTGGACCGGCGTCGTCGGGCGGGCCCTCTGCAAGTCGCTGGATGACCGCCGGGTCGATTCCGGAGATGTCAGGGGTCTGTGCTCCGCGAGCGGCCAACGCTACTGCCGTGGTGGCGAGCTTGACCTCATCACGGCTGAGGTTGCTGGTGCCGCCCGACGTCTCGACACTGCATTCCGGCCCCAGATACAGGTGGCCGTCGTCTATGCGGAAGTTCTTGGCGATGGCGGGTCCGAAAACGATGAGGACGCCGGTCAGGGCAAAGAGGATTAGCAGTGCGATCAGTGTCGTGCGCCGACGCGGGCGGTTGGCTGCCGCAGCGTTGCTTCCGCTCACTGTGGACCCTTCGGTGCTGCGGTCATGGAAACCCCCACGATACCGAAGCGGGCTCCTCACCCCGCCCGAGAAAGTCACCATCATGCACGAGGCGTTCGCCGCGCTCGAGCGTCATGACCTGGATGCCTGCATGAGTATGATGACGCCGGATTTCATCGTCAACGAACCCCAGTTTTCCGGCGATGTAAAACGATATTCGGGTGCCGAAAATAGTTCACCACGAAGAGCGTAAGGAACTGATCGCAGCTGCGCTGGCCCGCGTGGCTGCCCAGGCCGGAGTTACGGCCGGCATGGTGCAGCACTACTTCCCCAGCAAGGATTCCATAATGGAGTTCGCCATGGAGTCCTCCAGTGTGCGGTTCGGCGATCGTATGCAAGTGGCCATTTCCGAGCTGGGTGCGGAACCGGACCCGCAGAGCCTGGTCCGTGTGATTCTGTTATCCCTCCTTCCGGACAGCGAATCCAGCCTGTCTGATGCTCGAGTTGCCCTGACGTTCCTGTCCTATGCGGCGACCAGGCCGGCGGCGGCCCGGCGGTTGAGCGAGAGCAACAATCAGCTCAGGGGATACCTGGGTCAGATTCTTCGATCGGCTGTGGACTCGGGTGCCATGGTCGGTGACATCAACCCTGATGAGACTGCCACGGGGTTGCTCGCTCTCGCCGACGGTTTGGGCATCCATGTGCTCAGTAGTGCCCTCGACGCTGCGGCGGCGCAGGCTGCTCTTGATGCACAGTTGAACTCGGTATTTGGCGACTCCTGTCAGCCGTGACCCGGGTGGTTCCGCCGTGATTAGGCGGAGGAATTCCAGCGCCAGGGGATCCCGCGGGTTTCGGCTGTGCGCCCCGTGGCTGTGAGTAGGTCATGCCACGAGTCCTGCGTGCGGGTTGTGGTTGCGTGAGGGAAAATGCGATCCAGGGACTTGGATACGGGTCCTTCGGGGCCGCGGTAGTCCATGTCGTGTGCGGTCAAAATGTCGTGGGTGTGCAGGACCAGTTCGGTGATCCCCATGGCGGCCAGCGCAGTGCGATCCGGATCTCCGAACGGGTGCCACCCGATTCGATCCGCCGGTGCCGTCGCGATCACGGCAACGAGTAGGCCACCCACGTCGCCGAGACAATCGAGGATCGCCGGGGTGCCGCCTTCCTCTTCGGGCCAGAACGTCCCTTCGGTACGACCGGGTACCGGGGTAAACTCCATGAGCGGGGTGTATCCCTCGTGGCGATGAGCGCCTGACAGTAACATCGCATAGGAGCCCAGATCGTCCAGGATGTGCGCCACGGTCTCTCGGCACGTCCAGTCGAGACCAGCAGCTTGCGCTGCCCAGCCATCGTCGGGAATGCGTTTAACATGTTCACGTGCATCTTCCAAAGCAGTAACCAGGTCTTCATGGTTCGGTGTATTACCGTGTCCCGTCATATCTCCACGGTTCCAGGCGCGGGGATGGGTAGCAAGAGTGTTGGGCGGGTGGATGCAATCTGGAGTCTAGGGTCCTTGGCCTCTCCGGTTTCCCGCGAGCGACGACGCCCCGGCTGGCTCAGGCTCTCGGATTGGCCATCTCAGGGGGCCACGTTGAACGCCTCACTCACCTGAGCGACGTCGTCCCGCCATGTCTGGTGTACGTGCTCGGGGGAGTGGACCTCGACACCTGCGGCTTCGGCCTCCGCCGCGCCGAAGGAATGCAAACGTGCCAACAGCCGACCCCGCGGGCGGCATAATCCGGGTCGGCCGGGTCCATATGCCGGATGGGTTCTCCGCCATCGGACAGTGTCAGGCCCGGAGAACCGGGGAGGGGCGGATAGGCAATCAGCTCCGGAGTGCGAATCTGTCAGTCCGGAACCGCGACATTTTCCGAGCGAAGAATCGGAGCGACGAAATCGAAGTGCGGACTTCGGTGTCCATGCCCTTGGAAACGTCCGGACGGCGTGGGATCCGCAATACCCATTGATGTCCGGATTCGCCACTGGCCATGATGACGCGGTAGTCCTACCCGGCTTCGACTACGATGGCGCTGTCGGGGGATGGGCGTAGGCCATGTGAAGCGGCCAGGTCCAAGGCGTCATCGAGTGTGCTCATGCAACGGTTCTCCCACCTGCACTATGGACGATGCTCGGACCCACCGGTGCGAGGGAGCGCAGCCAGGTCGACGGCAACGCCATGGCTCTAGAACCGGGTGCAAAGTAATCAACGATAGAACCGGGGCCCGGGTGTTGGATGAAAACTGGTCGACGGTAAAGCCCTCGCGCGGGAGCCGGCTGCAGGCTGGTAGACGGTAAAGCCCTCACACGAGATCAACATGCAGAGTGATCGACGGTAGAGCCAGAATTCGACCAATGTTAGGTTCCACTGTCGATCAGAATGCAGTGGCAGGGGAGTCTGGGTCGTAACGTCAGTCACGAGGCTCCTGGGGGTTGTGCTCCACGGTGGGCCCCGAAGGCTCTGACATCTGTGGCGCGAGAACGCACTCTAAGTCGCCTAAAAGCGACGTACCTCGACCTCAGATGTCGCTGGCGGCTACCCTCGCAAGCATGTGCGGTGACGGACAACGAAAAACCGGCCGTCAACAAGGCATTTCGCCTTGTCAACAGCCGGTTTTGCTGTGGTGCGCGAGGGGGGAGTTGAACCCCCACGCCCTCTCGGGCACACGGACCTGAACCGTGCGCGTCTGCCTATTCCGCCACTCGCGCTTGTTGGTTCACGCAACTTTCGCCGGTGAACAACGTTGAGTAGCCTACCCGATGCGTGGGCCGTTTGGCGAATCGCTGTGAACGGCGACCCGCCACAACCGCATCAGCTCAAAGTCACCCCACTCCAGGCGGCTAAGGCGCAGGCTAAACCAACCACCGCGTACAGGCTGATGGGGGTCAGCACCGCGAGTTCCATGCCGGATCCGGCCTTGCCCAGAACGGGAAAGCGCACAAAGGATTTGCCTCGATAGAACGTGGACGGAACCGGCAGGCGAGTGCGCAACGGCCACAGCAAGTGAATGCCCTGGGTAGTGACCATGTCCCCGAGCATGTGAACAGCACAGCCCAGTGCGACGGCAATGACGAACCACCACGGATGGTCCGGGGGTTTGATCGCCACCACTACGCCAAGGCAGATGGCCACCAACCAGTTGGCGTGCGAGATCCGATCGGGAAGGAAGGCCAGGACCTTCACGGCGAAGGCGATCAGTAACACGGACAGCACGGCAGCAAGTGGCCACACCTGCCCGGGCAGGGCTTCAACAACGTTGGGAGCGGAACCATCACCACTCGACTGAGCCAGCCTCCGCAGCCCATCGCCCACGGGCAGTGCGGCGTTCTGCGACAACCATGCCAGCAGGGTGAACACGAGCAGTCCGATCACCGAATGCGTGCCTCGCCGGTGGCCCCCGGACAACCGAGCCACGATCCGAGACAGCCACCCAGAGAACGGCGGCAGGGAGCGCGCCACGGTCCCGCTGGGGTGATCGATGTCGGGCAACAGCGCCGCGCCGGCGCAGATCAATGCACCGGTCACCACGCCCGCGTCTCCCACGGGGAGCACGCCGAACCCAATGGGAACGGAAAAGTCGGCCAACTCCAGGGTGTAGTCACCGGTCAGCGCCACCCAGGCAGCAGCACCACACGCGGCATGGCTCGGGCCCATCACCGGGGCATCACGGTCAACACGAATTCTCCGATCGCGGGGTTATCACTCATGAAGCCCCACGTTAGAAACGTGTTCAGACACGCATAAGCGCAGTCACCAATTCGTGGGCAGCAGCTTCCAACCGGAGGAATCCACCTCCACCGCAACCCACGGGGCGTCGGTAGCAGGTGGCGTTGATCCGTGTGCGGATGTCTCCGTCAATGCCTCGTTCACGAGCGCCCGCGGCGCTACTACGGCAACGCATTCGCCGCGGTACTCGTCCGCGGTGCTTTCGACGGCTCCCACCAGGTCACCGGGCGTGCGCACGTCCGGAAACAGCACCTGGGCCACCCGAAAACGTGAGGTGGGCAGGGAATCGGCGGTGGCGGCGTCGGCGACGAAAATCATGGTCGCGGGGCACTGAAGATCACCCATGAGAACCTCACTCCAGCTCTTTCGGGTTGCCCGGCAGCTGTTGGTCGCAGCCGGGGGTGAGCCACGCTTTCACGTACCCAGCGCTTTGATACACATACTGGAGCACTGCGCGCAGCGGCGTGAACTCATAATCGGTTGCGACCATGCGCAACTCGCCGCCGTAGCACCGTTCCAGAATCATGCGCGCCCGCGGTACGTGCTGCTTGAACGTCACGACGGTGACTGTATCCCAGCCGCGTTCGGCGGCCAGGTCGCGCAGCTCGATAGCTTCACCCTGGGTGGTGGACGGGTTGGGCTCGAAACACATGACCTCGAAGTCGGCGCGCGGGGCGCAAAATTCCTTGTCCTCGTAGTACTGGACCATGGCGGGCGAGTCGCCAGGTTGCGCATCCGGGGTGGCGATCACCAGGACGGGAGCGATGCCACGTTCCATCAATTCCTGCGCCGTGGCCATGCGCTGGGTGTCCGGGGGGCCGAGCACGAGCAGAGCGTCGGACACGGCAGGTTCCTCGGTGCGGGGATGCTCCAGCACGGCCCAACACACGGCCAGCCACGCAACGAAGACCAGTACCAAGACCGCGGCCAGCCGCGCGGGCCAACGCCGTCGCTCGGTTGCGGCGGGCCCCTGAATCGCCACTCGAATACCTCCATCGCAACACGGACGCGGATATCATCTCATTCATCCCCGGCAGCCACGTGAGCTGCCGGCCGGGAGGAAAAATCCGCACGCGAGGAGCGTACACATGCGATCGAACGAGTACCTGGAACGCTCCGTCACGTGCGAGGTTCCGCTGCGCTGGGGTGACATGGACCCGTACGGCCATGTGAACAACGTAGAGGTCATGCGGGTACTCGAAGAAGCGCGCATCGCGGCCTTCGGCGTACCCGTGGGCACCGGCGAGCAGGTGGCGCCGGCCAAGATCCCGCTCTTCTCGGTTCTGCCGGAGGGCACGCAGGCGCTCATCGCCGAGCACCGCGTCAAGTATCTGCGCCCGCTGGCCTACCGCAACGTGCCCACGGAGGTCCGCGTTTGGGTCGTTTCGGCCAAGGCGGCCACGCTCGCTCTCGGATTCGAAATTGTCGACGCCGCCGACGGCGCTCCCTGCATTCGGGCCCAAACCCAGCTCGCGCTGTTCGTCCCGGAAACACAGACCGTGCTGCGCATCACCAAGGAGCAGCGAGAGCTACTGGAGCCGTACACGGCACCGTCCCCGTTCTGAGAACGCGCGACCACTCACGGCGTAGAGCTATGGGCGAGCCAAGCTACGCCGCGAGGCCCTGCGGCACGGCCGTGAGATGCAATTGCGCCCGGGTGCGGATCACACAGCCCGATTCGGGCAGGGTCCGCCAGGTCCACCACATGAGTGCGTTTTCCACGGGGTCGACATGACAGCACGCCGCGGTGATCGCGGTGGGCTCGTCAGCGTCTTGGACGCACACGGCCAACGGTGCGCTGTCCAGCCGATCACGCAACTGGGTCAACGTTTTGACCAGTCCGCGCTGCGAGTGGGAGGTCACCGTGCAACCCACTTCGAAATCGGTGGCGAAACCTGTGGGGTTGGGAAGGCGCCGGAGGACCGGAAGATCCGGGGCGGCGTCGTCGAAAAGGCCGATCGTCTCCACCCAATGATCGTTGCGGTGAGTGATGACCAGTTGGTGCTGGCCGGGGTTGACCCGCAACTCCACCGTGGTGTGTTCATCGACCGTCAACGACCGGGTCGCCGTGGCTTCCACCACGGGATGGTCGGTGCGGTAACTGAACTCGTTCGGGTTGCACACCACGTGTCCGGGCGTTCGGGTAAGCCAAGGTCGGTTCATGGATACTCTCCCTGTTAACCGTCGCAGCCCGCGACGGCTTCTTTACAAAAGAAAATAGTCATGTGGGCTGTCAGGGGCAAGCGTGTCTAGGTCACCGTTTGATGACGATCATTAGTGCCCTGGTCAAGCCCCCACTGCGGACGATACCCCTCGGTTCTGTGACGCTCATGGAAGCGCATGCCCGCGGGCGGCCGTCCACAGCTCGTACCAGTCCGAGTGGGTCATGTGCGCGGCGGCTTCCGGAGCCTGGGTGCACGCCCGGATTCGCTCCGGGTTCGTGGTGCCCACTACCGGGCGGATTGCGTACGGGTGGCGTAGCAGCCAGCCCACCACCACAGCCTCGCGGGAGACATTCATCCGTTCGGCCAAGCGTGTGACGACGCCGCTCGTGGCCTCCGCGGTCGGGTCACCTTCCGGGGCGCCACGGCCCGAGTAGATACCGTTCGCCATGGCACCCCACGCCTGAACCTCGATCTCGTCCGCGACGCAGTGGGTCAGCAAGCCCTCAGGGAAGTTGTACTCGGTGCCTTCGCTCTGATTACCCAGCACCTGGGTCTCCACGAAGTCACGGTGGGCCAGGCTCATTTGAATTTGGACCGCGGTCAACGGGGTGCTCAGGACCTGCTGGAAGGCCGCCACGTGGCGCAGGGTCATATTGGACAACCCCACAGAGTTGATCAACCCCTCGGAGCGCAGGTCATCCAGGGCCTGGGCTGCTTCTCCCAGGGTGGTCAAGGGATCCGGCCGGTGCAGGATCAGCCGTTCCACACTGTCCACGCCCAGGCGCTGCAACGACCCCTCGAGGCTTGCCCGGATGGTGTCACGGTCCAGGCGGTAGTGCACCGGGGAGCCCTCGGGCCCGGTGTTGCCCGGCAGGCGGATACCGCACTTGGTCTGCAACCGGATGCCCCGTCGCAATTCTGGGTCCTCGGCGAGGATGCGGCCGAACACCGCCTCGGACTTGCCAGCGGCGTAAATGTCCGCGTGGTCGAATAGTTCGAACCCGGCCCGGTGAGCTGCGCGCACTGCGGTGTGAGCGGCGTCGAACTGGGTGCTGGTGATCTCGGAACGATCCCACGGCCCACCCAGGGCCATGCAACCGAAAATCAGCGGAAAACTCATGACTCGGAACCCTTATGTTTGTGTTTGTGGTGGCGATGGGTGATCTGCTGGCGCAATCTGGCGGCCTGCCCGTAAGCGGCGGCGGATTCCTCCAGTTTGCCCAGGTCCTGATAGACGATGCCCAGCTCGGTGTAGCAATCCGATTGGTCGCGCTGGGAACCCGGTGTCTCCTGGTAGAAATCCAATGCCCGGTTGTACGCCGTCACAGCCTGCGCCCGGCGCTTGGTGGCGTTGTAGACGCGAGCGAGGTTCACGTAACACTCGGCCTGGTCCTGAGGATCGTGCGGGGCGTCCAAGTACTGCCCGAGGGCATCGAGTAAGTGGGATTCGGCCCGCGGGTAGTCCCGGTCCTCCACGAACAGGGACCCCACGATCAAGTGCGCGCGGCCCTTGGGTTTACTGCTGTCCGAAATCTGCCCGAAGTACTCCAGGCAGCGCTGGTACTCGGTGATGGCCTTGTCCCGCACATTCATGACCACGTACAGGTGGCCCAGATTGTAGTGGCACGCGGCGAGTTCACGCTGGGTCTGCCGGGTCTCCTTGAACAACTCGATGGCCTGCCGGTACGCGGTTTCGGCCTGCGAGAGCTCACCCCGGTCCTCGGCGTCCAGGGCGCGCGTGAAATATCCGTTGCCATCATCCGAATAGCTCATCAGCTCATCCTTTCGGGACCCACCCGGGTAGCTCCAAATGCTACACGGTAGGCCGGAACATAACCCGGCTGATAATCTCGGGAACACACTCTTTCAGGAGGTCAGGATGGCAGTACAGAACAGCGTTCCCGGACAGGACCCGCGTGATCCGCAGCGTGAAGAAATGCGCGATGACCGGGCCGCATCCGTGGTTCGTCATGAAGAGCGTCTGGTGATCAACCGGGAACGGCGCGAGACCGGCACGCTCCGGTTGCGCAAGTACGTGGTTGAAGAACCCGTCCGTCAGGAAGTGACCGTTGGCCATGACGAGCCGGACGTGGTGCGGACCCCCATTTCCGAGGAAGAACGCCAGGCTTTCCTGGACGGTCGCGACCTGCCCGTTGGCGACGACGAGTTGATCCTGTACCGCACGGAGGCCGTGGTCCAGACCGTGCGCGTCCCGTACCAGCGGGTCCGTCTTGTGGCTCAGCGCACCGAGCGCACCGAGGTCATCGAGGACACCCTCCGCAAGGAGCGCGTGGACATCGAGACGGATGACCGCCGCGCGTAAGCAGGTGTTCTCCTGAGTGGTCCGGGGCTCTCCGATGGTCGGAGACCCCGGACCTCACTTTGTCCTGGGCCCTTCCCACGTGTGGCGGGGGTGGAAAAGGACAAGCGGGTGACTACGGGTAGCGTTGAGCCGTGATTGATTCTTCGCTGTCCCTGATCCGCCACGGCCAGACCGACTGGAACTTCGCTCGCCGGCTGCAGGGCCGCACCGATATCCCCCTCAACGACACGGGGCGTCGACAGGCCCGTGACGTGGGCCGCGAGCTGGCGGCGTCGGGGGAGCACTGGGACGTGCTGGTTTCTTCGCCGCTGTCCCGCGCCCGAGAAACGGCGGAACTGATGGGTGCAGAAGTCGGTCTGAAACTTTCGCGCACGTATGACGATGTGATCGAACGCAGCTTTGGCGACATCGAGGGCCGCGACTGCAGTCACATGACCGAGGAAGATCGCCACGCGTTCATGGAACAACACGGTGAGCACACGGCGGACCTGGTGGCGCGCGGGGTGGCGTCGCTGCGGCAGATCATTGCCGACTATCCCGGGCAGAACGTGATGATCGTCAGCCACGGCTCGTTCATTCGCCTGACCGCGGGCCACATCCTGAACCGGAAGCTTCGCAGCCTGGAGAACGGGGAAGTGGTGACCGTGACGGCGGAGCAGGTGAGGGACGCGGCGTCGGCGCCGGGTGGTGCCGCGAAATAAGGGTGGCTATTCCGTGACATCGGCTGAACACGGGAGATACCAAGCCGCGGATCAGTGATGGGCGGGAACTTCCTTCGGCGCGGGCCGGAAGGCCCGCAGGAGCGCCAAGCCCGTAAAGACGAAACCGCCCACAAAGTTACCCAGCAGCACCGGTATCTGGTTCCAGAGCCACCAGTCGGCAATGCTCACGTCCGCGCCCATGAACATGCCCATGGGAATCATGAAGAAGTTGACCACGGCGTGCTCGAAACCCAGGCCGTAGAACACCATGATGGGCAACCAGATCGCGGCGATTTTCCCCACGGTGTCCTTTGATGTCAGACCCATGAAGACACCCAAACACACGAGCCAGTTGCACAGCACGGCCTTGACGAAAACGGTGCCGATCCCGGCAATTCCCATGGCCTGATACTCGAGGGTCTTGGCCTCCGCGGTCGCCGCGAACTGCTGGCCCAGCGGCCCCGGATCGGTGGTGCCGAATCCGTTGAGGGCAACACTGAAGAGGAACGCGAACGCGAGGGCGCCAATCATGTGGCCGAGGATCACCATGAGCGAATAGCGCAGCACGGCCGCCCACGTGGCGCGCTTCTCCATCGCGGCAATGGGCACCAGGGCAAAACCACCGGTCACGAGCTCCATGCCCATGAGGATCACAATGGTGATTCCCGCCGGGAACAACAGGGCACCCACCAGGGGCGAGTCGGTCTCCACCGCGGCGAGGACGGCGAATGACGTGGTGCATCCGAGTAACGCGCCACCGAGCACTCCCCGATGGACCAACTGCCCGGAGGACGTGGCCGCTTTGGCCTCGCCGGCGTCCACAGCCTGTTCGACTACACCTGCGGGTTTGATATTCGTCATGAGCTCGGCCTCTCGCGTTTGCTGGGCAGTCAACCCCGATATCTTATGAGTACGGACACCGTGAACGCGTGACGTTCACTCCCCGCTCAACCGGCGCAGTGGCTCTGGCGGGCGGGGAGCCCTAGGGTGGAAGCAGACTCGGCAACGTGGCCGATCGCGAGTCATGCCGTCAGCGACGGCAGGCACGTGTTCGCGTTCGTGGTTGCCGTGTGTTCATTTCATATCGACTGCGAGCAAAGGCGTGATGCAGACGTGACCCCTCCCGACACGACCGACACCCAGGTCATTCCACAAACGTGGAAGCGCCCCGAGTGGAGCGGTGACCAACAGTGGATCAACGAGTATTACCGTTCGGTTCCAGACGCGGACGTCGCTGCAGCCACCGAGGATCGGCTCACGTCCCTGGCCACGGCCCACTGGGAGGTAGGTAGGACCCGC
>NZ_JAUNPE010000040.1:0-1321 GCF_030536815.1 Kocuria sp.
TGGTGGGGGCCACCACGGTCACCCGGGACGACCCGCAGCTCACGGTACGGGCCGTGCCGGGGGAAAACCCGGTGCGTGTCCTGCTGGATCCGCGAGCCCGGATTCCCGTGCGCAGCCGCGTGCTGCAATCCCCGGATGCGCGGACCCTGTGGTTGGTCGGCCAGTGCACCGAAGTACCTTCCGGGGTCGGCGGGCACGTTGAGGTGGTGCGACTTCCCGCGGGTTCGGCAACGAACCACAGCGGGTCCGACGGCGCTCGGGGAACGGCGGTGGACCCCGCAACGGTCCTGAGCGTGGTGCGGGAGCACGTGAGCGGTTCCATCCTGGTGGAGGGCGGGGGCAAATCGGTGTCCGCGTTCCTGGCCGCGGGTGTGCTGGATCGACTGTTCCTGACCGTGGCGCCGGTGTTGATCGGGGACGGGGTCCCCGGGGTTCGTTTCGAAGGGTCGAACGTCATGGGCGAGGCGCTGCGCGCACCGTTCCGCCGGTACACGTTCGAGGACGATGTCTGCACCGAATTCGTGCTCAGCCAGGCCGCCAGAGAGCACGACGCCGCCCAGGTCGCCGGGCAATCCGCCGCCCAACCTGCCGGGCACGTGACCGTGCAGAACGCGGGTCAGGGCCCCGAGGCCCGGTAGCCGGATTGAGCCGCACCTCTTAAGGCTCCCCAGGCCAGGACCGCGGCCCCGGGGAGGGTGGAGACAACCGCGAGCAACCCGTAGCCGGTGGCCGCGGTGACGGCCTGATCCGCGGGAACGCCCAGGGCGGGTGCCAGCGCCCCGACCGAGAATTCTCTGACGCCCCAGCCACCCACTCCCACCGGCACGCTCATCGACGCCAACCCCACGGTCGCAACCGACGCGTGAACCGGTCCACCCAGCTGGGTCATGGCCAGCAGGAACAACGCTATGAGGGTGAGCACACTCAGGGCGGAGGTGCTCCACACGATGACCTGGCGGCGCGCGGGCACCCCGCGCAAGCACACGATGGCTGCGGCCAGGAACAGTGCGGCGGCAACCGTCGCGACGACCGCCACCGGCCACCACGCTTCACCCCGTTCCGCACTCGCGCCCACCACGAGGGCGGTGGTGATGAACAGGCACGCTGTGGCGCTGAGCCGTTCGGCACCCACGGCCAGCACCGGGGACCACCACCGCCGCCGCCCCCGGTGGCGGTAGAGGGCCACTCGTGCGAGGTCCCCGCCCAGGCCACCCGGCAGGAGCATGTTGCCGAAGGCCGAGGCGTAGCAGTCGCCCCATGCTCTGCGGAAGCTGAGGTGGATCTGTTGCTCGGCGGCCAACACTTTCCAGCGGACCGCCTG
>NZ_JAUNPE010000040.1:1421-2569 GCF_030536815.1 Kocuria sp.
GGTGGTGAGGATGGCCTCCACATCGTCCTGGGTGAGCACGTCCAGAACCGCGCTGCAGGTCAACAACAGCGTGCCCGGGGTGGGATGCTCGGGGAGATGGTTCGCCAGGGCCGCGGGCAGCTCGGACAACTGCGTCACGATGGTGTGCGCGTCCGCCAGGTGCCGGGTTGCGATCTCCAGGGAGGGCTCGTGGGCGTCCACGAGTAGCCAGTGAATGCTGCGATCGGGCAACCGAGGGGTCAGATGCTGCCGGAACCACGCCGCCGATTTTCCGGTGCCGGCACCCAGATCCACGACCGTCAGGGGGGTCCGTCCAGTGGGGTCCGCAGCCAGGAGGGCCTGCGCGGCACGGTCCAGGAGGGGCAGGGATTGTTGCCGAGCGGCGTCGTCGAACGGTACGCGAGCCTCGAGCCAATCCTGGGCGGCGCCAATCATTGCGGGTTCCTCTCACTCGGTGACTCGGTTGCGGGGCGGGCTTCACCCGAAGCCACGGCGCCCAGTAGTGCGCGGGCGGTGTCATCCCAGGTCCGCAGGCCCGGGCGATACCTCACGGCGGCATCGCGCAGCCGCTTGCGATACTCGGTATCCGTCAGCCAGCAAGTCAGCGCCGTCACCCACTGCTCCCGCGCCAGGGGCAGAGCTCGGCCCGCGGCGAGCGCCTCCTCGGCCCCCGTGTTTGCGCTCACCAGGGCGGGGATCGCAGCGGAGGCGGCTTCCGTGACGACCATCCCGTAGGTTTCCCGGCGGGAAGGCAGCAACAACAGATCCGACGCGGCCAACAGGCGGTCGATGGCCTGCGGGTCCAGTTCACCCGCAACGCTCACACTGTTCGGTGGTAGCGCGGCACACGCCTGGGCGAACCGTTGGGTGTACGTCGGATCGGTTGGGGGCCCGGCAAAGGTGCAGTGCCATCCATCCACCCCGGCCTGCGCGAGCGCGCCCAGCACTCGCACGAGGAACAGCTGATTCTTGTTGTCCTCCAGGGCGCCGATACATACCAGATGCGATCCGGTCGCGGTACCCGCCGCGGGCTCACGCGGTGTGACGCCCGGTGCGGCCACGGCGGCGTCCAGGCCGTACAGGTCGCGTATTTGATCGGCGGCGTGGTGGCTGGTCGTGACGACGGCGCTCGCGGCCCTCAGGTTCGC
>NZ_JAUNPE010000040.1:2669-18505 GCF_030536815.1 Kocuria sp.
GGGCGCCCGGGCACGGTGTAGGCGACCTTGGCGCGGGGGTTCTCGGTGAGGGTCACGGTGATTCCAATATCCGGTCGATCACTCAGGGAGTCGGCCAGCCGGTGACCGATGTATTGTGCGGTGGCCTCGGTGGTGGAGAGCTTGCCCGCGAAGTCCGGGTGCTCGTCCAGGTTGGCGTATCGCAGGGGGGACAGCGCCTGATCGAGGATGTCCATGGCCTGGCCGATGTCCAGGACCACGGCGTGCTCGTCCAGTTCGGCGCGGCTGAAGGTGGCCTCCACCGTGAGGGTCGCGCCGTGCATTCCCTGGGCCGGCCCGAAGAATTCGTTGGGCAGGCTGTGGCCGATCATCACGTGGTCGTTGACGGTGAGGCTGTACATGGTTCTCCTGCTCGGGTGGATGGGGTGGTCCGGGTGGTGTCTGTTCCGGTGGGCCGCTCAGTAGGTCAGCACGTGACAGAGGGTGGTGCGGGCCAGGTCGGTGTCTGCGGTGATCCGGTTCATGACCTCGGGGAGTTCCTGCCGGGCAGATGCGCCGGTCAGCAGCGCGTCGAAGCGGTCATCGCGCAGGGCACGCAGGGCTGTCCGGAGTCGCTCGGCGCGCGTGCGTCGAGCGCGCTGGCCCTCGGCAACCTGACCCACCTGGCTGGCCACGATGGCCAGCCGCCGGGCGTGGAAGTCCGCGCCCAGGGGGACCGCGGGGGCGCGGGATCCGAACCACGAGGCCTCGACCACCGTGCCGTCATCGCCGGTGATCTCCAAGGCCCGTGCCAGGCCCTGTTCGGTGCCGGAGGTATGGATGACGATGTCGTTGTCCGGAGCGGCGTCGCTCGGGTCCACGGCGGTGAGACCCAGAGATGTCAGCAGCCGGCGGCGCTGCGGATTGGTTTCCAGGACTTCAAGACGATCCAGCGCCATTCCGGAGGCCAGCAGCGCCGTGGCGGTGCCGATCATGCCGGCGCCGATGATGGCGACCCGGTCCGCGA
The DNA here is from genome assembly GCF_030536815.1 of Kocuria sp. Taxonomy (GTDB): domain Bacteria; phylum Actinomycetota; class Actinomycetes; order Actinomycetales; family Micrococcaceae; genus Kocuria; species Kocuria gwangalliensis. Next base: position 3,655 of record NZ_JAUNPE010000040.1, read on the forward strand.
TGCGCGGGGGCACCTGCCAGAGGATGTTCAAACCGGTCTCGGCCGCGCCGGCCAGTAACGCTCGGTGGTCGGGGACGTCGTCGGGAATGCGCTGGACGTCCTCCGTGGTGACCACGTGATGGGTGTGGTGCGGCAACAACCCGAACACCCGTGCACCCAGCCAGTCCGTGGGGCCCTCGTCGACGACACCCACACCCAGATACCCGTAGGACACGGGGAAGGGGAAGTCACCCAGTTGCTTGGGTGCCCTCATCAGGTGCGCAATGGAGGCCGGAACGTGTCCGGTGTGAACCAGGGTTTCCGTGCCGCGAGAAACGGCAGTGGCCCCGGTACGAACCCGCAGCTCACCCGCGGTGATGTCAGCGTGGGGTTCGGGCACCTCCCGCCACGTGCCCGTGCCTGCCGATTCCGTCCAGTACTGCCAGCCCATGGATTCCACCCTATCTTCAGGAGGGAGATTCGAGTTCCGTATGAAGGTGCCGCAGCTGACCCGCAGGGTCCCGTCCAGGATAATTGCTGTCGAATACTTTGGGCCGAGGATCTGAGCAGTCTCAGCGACATGGCGTATAACTACAGGGGTTGAGAGTTGAACGGCTACTGAGGCGCACGTACCACGGCTCAGCTGGTCCTGACATGGGGGTGTCCTTTTTGGCTACTGATTCGGCATTGAACGGCGACTGGTCCATCGACCCGTCGCACTCGCGGTTCGGGTTTTCCACCCGCCACGCGATGGTGACTCGAGTGCGTGGTGCTTTCAACGAGGTTGAAGGTCACGCCCACTTGGATACCGAGAACTGGAACAATTCCACGGTGGAAGTCAAGCTCAAGGTCCAGAGCGTTGATACCCGCAACAGCCAACGTGATCAGCACCTGCGCAGTGCTGACTTCTTCGACGCGGAAAATCACCCCGAGATCGTCTTCAGGTCCACAGGGGTGGACGAAGTGGACGAGTCGCAGTTCATCATTTCCGGTGACTTGGTCATCCGCGGCATCACACGCCCGGTCACCATCCCCATGGAGCTCCTGGGTATCGACACCGATCACACCGGTGGCCTGCGTGCCGGCCTCGAAGGCGGGCGTCGCATCGACCGCAAGGACTGGGGCGTCTCCTGGAACACCCCCTTGGATTCCGGCGGGGTGCTGGTCAGCGACAAGATCAGCCTGGAATTCGAGCTGTCATTGATCAAGGAGCAATAACCGATCAAGAACTTCCCTGGGAGCTCCTCGTTCCATCGGGCGGGGAGCTCCCTGCATATCGGGGATGATCCGGGTCCGAGCTGTGTGAACTACCCTGGACCGAATGATTCAGTGGCTCGAGCGGCATCAGGTTGCCCTCTACGTGGGGTCCATCGGGCTCGCCGTGATCGCCGGCCTGACGGTGCCCGAGATCGCGGCGCCTGCGGAAACTCTGATCAATCCCGTGCTCGCCCTGTTGCTGTATGCGACCTTCCTGGGCATTCCGTTCACTCGGCTGGGTGAAGTCTTTCGGGACTGGGCATTCCTGAGGGCCACGCTGTGGCTCAATTTTGTGCTGGTCCCGGTCGTGGTGTTCGGCCTGTCGCGCTTTGTCGCCCACGATCAAGCGGTGTTGGCGGGTGTCCTGTTGGTGTTGCTGTGTCCGTGCGTGGATTACGTCATGGTCTTCACGGGCCTGGCCGGCGGTGCGCACGACCGCCTCCTCGCGGCCTCCCCGGTGCTCATGCTCGCCCAGATGCTCCTGTTGCCGGTCTACCTGGGGCTGATGGCCGGTTCGGACGTGGTCTCGGTGGTCGAGTTCGGGCCGTTTTTCAAAGCGTTCATTGTCTTGATCGTGCTACCCCTGGGCGCCGCGATTCTGACCCAGCTGGCGGCCCGCACGCGCGCGGGTCGCATGCTGGACGCCGCCGCACAGGCCGCCATGGTCCCGCTCATGATGCTCACCCTGGCCGTGGTGGTTGCGTCACAAATCGCCGGGGTCGGTGCGCAGCTGTCGGCCTTGCTGGTGGTGATCCCGTTGTTCGTCGCGTTCGCGCTCATCATGTTCTGCCTGGGGCAGTGGGTGGGCCGACGCGGCGGGTACGACGTCGCCGGGAGACGCGCGCTCGTCTTCTCCGGTGTCACGCGCAATTCCCTGGTGATCCTGCCGCTGGCTCTCGCGCTGCCCGCGGCGTTGGACGTGGCCCCGCTCGTGGTGGTCACCCAAACACTGGTGGAGCTGCTGGTCATGGTGGCCATGGTTCGGCTGGTGCCCGCGCTCGTGCGCGCCTGACCGTCGCCGGGCGGGGGCCTGTTCCGGTGGCCTCTCTCGCGGAGGGGCGGCAAATATGTGCCCGATTTTTCCCTCCCGGCCTTGACGCGCCCAAAAAGTGAATCTAGATTCACCACTAATGAATACAGATTCACCTATCCAGGTTTCCGCCGCCGAACCCGTCGCGGCGGCCCGCGACGCGAGGACCCGAGCGCGGCGTCGTCAATTGTTGGCGGCGGCCGTGACGGTGCTGCAGGGCAAGGGCAGCGAACAGATGTCCATGCAGAGCGTCGCGCAGGAAGCCGGCGTGAGTGTGGGGCTGATCTATCGGTACTTCGCGAACAAGGAAGACGTGCTGCGCAGCGTGATCGTGGGGGTGCTCGAGGACATTGAGGCCCGCGTGCCGGCGGCGATTCTCGCTGCGGGGGAAGACCCCGTGGATCAAGTGGCCGCCGGATTCGACGCGTACTGCCGGGTGATTGCCGAGAACAGCGAGGCCGCCGTGATCACCTACCGCGAGAGCAGCAGGCTGTCCGCCGAGAACCGCACGCTCATCAAGGACCTGGAAATGGGCTCGGTGCAACCCCTCGGCCGGGCCACACAGGAAGCCGTGGAGGCAGGACTCTTCGCCCCCGTGGACGTTGACTTGTTCGCCTACAACCTGGTGCTGCTCGCCCACGGATGGGCCTTGAAGTCCTGGTACTTCCAGCCCCAGCACACCGTGGACAGCTACATCCGCGGGCAGTTGGCGCTCGTGCTCTCCGCCGCGCTGACCCCCGACCATCACATCGAGTACTCCCGTTACCTCACCGCGAAAGAGGACTGAGCCATGACCGTAGAACCCACCGCGCCCGCCGCTCCCGAGTTCGAGGACATCCTGTACGAGATCAATGGCCCCACCGCCGTGATCACCATGAACCGCCCGCAGCGCTACAACGCGTTCCGCGCCCAGACCGTGCATGAACTGATCACGGCGTTCCGGTTGGCGTGGGCGGATCGTGGCGTGCAGGCCGTGATTCTCACGGGTGCGGGGGACAAGGCCTTCTGCACCGGCGGCGACGTCAAACAGCGCGCGGAAACCGGTGACTACGGGCCTTCCCCGTCCGGGATGTTCGAGATCGGCAACCTGCACAAGACCATTCGGGACATTCCCAAACCCGTGATTGCGGCGGTCAACGGGCTGGCCATCGGCGGCGGCCACGTGCTGCACGTGATCTGTGACCTGACGATCGCCTCGGCCACGGCGCGCTTCGGCCAGTCCGGACCCAAGGTCGGCTCCTTCGATGCCGGTTTCGGCTCCGCCTACCTGGCTCGCGTGGTGGGGGAGAAGCGCGCCCGAGAGATCTGGTACCTGTGCCGCCAGTACGACGCCCACACCGCCGAACGCTGGGGTCTGGTCAACGCGGTGGTGGCACCCGACCAGCTCTTGGAGGAGGCCACAGCCTGGGCCGCGGAAATCGCGGAGAAGTCACCCACGGCACTGCGCTTCCTCAAGCAGTCCTTCAACGCGGACACCGACCACCAGGCGGGGCTGTCCAACCTGGCGATGTCGGGGCTGGACCTGTTCACCGAATCCCCGGAGGGCCGGGAGGGTGCCGCAGCCTTTGCCGAGAAACGCATGCCCGACTTCAACAGCCACGTGATCAGCCACTGAGCCGTGCCGGTTCAGGAAGCCATCGTGACAACGACAACCGCACGTGAGACCAAGGAGTGCGCACCATGGAGATGACCCTCAGCCCGGCCCAGGAGGAGCTGGTGGCCGCAGCCAGCGGGCTCCACGAGAAACTGGCCGCGGGCTACCGCGAACGCGAAACGGCTCGTCGGATCGAACCGGAATTGCGCCGAGAGATCGGCGCCCTGGGCCTGATCGGCCCCGAGCTGCCGTCCGCGTACGGTGGCCGCGACCTTCCTCGCCTGACCTCCGGGCTGATCGTGGAACAAATCGCCCGCGGTGACTTCAACGTGGGATACCTGCAGGTCGTGGGTTCGCTGGTGGGTCAGATCCTGGCCAGCAACGCCACTGCGGAAATTGCCGGGAAGTACGTTCCGCGGATCACGAGCGGTGAGGCCATTGTGGGGATCGGGCTGTCCGAACCGGATGCCGGTTCGGACGCCGGCAACCCGCGCATGACCGCGCGTAAGGAGGGTGACTCCTGGGTCATCGACGGCGTGAAGTCCATGTCGTTCGCGACCCAGGCGGAGGCCACGGTGCTGTTCGCCCGGACCGATCCCGAGGCCGGCAGGGGCCGGGGCATCAGCGCGTTCGTCCTGGACATGGACAGCCCCGGCGTGCGGATCGAACCGGTGGAGGACGCCGGCACTCGCGCCGTGGAACGGGGCCTGATTCACTGCGACGGCGTGCGCGTACCGGCCTCGAATCTGCTGGGGACCGAGGGCGCCGGCTTCACCCAGGTGATGCAGGGTTTCGACTTCTCCCGTGCCCTGATCGGCTTGCAGTGCCTGGGGACCGCGGAGGTCACGGTCGAGGAAACCTGGGATTACGTCAGTCACCGCCAGGCCTTCGACCAGCCGCTGTCCAAGTTCCAGGGCGTGTCCTTCCCACTGGCGGAAGCGGAAACTCAGCTCACCGCTGCACGCCTGCTGTGCCTGCGAACCCTTCACCTGAAGGACACGGGTCAAAAGCACACCAAGGAAGCCGCCATGTGCAAGTGGTGGGCCCCCAAGGTCTCGCACGACGCCATCACCCAGTGTCTGTTGTTGCACGGTCAGTTCGGGTATCGCACGGACAAGCCCATTGAGCAGCGCATGCGTGACGTGCTCGGTCTCCAGATCGGGGACGGCACCGCCCAGATCATGAAGCTCATCATTGCGCGGCAATCCGCCGGCCGACAGTTCGCCCCGTAACTCGGGTCCCACCGCTGCACACCGAGGAAAGGACCTCACATCATGACCGCTCAGACTTCAGAAACCACCACCCCCCGCGTGGCCATTGTGACCGGCGCCGGTCAGGGCATCGGCGCGGCCATTGCCGAGCGTCTCGCCCAGGACGGGCTACGCGTGGTCATTGCCGATCTCAACGAAGAGACCGCGAACGCCACCGCCGAGCGCATCGGCGAGCAGGCCGTGGGGGTGCGCGCCGACATCACCAGCCCCGACGACGTCGCCGCCCTCGTTGCGCACGTGCTCGACACCTGGGGATCCATTGACGTGCTGGTCAACAACGCCGGCTGGGACAAGGTGGGCCCGTTCCTGGACAGCACCCCCGAGACCTGGGAACGGGTCATCGGTATCAACCTGATGGGCACCCTGACCATGAGTCACGCGGTGATGAGCGTGATGAAGGACCAGGGCTCGGGCACCGTGATCAATATTGGTTCCGACGCCGCCCGCGTGGGTTCCTCGGGCGAGGCCGTCTATTCCGCGTGCAAGGGCGGTCTGGTTGCCTTCTCCAAGACAATGGCGCGCGAACTGGCCCGCTACGGGGTGACGGTCAATGCCGTGTGCCCGGGCCCGGCCGATACGCCCCTGTTCGAAGAGATCGGTAAAGAGAACCCGAAGCTGCGCGAGTCCCTCGAGCGCGCCATTCCGCTGCGTCGCCTGGCCCAACCGGAGGATTTGGCCAACGCCGTGGCCTTCATGGCCTCCCCGCGGTCCAACTACATCACCGGCCAGACGCTGTCCGTCAGCGGTGGTCTCACCATGATCTGACGCCGCGCACAGCCCCCGCGGCTGCCGAGCGCGAACCGTCCCAGCGTGCAAAGGAGCACCCGTCATGACCACGTATGAAACCCTCCTGACCCAGGACATCATCGATCACAACACCCAGGCCGGTTACTGGGACGGCCGGATTCTCACCGACCACTTGGACCGGGCCGTGGAACGTGACCCGAACGCCGTGGCCTCCGTGGATTCCCGCGGGTCACTGACCTACGGCGAACTGGCCCAACGGGTGGAGCGCACCGCGCACGGCCTGATCCACCTGGGCCTGGGCCGCGGTGACGTGATCTCGTTGCAGCTGCCCAACTGGAAGGAATGGGTGATTCTCCACCTGGCCGCCGTGCGGATCGGCGCGGTGACCAACCCGCTGATCCCCATTTACCGTGACCGGGAGATCTCGTTCATGATGGAGCGCGCCAACACCCGGATCCTGGTGGTGCCCGATACCTTCCGCGGCTACGACCACCTGGCTCTGGCCCGTCGCATGGTGGGCGGACAGCAGGACCCGGCGCGCGTGCTGGTGCTCGCCCAGGACCCCGCCAACCCGCCGGCCCTTGAGCGCGGCGAGATCGCATGGGACGAGTTCATCGCCACCGACTGGGAAGCACAGGGCTCCCCGGAGAAACTGGCCGAGCGCCGTCCCGAGGCGAACGACGTGGCCCTGCTGATGTTCACCTCCGGTACCACCGGGCGGCCCAAGGGTGTGATGCACACGCACAACACGGTGTGCGCCGCCGGTCTGCCCTGGCCGGATCGCATGGGCATGGACCACCGGGACGTGATTCACATGGCCTCGACCTTCGGCCACCTCACCGGCTACCTGTTCGGCGTGGAACTTCCCATCCTGCTCGGGGCCAAAGGCGTGTTCCAGGACGTGTGGCACAAGGAGACGTTCGTGGAACTGATTGCCGAGCACGGCATCACCCACACCTCCGGTGCCACCCCGTTCCTACATGACCTCTTGGACGCCTCGAACCTGGCCGATCACGATGTGTCCTCCCTGCAACGGTTCTGCTGCATGGGCGCACCGATCCCGCGGGTGCTGTTGCGCAACGCCCGCGAGGAGATTCCCGGGCTGTCCGTGTTGGGCGGCTGGGGTCAGACCGAGTGCGCGCTGTCCACGTGCGGGCACCCGAGCGATCCGATCGAGAAGATCACCTCCACGGACGGCCGGCCCGTGCGCGGGATCGACGTGCGGATCACAGACCTGGACGGCACAACACTGCCGGCCGGTTCCGAGGGCAAGCTGTGGGTGCGCGGACCCTCCCTCTTCGTGGGGTACCTGGGCCAGCTGGACAAGACCCGTGAGGACTTCGACGGCGAATGGTTCGACACCGGTGACCTGGCCACCCTCGACGAGGACGGCTACCTGACCATTGCGGGACGCTCCAAGGACCTGATCATCCGCGGCGGCGAGAACATCCCGGTCGCCTACTTGGAGAACGTTTTGCATGAGCACCCGGACATCGCCTCCGTGGCGATCGTGGGCGCGCCCCACGTGCGCCTCCAGGAGATCGCCTGCGCCGCCGTGGTGCTGAACGACGACGCCGCGCCCCTGACGCTCGAGGCCATCCGGGCGTTCCTGGACGAGAAGGGTGTGGCCAAGTCCTATTGGCCCGAACGCGTGGAGATATTGGCGGACTTCCCGCGCACCCCGTCCGGCAAGATCCAGAAATACCACCTGCGCGAGCGCTTCACGGAGGACCAGGCATGAGCACCGAACTTCTCACCACCGACCTCACCGACGGATTGTTGACCGTCACGATCAACCGCCCCGAGGTGCGCAACGCCCTCAACGCGGAGGTCCTCACCGAGATCGGGGAGGTGCTCGGCGACGCCGAATCGGACCACGCCGTGCAGGGCATCATCTTCACCGGGGCGGGGGAGAAGGCCTTCATTGCGGGCGCGGACATCTCCGGTCTGGTCAACTACACCGCCGTGGACGGACTCACCGCCGCCATGCAGAAGCTCTACGACCGCATTGAGAACTTCCCGCGACCCACCCTCGCCGCAATCAATGGTTACGCCCTGGGCGGCGGTTGTGAACTGGCCATGGCGTGTGATCTGCGCATTGCCTCGACCACGGCCCAGATCGGCCTGCCCGAAACGGCGCTCGGAGTGCTCCCCGGAGCCGGTGGTACGCAACGCCTCACACGGCTGGTGGGGCGCGGCCGGGCCGTGGACATGATTCTCTCCGGACGGTTCGTACCGGCGGAGGAGGCCCTGCAGATGGGGCTCGTCACGCGCGTCACCGAACCGGGCGAGTTGCTCAACACGGCACGGGACACGCTGTTGGGAATCACCGCCCGGGGCCCGTTGGCCATCCGCCTGGCCAAGCTGGTCATCAGGCACGGTGCGGATGCGGATCAGGCCACCGGGCAGATCATTGAACGCCTGGCACAGTCGTTGCTGTACCAAAGCGAGGACAAAGCCGAAGGCGCGGGGGCCTTCTTGGAGAAACGCGCACCGAGATTCACGGGTCAGTAGGGGGAACGGGTATGAGTGTGGGTCAGCACGCGGGTCAGAGGATTCTGGTGGTCGGAGCCGGCGGCATCGGTACCGCAACGGTGGAGCACCTGGTCACCGAGGACGCGCGCGTGGTGGTCGCGGGCAGGAACGTGCGCATGGGGGGACCCTTCGAGGACCCCCAGGACGAGCTGGGCCTCGTGATGGGCCACCTCACCCTGGACATCACCGACGAGGGTGCCGTGGAGTGGGGTGTCGCCCGCGCGGCGGACATCCTGGGCGGTCTGGATGCCCTGGTGGTCACCGCGGGGCACCGCCACGACCTCGCACCGCTGCACGAGACCCAGGCCGGGTGGGCGCGGGACATCATCGAGACCGAACTGGTGGGCGTGATGTCCCTGGTCCGCCACGCCCTGCCCTTCCTCCGTCACTCCGGGAGCAACGGGCGGCGCGCGGGCATCGTGGTGGTGGCCTCGGACAGCGCCAAGGCGGGCTCGATGGGTGACGCGGCGTCGTCGGCGGCGCGCGCCGGCGTGTTGGGCATGGTCAAGTCGGTGGCTCGCGAAAACGCGACCGTGCCGGTGACCGTCAATGCCGTGTGCCCGGGACCGACCGACACGGAAATGTATCGTCACGCCGCGGAAACCGAAGGGCTGACGGGCAAGGTGTTCTCGGGCATGGCCAAGGGCATCCCGGCGCGCAGGCTCGGTCAGCCCCAGGAAATCGCCGCGACCGTCGGATTCCTGCTCAGCGCAGGCTCCGCGTACATCACGGGGCAGGCGATTTCCGTCAGCGGCGGCTTGACCATGTGACCGGATGCCCGCTGACCCGTGTTGTTCGCGTCACACAGCGACGCACTGAGCGCGGCCCAAAAATTCTCGGCCCGGAATGTTCTGTACCGGCAGGCACTGTGCTAACTTCACTGTGTTCAGGTTAGCCTCACCTAACCTCATGAGTGAAAGACAGTCGGATGCTCCAGACATTTCTGATCGGTCTGCGCGAGGGCCTCGAGGCCGCGCTGATCGTCGCGATCCTCATCGGATACCTCAAACGCACGGGGCAGCGATTCGCGGTCCGTCGATTGTGGCTCGGCATTGTTATTGCCGTTGCGATCTCGCTGGCCTTCGGTGCGCTCCTGACGTTCGGCCCGTCCACCCTGACCTTCGAAGCCCAGGAAATCATTGGCGGGACCCTGTCCATCGTGGCCGTGGGTTTCGTGACGTGGATGATCTTCTGGATGGCCAGCGCGTCCCGGGGGCTCAAACGCGAGCTGGAATCCCGCGCCGATGTCGCTCTCCGAGGCTCCGCCGTGGGATTGATCCTGCTGGGCGCCTTCGCCGTGGGGCGCGAAGGCCTGGAAACAGCCCTGTTCCTCTGGGCCGCCACTCGAGCCAACGGGGGCGCCGGCGGGATCTTCGCGCCGACGCTTGCGGCGCTCGCCGGCATCCTGGTGTCCATTGCCCTGGCCTGGCTCATCACGCGTGGGCTGCTCAAGCTCAACCTCTCCACGTTCTTCCGCTGGACCGGCGGTTTTCTGGTCCTCATTGCGGCGGGCGTGTTGGCGTACGGGTTCCACGATCTCCAGGAGGCCGGCGTGCTGCCCGGGCTGAACTCCCTGGCCTTCGACGTCTCCGAACAGATCCCACCCACCAGCTGGTACGGCGTGCTGCTCAAGGGCGTGTTCAACTTTTCACCGGCCACCACGTGGCTTGAATTCGGCGTGTGGTGGGCCTACGTGCTCACGATCATGCCACTGTTCATCGCCCGGTCCCGCTCGGCCAGGAGAAAGCCGACGACGCCGCCGGTTTCCTCCTCGGCCTCGGTTGCCAGCACCTCGGCCTCCGCCTGAACCGTCATGACCTCTATTTCCCTGATGCACCCGTCTCCGGTGCACTGAATTCCTAAGGACCACCCATGCGATCCGTCTCCACCCGCCTCCCCGCCGCCGTGACCGCCGTGGGCCTGATGTTCACGTTGGCCGCGTGCCAACCCAACGACCAGGGTGGGGAGAACGGCGCGATCGCCGTCTCGAGCACCGACGACCAATGCGACGTCGGCGTCGAAGAGGCCCCCGCCGGAACCCTGCGTTTCGATGTGATCAATGAGGGCTCGAAGGTGACCGAGTTCTATTTGCTCGGCGAGGACGGACTGCGCATTGTGGGCGAGGTGGAGAACATCGCACCCGGGCTCAACCGCACGCTGACCGTGTCCGCACCGCAGGGCCAGTACTTCACGGCATGTAAGCCCGGCATGGTCGGCGAGGGTATCCGCAATGAATTCATCGTGACCGAGGGCGAGGGTGGTGCCGAGGTCAACGCCGAGGACTCGCAGCTCAAGGATCAGGCCACCACCCAGTACGCGGCGTACGTCAAGGACCAGACCGAGCAGCTGATGACGGGCACGGAGGAGTTCGCCAAGGCATACGCGGCCGGGGACGCCGAGAAGGCCCGGGAGATGTACGCGCCGGTGCGCATGCACTGGGAGCGCGTGGAACCCGTGGCCGAATCCTTCGGGGACCTGGACCCCAAACTGGACCTGCGCGAAGCGGATCTGGAAGAAGGCCAGGACTGGACGGGGTGGCACCGGATCGAGAAGGACCTGTGGCCCCCGGCCGAGGGGTACCAGCACATGAGCCAGGCCGACCGGCAGAAGTACGCCGACCAACTCGTGGCCGATACCCGAGTGCTCTACGACCGCACCCGCGACCTGAGCTTCACGGCGGACCAGCTGTCCAACGGGGCCAAGGAACTGCTCGACGAGGTCGCCACGGGCAAGGTCACCGGCGAAGAGGAAATTTGGTCCCACACGGACCTGTGGGATTTCCAAGCCAACGTGGACGGCGCACGCATCGCCTACGAAAATCTTTCCCCGCTGCTCGACAAGCGAGACGCCGAGTTGAACACGACGCTGGACACCCGCTTCGGCGACCTGCAAGAACTGCTGGATCAGCACAAGGAGGGCGATGGCTTTGCCTACTACGACGAGCTGAGCCAGGAGCAGGTCAAGGAACTCTCGGATGCCGTGAACGCCCTGTCCGAACCCCTGTCCATGGTCACGGAAAAGGTCGTCGAGTAATCCATGAATCACCGCGCAGAACACCCCGAACCCCCGGAGCAGCCCGGATCGGGAGATCAGCCCGACCGGTCCGACAGGCCGGAGCGGTCGGGTGCGAAACAGGGCGTGAGCCGTCGCGCCCTGTTCGGCACCGGAGCCGGTGCCGTGGCGGTGGGCGCGGGGCTCGGCTGGTTCGGGCGACCCGCGGCCGCCGCGATCCAGGACACCGTCAACGGCGAGGCCCACAGCGACGTCGTCGACTATTTCGGCGACCACCAAGCCGGGATCGTGACCCCCGCCCAGGACCGCTTGTGTTTCGCCGCGCTCAACGTACTCACCGAGGACCGCGCCGAACTCGTGGACCTGCTCACCCAATGGAGCGCAGCGTGCGCGCGCATCACCCAGGGCCTGGACGTCACCGACACGGGATTCGACGGCGGCTCCCAGTACGCCCCGCCGCAGGACACCGGTGAGGCCCACGACCTGTCCGCGGGGCACCTGACGGTCACCATTGGATTCGGGCGCTCGCTGTTCGTGGACGAGCACGACAAGGACCGTTTCGGACTGCGTGAGCGCATGCCCGAGGCGCTCATCGAACTGCCGCACTTTCCCGGTGACACGCTGGATCCGGCGCGCAGCGGGGGAGACCTGTGCATCCAGGCGTGCGCCGATGACCCGCAAGTGGCCGTTCACGCCGTGCACAACCTGGTGCGCATGGGATTCGGAATCGTGTCCACGCGCTGGATGCAACTGGGATTCGGGCGGACCTCGTCCACGTCCAAGACCCAGAACACCGCGCGCAACCTGTTCGGGTTCAAGGACGGCACCGCCAACCTCAAGGCCGAGGACCCGCAGCTGCTCGATGATCACCTGTGGGTCCGCGACGGGTCCTGGATGGACGGCGGTACCTACCTGGTGGCCCGGCGGATCCGCATGATCATGGAAACCTGGGACCGCGAATCACTCATGGGCCAGGAGAACATCATTGGCCGCACCAAGGGCACGGGCGCGCCGCTGTCCGGGGGTGAGGAGTTCACCGCGCCGGACTTCGCAATGGAAGGCGCGGGAAATCAGCCGATCATTCCCACGGATTCCCACGTGCGCTTGGCGCACCCCCAAACCAACAACGGTGTCCAGATGCTGCGCCGCGGGTACAACTACGCGGACGGTACGGATCGGCTGGGGAACATGGATGCGGGACTGTTCTTCATTGCCATGGTCAACGACCCCCGCACCGGCTACGTGCCGATCCAGAACACACTGGCCCGCCAGGATGCGCTGAGCGAGTACCTGCGCCACACCGGTTCCGGGCTGTTCGCCGTGCCGCCCGGTGTTTCGAATGAACCCGGTGCCTACGTGGGGCAGCAGTTGTTCGAGGGATGAGCTCACCCGAGGTGATGCCCACGGACGTATTGGGCGCATTGCAGGGTCGCAGCCGAAGATTCGGCGGCGGCCCTTCTTTTAATCGTTACACGTTTGGCTTTTCCTGACACAGAAGTGTCGTCGATAGAAAACTTCCCGGAAATAATCCGGGGCCATAGTTCTTCTGGGGCCGCCGGTTGGGTGCACAACACGGGCCGGCGACTCATGGATTCGCAGTTGGTCGAACACAGAGCCTTCCACCGGACCATCACGCATCTTTCAGCTCCCTGAGCTGCTCAGAAGAAAGATCGAAAACATGTCGTTAGATACTCGGACACATCCGGACCACGAAGGATCGACAACCAGCGTCTCACCCGGCTCCACCGCGGACGCACGAGCGGCCACGCGCGAGAGCCTGGAGGACTACACCCTTCGCTTCGCACCGCGTTCCTACCGGAAATGGGGTGCCGGTGTTGTTGCAACGAGTGCACTCGGCGGGATCGCCTACTTGGCGGACTTTTCCATTGGCGCCAATATTGGAATTGCGCACGGAACCACCAATGCCCTGTTGGGAATTGCCGTGGCCGCATTCATCATCTTTGTCACCGGGTTTCCCTTGGCGTACTACGCGGCGCGCTACAACATTGACCTGGACCTCATTACCCGCGGTTCGGGATTCGGGTACCACGGGTCCGTGATCACCAACGTGATCTTTGCGACCTTCACATTCATCTTCTTCGCCCTGGAAGGCTCCATCATGGCGCAGGGCCTGGAACTCGGACTGGGTATCCCCAAACCTATTGGCTACGCCCTTTCCACCCTGCTGATCATCCCGTTGGTCATCTACGGCATGAAGACCTTGGCAACACTGCAGGTCTGGACCACCCCGCTGTGGCTCGTGCTCATGGTGATTCCCGTGGGATATCTGGTCCTGGCCAACCCCGATTCGGTGGGGAGTTTCTTCGCGTATCAAGGCGAATCAGGCGCCGGTGCCGGAGTAAGCTTCGCGTCCGTCATGTTGGCGGCCGGCGTGTGCTTGTCCCTGATCGCTCAGATCGCCGAGCAGATCGACTACTTGAGGTTCATGCCGCCCAAGACCGGCGAGAACCGTGTGGCGTGGTGGCGTGCCGTGATCCTGGCCGGCCCCGGGTGGGTGATCTTCGGCGCGATCAAGCAGATCACCGGTCTGTTCATCACGGTGTACTTAATTGCGACATTGGACCCGGCAGCCTCTGCCACCGCCAATGAACCGGTTCACCAATTCTTGGGTGTCTACCGGGACATGATGCCCGCGTGGCTGGCCATGACCCTCGCGGTGATCCTGGTGGTCATCTCTCAGGTCAAGATCAACGTGACCAATGCGTACTCCGGCTCCCTCGCCTGGACCAATTCATTCACCCGGGTCACTCGTACCTACCCGGGCCGCATGGTCTTCGTGGTGGTCAACTTGGCCATCGCCCTGGCGTTGATGGAACTCAACATGTTCGACTTCCTCAACACCATCCTGGGCTTCTACGCCAATTGCGCAATGGCGTGGATCGTCACGGTTGCCACGGACATCGTGGTCAATAAATACATCCTCAAGCTTTCCCCCAAGTACCCGGAATTCCGCCGCGGAATGCTTTACAACTGGAACCCCGTGGGCGTGACGTCGTTGGCGCTCTCGGCGGGTGTTTCCATCGCTATGTTCTTCGGTGCTTTTGGTCCGACGGTGGCGCCCTATTCGCCGATCTTTGCGGTGCTGATAGCGATCATTGCCACCCCCGTCATGGCCGTGCTGACTCAGGGGCGGTACTACCTACGGCGCGATGATGACGGAATCGACCTGCCCATGGTTGACGCGGATGGCAACCCTTCGGACGTGACACTCACCTGCCATGTGACCGGCATGGAGTTCGAGCGCCCGGACATGCTGCTCTCCAATGAACTGGCCCCGGACGGATCCAAGCAGTACATCTCGTCCCTTGCGCTGGCCACCGATAAGACCGGGAGGTATGTGTTACCCGCGCAACGCTGATTGTGAGCGGACGCAGGCTAGAAGATCCCCCGGACACATCACGCTCC
>NZ_JAUNPE010000200.1 GCF_030536815.1 Kocuria sp.
AGGTGCACGTGGAGTTGAACACCAACACCAAGATGTTCGACGCCGCCCCCAACACGTTTGGCGATGACCCCAACACCAACATCACCCCGGTGTCCCTGGGCCTGCCCGGCGTGCTGCCCGTGGTCAACGGCAAGGCCGTGGAATCCGCGATCAAACTGGGTCTGGCCCTGGACTGTTCCATTGCGCAGAAGTGCCACTTCGCGCGGAAGAACTACTTCTACCCGGATACGCCCAAGAACTTCCAGACCTCGCAGTACGACGAGCCGATCGCCTTTGACGGCCGGCTGGAACTCGAACTCGAGGACGGCACGCCGTTCAGCATCGAGATCGAGCGGGCCCACATGGAGGAGGACGCCGGCAAACTGACCCACGTGGGGGGTGCAACCGGCCGCATCCAGGGAGCGTCCCACTCGCTGGTGGACTACAACCGCTCGGGCGTGCCACTCATCGAGATCGTGACCAAGCCCATCGTGGGTGCCGGTTCGCGCGCTCCGGAGTTGGCCCGCGTGTACGTTGCGGCCATTCGCGAGATCGTGAAGAACTTGGGCATCTCCGACGCCCGCATGGAGCGGGGCAACGTGCGGTGCGACGCCAACGTGTCCCTGATGCCCAAGGGCACCACGGAGTTCGGCACGCGGTCGGAGACCAAGAACGTGAACTCGCTGCGCGCCGTCGAACGCGCCGTGCGTTTCGAGATCCAGCGCCACGCCGCCGTGCTGTCGGCCGGTGACAAGATCGTTCAGGAAACCCGCCACTGGCACGAGGACACCCGGTCCACCACGTCCGGGCGCCCCAAGTCCGACGCGGACGACTACCGCTACTTCCCCGAACCGGACCTGGTTCCCGTGGTCACCACGCAGGACTGGATCGAGGAACTGCGTGCCACGCTGCCCGAGCCGCCGGCCCAGCGCCGCAAGCGTTTGAAGAACGACTGGGGCTATTCGGACGAGGAGTTCCGGGACGTCGTCAATGCCGGTGTCATGGACGAAATCGAGCAGACCATTGCTGCCGGTGCGTCTGCCGCCGTGGCCCGCAAGTGGTGGATGGGTGAAATCGCCCGTCTGGCCAAGCAAGCGGAGGTCGAGATCGTGGATCTGCCCGTGACCCCGGCCCACGTGGTCGAGGTCAACGCCCTGATCGATGAGGGCAAGATCAACGACAAGCTGGCCAAGAAGGTCATTGGTTTCGTGGTCGAGGGCGAAGGTTCCCCGTCGGAGATCGTTGAGGCCCGCAGCCTTGCGGTCGTTTCCGACGACGGTGCCCTGACGGCTGCCGTGGACGACGCCATGGCCCAGATGCCCGACGTGGTCGAGAAGATCAAGGGCGGCAAGGTGCAGGCCGTGGGTGCGCTCATCGGGCCGGTCATGAAGGCCACCCGCGGGCAGGCCGACGCCGGCCGCGTGCGTCAGATCATCCTGGAGAGGCTGGGCGTGCAAGGCTGAGCCTCTCTGCCACGGGCGCGGTTGCGCCCGTACATCCCCAGGTGAGGGTCGTGCGGATTTTCTGTGAAGAATCCACACGACCCTCACCGCACATTTAAGTCAGGACACGGCGGGGCGGTCCTCACTCACCAGCCATTCGCGCAGGCCATGTTCCACGGCGGAGGGAGTGTTGACGATCCGGGCTATGCGCTCCCGGTTCTGCGCATCCTCGGCCTGCGAGCGGCAGGTTCCATTGGGCGCGTCCGACGCCGCGGAGCACCACGCGTACCGTCCTCCCTGGGTGTTGGAGCTGGGCGCCCACGAGAGATCGCTGACGTCCCACTCACCGTCGTTCCCGCGCGCGAACTGGAAGCGGGTGATCAGGCCTTGATTGTTGGTCTCGTAGGCCGTGGACGTTTCGGAGACCGTATTGCCCAGCCCGTAGACGATCCACTTTCCTTTGTAGTTCTCAATGGGTTGCACGCTGTGCGAGCCGTGTCCGTAGACGGCGTCGAAAGCACCTGAGTCCACGAGTGCGTGGGCCGTGGTGGTCTGATAAACGTCGGTGGTGTCCTGGTACTCCATGATCGAGTGCATTGCCGCGATCACTACGTCCGCACCCTGCTCGCGAGCCTTCTCGGACTGGGCAACGGCGTGGTCGATGTCGCGCTGGGCGGCCTGCGGGTCCTCGGCGGGATCCCGCAGTCGGTCCACCTGCCAGTCGTACTCGGCCTGCTGGCCGTTGAGACTGTTGGTGCCTGTAACCACGGCCACGGTGCCGGCCGGGGTCTCCAGCAACATGGGTTCCTCGGAGGCCTCCGCGGAGGAGTACGACCCGGTGTGCTTCAGGTCCGCGTCCTCAAGGCTCGCGATGGTGCGGTTGACGCCTTCGGTGCCCTGATCCACGGTGTGGTTGGTGGCCGCGGTGCAAGCGTCGTAGCCGGTGTTCTTGGCCGCCGCGATGATTTCCGGCGGCACGTTGAAGCTTGGATAATCGGCGTACGGTCCGCCCCGGGGTGCCACGGGGGTCTCAAGTTCACAAATGGCCACGTCGGACTGCTCGAGGTAGGGCTTCTGTCCGGCCAGCAGCGGATCGAAATCGAAGTTCTTTCCGTCGTTGTTTGCCGGGTCCACGGCGAAATCACTCCACAACCCTTCATGGAGCAGGAGGTCCCCGGTCATCGCCACGGTGAAACACGCGTCTTCGGGACAATCGGGTCCGGATTCAGCGGGGGAGGGTACGCGGCCGGTCTGGGCTGCGGCCTCCGTTCCGCTGGCCCCCGGGGACTGCACCGCGGATTCATCCGAACTTTCCGCGCACCCCGCAAGACTTCCAACGGTCAGCGTGACCCCGGCAGCAAGGGTCAGGGTCTTGAAATAGCGAGATGTGGGCAGGCTCATGGAATCGATAATTTCACAGCCACAACATGGCGTACATCACATTGAGAACGTGTGCGGACTCAATCCGCTGGGTTTAAGTCATTAAGAACTGACGTATTTCCTGAGATGCTCTTCACACGGGGGCAGTCAAAGGTTAGGCTTTCCTAAGTTTCGAACGTCACACAGAGAGCGAGGAAGCCATGGTCGAGCAGACGATTGGTGGCCAGTCTCAAGGGTCCAGCACGCATGATCGAGCCGTGTCTTTGGCTCATCGAATGCTCGCGGGAGCGGGACGCGCAACACTTGTTGCCTATGGTCTCGAGGGCCATCCAACGCTCGACGCACTGGCGCACGGCATGGCCGGCACCGGAGATCTCCTGGTGGCGACCACTGTATTCTCCGGTTCCGAGGATGCAGCCCTGCTCAATCCAGGCACTCGGATGGATGTGCGGATGGACATCACCAAGCTCTCGCCCGAACCTCGCGTTGAAATCCTGACCGCCAGTGCTCACATGCTCGGTCAACTGGAATGGTTGGATTCCGAACGCGCCACCGACGTTCTTGAATATGACAATGTGCCCGAAATGGTCAAGGCCGTTGCCGAGTCTCCGTTCGGAATGCTCGGGATCGT
>NZ_JAUNPE010000041.1 GCF_030536815.1 Kocuria sp.
ATCATTACCAAGGTCGAGCGCGACGTCGCCTCCCGTCCCGCACCTCCCGCTCCCGCAAAGTCCGCGGCGCCCGATCGCGGAAAATTGCCGACGGCGGTCTGGTTGTTCTCCCTGGTTGCTTTCCTCAATGCCGTGGGAACCCAGGGGGTCACCGTGTACTCGTCGCTGTTCGCGGTGCGCGCGCTGGATTTCCCCTTGACCGTGGCGGGAATGATCATCGGGGTGATCGGCGTGTTCGGCATCCTGAGCCGTGTGGGCTGGGGGCGCGTGGCCGGCCGAATGGCGCGGCCGTCCGTACTCATTCAAATCATGAGCCTGGGTGGCGTGGTCGGGTTACTGTTCCTGATCGCCGCCGAGATGTTCCACCAGGGGTGGCTGATGTGGGTGGGCATCCTGTTCCACGCCGCCCTTCCCCTGGCCGCCAACGTGATCATCAATTCCGGCACGGTGGCGGCCGCCCCGGCAGCCAAGGTGGGAGCGGCGTCGGGCCTGGTGGCCACCGGCATGTACCTGGGGTTCGGCGCGGGACCGCTGATCGTGGGGCAACTGGTGGACCTGACCGGGAGCTTCACCGCGGGGTGGATCGCCGTGGGCGTCACGTACGTGGCCAGTGTGGTGGTCGCGATCATCCTGAGCCGACTGCACAAGCGTTCGGCCTGAGGTTGCCGCGTGTGGTCCCATGGAAGCATGGGCACCCCACGCACAGACCTCGCACACGTCCTCACGCGCCTGGAGGGCAACAGCTACGGCGCCTACAAACAGCTCAAGGGCGACTGGAGCG
This sequence comes from Kocuria sp., assembly GCF_030536815.1. GTDB lineage: Bacteria > Actinomycetota > Actinomycetes > Actinomycetales > Micrococcaceae > Kocuria > Kocuria gwangalliensis. The sequence goes on from NZ_JAUNPE010000041.1 coordinate 782, forward strand.
TGGGAGACTTCGAGCTGATCGTTGATCGCGTGCAATCGGATCCGTACGCACCACCGTCCATGGTGCGGATCCGCGTGCCGAGGCGGGTCGCGGGCATCCCGGAGCATCTTGTGGATTCCGCGGCCGGACGGATTGCCGCCGGTGATTTCCTCACGCGCGCCTTCGGCCGAGCCGCACGGAATCTCAGTCCGGACGGGGGCAAGGGTTCCGGGGGGATCTTCATGGTGCGCGTGGGTCAGGAGATTCTGCAGCGCTCGTCGGTGCTCATCGACCACGCCGCCATCGAGGTTCGCTGCGAAATCGCCTTTCCCGCCGCGGGCCGCCGCATCAAGGCCCGCGCCGCGCAACGGTTGCTGACCGAGGTGCTGCCGAGCGTCGTCGACCGTTCCCTGATTTTCCACAACCTGGACGCCGCGGCGTTCGATCTCCACGTGCGCAGCTATCTCGACGCCGAGCACGTGCGTGCGCAGCTCGCCACGCGGGCTCTGGTGGCCTTCGTCGCCGACGGCGCCGTGCTCCCTCGCGCGTCCGGGCACCGGGATGAGCCGCTCACCGATCACGCCGTACCGTTCGAGTCACCCGACAACCTGCGGGTCACGCTCACGCTCAGCGATGGTACGGAGGTCTCAGGCCTGGGCATCCCCGAGGGCGTGACCGTGATCGTGGGCGGGGGCTATCACGGCAAGTCCACGCTGTTGCAGGCACTCGAGCGCGGGGTGTACGACCACGTGCCCGGTGACGGCCGCGAACTGGTGATCACTCGGGTCGATGCCATGGCCGTGCGCGCGGAGGACGGCCGCGCGGTCACGGGAACGGACGTTTCCCCGTTCATCACCAACCTCCCCACGGGCGCGGACACGAAGCAATTCAGTACCACGAATGCCTCGGGTTCCACGTCGCAGGCGGCCTCAACCACGGAGGCCGTGGAATCCGGAGCAAAGGTGTTGCTCCTGGACGAGGACACCTGCGCCACCAACCTCATGGTCCGCGATCAGCGCATGCGCGCCCTGGTGCCCGACGAGCACGAACCCATCACGCCCTTCGTCGACCGGGTTCGGGCCCTGTATCGGGACAGGGGCGTGTCCACGGTGCTTGTCACGGGCGGTTCCGGGGCGTTCCTGGACGTCGCGGACCTGGTCATCGCCATGGACGCCTACCGGGCCTCGGACGCCACCGCCCGGGCGCGTCAGGTGTCCGCGGATTTCCCGTCCGGGGAGCAGACCCGGCCCACCAAGATTTTCGGGGAGTTGCGCGAGCACGTCCCGGCGGCGGCGAAGGACGACGGCGCTCGCGGCACCCGCGCGGATGGTCGCGGTGGTGAGCGGGGCGGGTTCCGCGAGAAACCCGCCCGAGGGCGAGGCCTGGGCACGATTCAGCGAGGCCGGGAGGACGTGGACGTGTCCGCCCTGTCGCAGCTCGTGGACCCCTCGCAGACCGAGGCGATTGCGCGGCTGTTGGATCAAATCGACCGCACGGCGGACGGGCAGCAGAGCCTGAACGAACTGGTGGACCGGCTCATGACTCAGGTGGAGCGCGACGGACTGGACGTGCTCGCTCACCACCGGGGGCACCCCGGGCATTTGGCATTGCCGCGCCGGCAAGAGGTGCACGCCGCGTATCACCGGAGGCGGTGACTTCTGTGTCATGGCGGCGCGCGGGACGGACATGGGCCGGAGAGCAATCGGGTAATAAGTCACGAATGAGAAACGTTCCGCCGCGTCGGCGTGACGTTGTGGTCACTTAAGGGAAGACTGAGGGAGTGCGCAACCCTGTGCTCCGGGGGGAGAGACAGGGCTGCGCCGTGAAATTGAGGGTGAAACAAAGGGGAGTGATTTCGTGGTTTCGGTCCGTGAGTTTGTCGCACATTTGCCACCTGACAAGCGCGAACTTCTGGCTGCGCCGGCGCGGTTACTGCCGGCCAAGATGCGTTACGGGCCGGTCTACGAGCGCACGGCTCGCGAGATCCATAAGGCGCGTACAGCGCCGTCGTGGGCGAAAAACACCGTGGACGAGCGCCTGGCCGAGACGTTCCGTACTGCGCGTAAGACGCCTTATTACGGCAAGGGCCAGCATTACGACGTGCTGAACAGGGTGGCCACGGGGGACGTGAGTCCGCGGGAGGCCCTGGCGCAGTTGCCGATCCTCACGCGTGAGAATTTGTCCGCGCACTACCGGGACATGCTTGCGGCCCCCGAGAGGACGGTAGAGCTCTCAGCGAGTTCCGGTACCTCGGGTGATCCCATCTTCTTCCTGCTGGACCGTGATCGCGGTGCGCGGGAGTGGGCCTACGTCGTGGATTCATGGTCGAGCACCGGGTATCAGCTGGGTCAATGGCGGGTGTTCTTCCGCGGCTTGGACCTGCCGCAGGACCGGCCGTATTTCGTGATGAACAGCACCGGCGAAATCGTGGTTCGGATCCAGACCCTCGGCCCGGACACCGTCCGGGAGTACTGGGAACTGATCGAGAAGCGAGGTATCGAATACCTTCACGGGTATCCCTCCACCCTGATATACCTGGCCAGGCTCCTTGAGGACGCTGATTTCGATACGTCATGGCGATACCGTATCCGCGGTGTGTTGCCGGTGTCGGAGCAGTACAGCACCGGACAGAGGGATCTCCTGCAGCGTTTGTTCCCCAACGCCAAGCAGGCCGTTTTCTACGGTTTGAGCGAAAAATCGGCCTTCGCCACGCTCGATGAAAACTTCGTCTATCACCCGTACCCGCTCTACGGGCACGTGGAGCTACTGCACCGGGATGGTCAGCCTGTGGAGCTGGGGGAGCGCGGGCGCATCGTGACCACCACGCTGGACGGGCGCGGTATGCCCCTGATTCGCTATGACACGGGCGATTCCGCCGAACTCGTAGGCCATGACAACGTGGGCACGCCGCTGTTCAAGAACATCCTGGCTCGCAGAGGTCGCGAGGGACTCGTCAAAGCTGACGGCGAGACCTTCTCGACCACCCCGTTCAACGTGCACGGGCATGAGTTCGAGTGCGTGCACCGGTTCAAAATCCGTCAAGAGGTCCCCGGCAAGGCAGTGCTGCTCGTCCAGCCTTCCCAGAAGGCGACCGAGGAAGATCTGGAGCAATTCCGTCAGCTGATGATCCGCCGAACGCAGAATCAGGTGGAGCTGGACTTCGAACTGGTGGATGAGCTGCCGGCCACATTGAACGGGAAGTTCACGCTGCTGGACCAGAGAATCCCCAACGCACCATCGATGTGGGCGTGAACCGTAGCGTTTGCAAATTGGGCAGGATCCCCTTCCAATTCCCCTGTGACCAGGCGGTCAAGGTAGTGTGATTCAAGCTAAACGCGCATAAGGGGGAGCAGTGATGGTATCGGTCCGTGAATATGTGGGACATCTTCCGGTCGAACAAAGGGAGCTTCTGGCTGCCCCGGCAAGATTACTTCCGCCCAAGGTTCTTTACGGCCCAGTTTACGAAAGCACATACAGGGATATCCAGAAAGCGCGCACCGTGCCGTGGTGGTCCAGGCAAGAAGCTACCAAGCGTCTCGGCGAAACGTTGACCACCGCGCGGCGGGCCCCCTACTACTCCGAGGGCCCCGCCTACCGTGTTCTCGAACGGGTAGCTCGGGGAGAGCTGGGTGCCCATGAGGGGCTGCGGTCACTTCCCATCTTGACCAGGCGAGATGTCACCGATCACAACAGGGACATGCTCGTGGTGGATGAGTCCCAGGTCGAAATTTCCGGGACGTCCGGGACATCGGGTGAGCCGGTCCGGTTCTTCCTGGACCGCAATCGCGGGGCCAGGGAATGGGCGTACGTGGTGGATGCCTGGTCGGATTCCGGTTACGAACTCGGACAGTGGCGTGCTTTCTTCAGGGGCCAAACGCTGTCCCGGAACCGTCCTTTTATTCTGATGCCCAGTATCAGGGAATTATTGATTCGACTCCAGGCCGTGCAGCCGGAATCAATTCACATGTTCTGGGACCTTATCGAGAAGCGAAAAATACAGTTCTTGCATGGTTACGCGTCATCATTGCTGTATCTGGCGCAATTGATCGAGGAATCCGATTTCGATACATCATGGCGACATGAGATCAGAGGTCTGTTCCCCGTTTCGGAGCAGTTCACGGCTGCGCAGGAGGAAATACTTGGGCGGGTTTTCCCGCAGGCTGTCATTTCGGTGTTCTACGGGCTCAGTGAGAAAACCGCATTCGCACGAATGGATCGGGACCATAACTACCACTCGTACCCGCTGTACGGGTACGTGGAGCTGGTGGACCCGGAGGGCACCCCGGTGGGAGTTGGTGAACGCGGCCGTGTGGTGACCACGAGCTTGGACGGCCGGGGAATGCCGCTGTTGCGTTACGACACGGGTGATTCGGCGGAATTCATCCGTCGGGAGCCCAACGGGTCCGTGGTGTTCAAAGACATTCTCTCCCGGCGGGGTCGGGAAGGGTTGGTCCGAGCGGATGGGAAAATGTTCTCGCTCACGTCTTACGGTTTCGACGGAGACGAATTCCCGTTGATTCGCCGGTTCAAGCTCCGACAAGAGGTTCCTGGCAAAGCAGTCCTGCAGGTTCAGCCCTCGCCGGGCGCCAGCGAGTCCGACATTGCCGAGTTCTTCAGAGAAATGTCGCTCCGTGGCGAGCATCATGTGGAACTCGAATTGGAAGTCATCGACCGGTTCGAGCCGACCGCCAGCGGCAAGGAAGTAATGCTGGACCAGCGCATCCCCGACGCTCCGTCCACCTGGGCCTAGGGGCGTTCGACATCGGAGTTACCGTTTCCCCGCATGAGGTCATGGGGTTCGTAGGTGGATCGGACCCCATGACCTTGTGAGTCGATAACCAGGTCTCAGTAGCGGCGGTATTGCGCCTGCGCGATAACGGTGAAGACACCGAGAAGCAGGCCGATCAAAGCACCCGCTGCGATCAGCACCACGGGGTCAGTGGACGACGGGTCCTGGGGGAGCGAAGCTTGGCCCACCGGGGTGAGCTCCACCGCGGTGCCGGGCGCGTCCGTGTTGTCACCGAGTTCACCGACATTGGTGCCCAAAACGTCTACCCAGGCGTCCGCCAGTTTTTGAGCTTGTTCCGGTGACTCCGCGGTTGCCGAGACGCGAACCTCGGACGTGTCCAGGGGCACCGTGGTGGTCACGTTCTGAAGCAAGGCCTCGGGGGTCTGTTCCAGGTTCAGCTCATCGATGACCGCCGATGCGGTCGAACTGGTGCCGGAGATACTGCCAAAGGTCACGGCCTTGGACTTGGACAGGTTTTCCCCGGCCAACGCTTCGGTGGAGTCGGAACCACCGTTGGCGACCACTACTCCCGAGGCCGTTGATGTGTACGTGGTGCCCATGACCGTGGACGCTGCCCAGCCCAGAGCTGCACCCAACAGCAAAGTGATGAGTGGGATCCACCAGAGCCTACGGAGTGCCCTACCGAATTGGCCCGTGCTGACTTCGCCGCGCTCATACGGCCGGCTCTGTCCGATCGTCTGTTGACTCATAACGAGTTCGATTCCCCCCTCAGCCCTCCCGCGGGATGTGATCCGCGGGTTGTGCGTCGAATATGCGTGCCTTCCCCGGGCACGCAGACGTGGTCCATGGTAAACACACTTTCCTCGCCCACGAACTTCGTGCGTGTCGGTCCAATAAGGGATAGTCACTCACTCGTGGGACCACAGAAGTGCGGTCTTCCGTTTCGAAAGAACACACTCCATGGTTACTGTAGTGTCTAGGCGCCCTGAGCAGATTTCATCATTCCGGTGGCCGCATTCGGGGGAATCGCGGTTCTGTGACGGGTCGCCACGCGTGAGCGTGACACAGCAAATTTTGGGGGAGACGATCATGTTCTGGGCTTTGAGTCGGGGGCGGTCAGCATGGTGATGGCCGTGGCTACGGTAGCGGCTATCGCGGTGGGCGCCCTGTGCTGTGTTGGCCTGTGGCTGTGGCCCAAGATGGGGGCCGCCGCCTTGTTGAGTGCCACCGTGATTGCACAGACCCTGCAAACCATGACCGGTAGTTCCCTTGTCGGGTATGTGGATGAACTTGCGGTCCTGGTTGCCGCGGTGGTTTTCCCCGTTCGGCGACTGCTGATTCACGGAGCACTGAGGTTCATGGCCGCGTACTGGTGCTTTGCCGGTTACGCCGCCCTCGGAATCATTTCTGCTCTCATGAATTCGGTTCCGCTCAGCGTGTGGGCGGTCAGTGGTTTCCTGTTTCTCAAGGGGCCCCTTCTCATGCTCGGCGTACTGCAAATTGATTGGCAGCGTGCCGATCTGCCCAAAATCGCGCGCTTCGGAACCATCGGGGTCCTGATTATCCTGGTCTCGGCCCTGCTCAATGCCGTGGCTCCCGAGGCCTGGAACTCGATAGTGGGCCGACAAGAAGTGAGTTACCGGCTGGGCATCCCCAGCCTGACCGGCATCTTCGATCACCCGCTGGGCCTCGCGTCCGTCATGGGGATGGCTTTTCTAGCCATACTGTCCTACCGGCGGATCGTCGAACGCTCAGTTTTATCTCTCGTGTTGTTACTGACCACCGGCGTGGTCGGAATTCTCACGTTCCGTCGTAAGTCGATCGCTTCGGTGGCCATCGTGGCCGTTGGCTCCAGGTTGGTGTTGCCCGGCAAACGCACCCGGTTCATGATTCTTCTGGTCATGCTGGTGCCGCTGGCACTCTTGTTGGGATGGGCCCCGCTCACGGAGGTGGTGGTCAACACGTACAACGAATATTTCAGCAACATCGGCGCCACCGCCAGAACCACCATGACGATAGATTCCGCGATTTTGGCCGTCGCAGCCTTCCCACTGGGTGTGGGGTTGGGGCGGTTCGGATCGGCCGTGGCTTCGTCCAACTACAGTCCCGTTTACGAAGAATTGGGATACACGCGGATCTACGGCATGGGTCCGGGTGAGCGCGGGGGATTCCTGGCGGATACCTTCTGGCCGTCGATCCTTGCGGAGACCGGGTTTTTCGGGCTCCTGCTCTATTTTGCGGGTCTCATCCTGGCTGTTTATCCGGGCTGGAAACTCATGAGGCAGTCCAGCCAGCCGTACATGCAATGGATCGGCACCGTTTCCGTGGCGTGGATGGGCCAGATGTTGATCGAGTCCGCCGTTGCCCCGGTGTTCACCGGGCCGCCGATGTTCGGACTCGTTTTCGGTGCGGCGGGTATAGCGGCGGCACTTCATGCGGTTGATACCACCCCCGTCCGCGGGAGCGAGAAGCCGTGGATGAATACTCTTAGCCCGCCGGGCGCAGGGTCACTACTGATCGAGCCGGCTTTCCGCCACGCGCGTGGCCTTCACCGGGCGGACAAGAACCGATGAGCCGGGTCATCGTCCTGGGTCCGGGCCCGGACACCGCGGGTGGTATTGGGGTCATGATGGGGCATTTGGCCCGCACCGCATCCGATCATTCACGCCTGGCTTTCGTCGAGTCCGGCGGCGCCCCGGGATCCCTTGCGCAACGGCTCCGTGCGTTCGGGCGGGCCATGGTGACCTGCTGGGCGCCGGTTGAGGACGGCACGGTGTATCACGTGAACTTGGCTTCGAAGGGCAGCACGTGGCGCAAACTCGTGCTGACGAGCCTGCTGCGCGTCAGGCGGCGCCCGTACGTTCTGCATTTGCACGGCGGTGGTTACGCCGACTTCTTCAAGAATCTCAACGGCGTCATGTCCGCGCTGGTCCGATCCATGTTCCGATCCGCGAGCGCTGTGGTGGTGCTGGGCGAGTTGTGGCGGCAGTTCGTGAGTGCGGAACTGGGAGTGGCGGCATGGAGGTTGCATGTCATCCCCAATGCCGTTCCCGGTCCCGCCGCGTTACCCAACCCGAAAGCCACGCCCACCGTTCTTTTCACCGGGAAGGTCACCCGAGCCAAGGGGATCATTGACCTGCTGCAAGCGTGGGGTTCATTACCTGATCATGTACGGACGCACTTGGTCCTGGCGGGGGATCTGAACGATCCCGATGGCCACATCACCCGGCTGCTGGAAACCACTCCGGACGTGACCACCACGGGCTGGCTGAACGGTGACCAGTTGACGCAAGAACTTGCCCGCGCCAGCATCTTGGTGCTGCCCAGCCACGTGGAAAATCTACCGTTATCGCTCCTGGACGGGATGGCGTGGGGTTTGGCCCCGGTGGTGACAGACGTGGGGTCTGTCTCCGACGTCATCGCGGACGGTGATTCCGGGTGGGTTGTGCCGGTCGGAGCGCCGCGAGAGTTGGCGAACGCCCTGGAGCTGCTCCTGGGGGACACCGTACGGAGAGAGGCCATAGCCCAGGCCGCCCGGTCCCGGTGGGAGGAGCAATACGACATTGCTCACTACCGACGTCGTCTCGAGGATGTGTATCGACAAGCCAGAACCGGGTAGGAAAACCACATAGACGCCGTGTGTCAGTTCGGGGGACGGGCACAAACCAAGGCCTTCCAAGGGGGAACACATGAGTTTGTACAGTCAAGAAATTTTGAACACATCGCTGGGGGACGACATCCACTTGGCGACGGAGGCGGCACTGCGTTTTGCGCGGACCCGTGATTTCGCCGGCACGGATCCGTATGACGGATTGCTCTCGCCGGTGGCTCCAATTTTGCGGGGCCGGCTGCCGCGGCAGGTGTGGGTTCAGGCCCACAAGCGACTGGGTGACTCGCTGCGTTCGGTGACACGGGTCCCCAAGGTCACCATGACCAAGGCCGTGGCACTGTTCGCCATGGCAGAGCACTGTGACGGCCACACGGATCGTGGCCATGAACTGGTCACCAAGCTCCTGTGCATGCGGGGCAGTGGACCGTGGGGTTATGAGTTCGACGTCCAGACCCGATGGGCGCACTACCTGGCCAACTCCCCGAACGTGGTGGCCACGGTCTTCGCCCTGCGGGCGATCTCCGCAATGGACCGGCTGGCTGAAGTATCACCGAAAACCACCACCTGGCTGGAGAACCTGGCCCACCCGGACGGTTTTTTCCGGTACACGGAGGCCTCCGATCGGCTGGTCCACAACGGCTCGCTGTTGGCTGCGGAGTCCCTGGCGATCCTGGGTGGGGACGAGTCGTTGATCCAGCAGGCTGTCACCCGCACCGTGAGCGCGCAAGCCGCAGATGGCTCCTGGGCCTACGGTGAGGGCAGGGGTCTCGAGTGGGTTGACAGCTTCCACACCATTTACGTTCTGGACTCGCTGTTCTTCCTGAAGCAGCGGGGCTTCGAGATCGGTGACTCCTACGAGCGGGGCCTCGCGTACTGGTACGCCCACTGCCTCAATGATCAGGGGCTACCCGTCTACAACGCAGACGAGGCGGATGCCTCGCACGACGTTCATAACGTGGCCACCACCGTGGGGTTCCTGGCCGGGCTTGCTCGCAGGGGGGACCTGGAGGTCGATCCGGAACCGGCCATCCGGCATTTGTTGTCGCATCAGGGTGATGACGGCGGATTCCGGAACAGTCCCAAGTCCCTGCCACACATGCGCTGGAATCAAGCGCACGCCAGTTACGCACTGAGCCGGTGGGTCGGTCTTCTCAGCGGTGAGCAGTCCGCGCAGGCGCAGTCATGAGATCACTCCACCGAACTCACCTCAGCCGTCAAGAGCCTCATGTGCGCACCCCGGCTCCGACCGAACCGGCCAACCGCCTGCTGGGTACCCGCGTTGACCCGCTCACCATGGACCAGACGGTGCGCACCATCGAGGAGCTCATCGAGGATCACTCCGGTCACCACAACCACCTGGCCATGAACGCGGCCAAGCTGGTGGCGGCCAGCCACGATCAGCACCTCGTCGACAAATTCGCCACCGCCACAGTGGTCACGGCCGATGGCCAGTCCCTGGTGTGGGCCTCCAAACTCCTGGGTGCGCCGCTGCCCGAACGCGTGGCGGGTATCGACCTCATGGACCGTCTCGTGGATGCCAGCGTGGCCAAGGGTTATCGGATCTACCTGCTGGGCGCCACCGACACGGTGGTGCGGCAGGTGCGCTGGCGGTTCCTGGCGCGCGGGGCCAACGTGGTGGGTTTTCATAACGGTTTCTGGCGCCGCGAGGACATGACGGATCAGCAAATGGCCGATGAAATCGCCCGCAGCAACCCGGACATCGTGTTCGTGGGGGTGCCGTCCCCGCTCAAGGAGGACTTCGTCTTCGCCCACAAGGACCGCACCCGCGCGAGGATCTGCGTGGGAGTGGGCGGCTCCTTCGATGTGGTCGCCGGCATCACCTCCCGCGCTCCCAGAGCGGTGCAGCGATTGGGTATGGAATGGTTCTGGCGCCTGGTCCAGGAGCCGCGCCGAATGTTCAAGCGCTATCTGGTGGGCAATTCCAAGTTCGTGTGGCTCGTGGTGAGGGCGCGATGGAACCGTGACTGAAACCACCGAGACTCGAGCGGCGCCGGGCAGCGTGGCCCCGAGTCCCCCCGCCACCTCCAATGAGGCACCTCGTCAGCTGAAATCTCCCCGGCGGCCGGGTGCCCCCATGAGTGCTGCCAAGCAGTCCATCTTGGTGCTCGGTATTCGGGTGGGCGGGGCCGTGCTGCAGATGCTGCTGGTTGCCACGGTGGCCCTGCGCTTCTCGGTCACCGAGGTGGGTCTCAACGGCATCCTGTGGGCGGTGGCCCTGGTCGCACGCATGGCCGGCCCTCTGGGCCTGGACGTCATGGGGTTGCGCTCGCAATCACCGCTGTGGGCCGAGGGTCACAATGACCAAGCGGCGGCGCTCGCACGCCGATATTCGGGCGCGCTCGTTCGCGTGTGGGGCGTTGTTTTCGGCATTGCGGCCGTGGCGTGCGCGGCACTGGCGCTCGGCGGCGGCCCAGGATCCTGGTTCCTGGCGTTGGCCATCGTCGCGGTGACGTCCGCGTTCATGCAGTTGTACGTTGCCCAGCGGCAAGCGCGTAACTGGCCGCTCCTGGGCCAGTTCATGGAGTCCATTGCGCTTCCCGCGCTCGGATTGGTGGGCGCGCTGCTCACCTCGGTGTTCGCGCCGAACTGGTTGATCGCCTCGCAGGTCATGGCGTTCTTGCTGGTCACTTTGGTTTTGTACGCGGTCTCTCCGTCCGTTCAAGAGGCCCGCGCACGACGACGCCGCGCGGCGTCGTCGGCCTGGACCGTCTCGTTCACCGGGCGGCACGCGAGGGCTGTCCCCGAGCCGGGCAAAACATACGTCCCCCGGCATGCTTCCCGTGGGTCCGGCCAGGACGGTGCCGCCTCGGTGTCCGTCCCATGGCGCCCCGCGCTGACCGTGGGCGCGGGCAATGCGCTCACTGCGCTGTGCGTGCGCGGGCCGATGTTCGTGATTGGCGGGCAATCCCTGGCCGCCGCGGGTGTGTACGAGGTGGCGCAGAAAATCCAGTCCGGCGGCGCCATGGGAACTTCCGCCGTGGCCACTGTCTTCGCCCCGCGGATTGCCGTGGCCCTGCGCAAGCCCGCGGCGCTGATCAAGTTACTCATGCAGGCCAGCGCCAGCTCCCTGGTGGTTCCGGTGGGGCTGCTCCTGTTCCTGTTCGTGGTCGGTGCGGACGGGCTCGTGGCCGTACTGGGCGACGAATATCAAGGGGCGTGGGCGGCGTCGGTGATTTTGGTGGTGTCCACGGTGATCAACGCCGTCACCTCGGCCATGAGCAATGTAATGGTGCTCGGCGGTCGTGAGCGGATGTTTGTGGTGATTGCGGCGGTGCAGATGACGGTCGTGGTGGGTGGTGCGCTGGCGAGTGGGGCGGACACCGCGGCGAGCATGGCCGTGTGGGTGCTCATTGGTGAGACGTTCCGCTCCGGATGCATGGTGGCGGGACTGGCACTGCATTTGAGGGTTCAACGCGGTTCGGCGAACTGAGCCGAACTAGCTTCGGTCTGCTTCGCGTTGCAGCAGGCTGGACATGCGCAGGGGCATGGCCTCGAGCAGTGAGATGGACGTGGTGGTGCGCAGCAGACCCGGGGTCTCGAGGATCAAATTGGTGATCCGGTGCAAATCCGAGGTGCCCTTGGCCACCAGCCGCACGCGGAGGTCCGAGTCCCCGGTGGTCGCATAGATTTCTATGATCTCCGGGATCTTCAGCAGGGCCTTCTGGGCGTCTTCGCTGGTGCCCTGGCGGATGGAGAGTTCCACGAACGCCATGAGATCGTAGCCCAGCGCACGCGGGTTGAGCCGTTGGCTGACGGGGCCCATGACTGCTCCCTCCGAGAGCCTGCGAAGCCGGGCGTGCACGGTATTTCGGGCCACGCCCAGAGTGTGGGCCAGGGCCAGGATCGTGGCGTTGGGATCCTTGTCCAATGCCATGAGGATGCGGGCGTCCAGGGGGTCAAGTCGGTACATGGTGGGCAGCATGCCACTTTGAGAAGTTTGGATTGAGCATTTAACGCAGTCAAGAATTAAAGTATTGCGCACACGGCCCAGGGGGCCTCACCATCATGTGAGCGTGTCATGGCTCACATATCGAGCCGACGTCCCAATGGTTGTCCGTAACCCGGACCCTTGGCATCCGAAAGGCCCCTTGATGACCACCAGCCCCACCGCCAGCCAGCTAAAGACCCCCGAGGCACCCGAGACCCCCGGGTTCCGGGACGAGGAACCACGCGTGCGCGACGTCGTATCGCAACTTCCCGGCTACGTTGCCGGCCGCCGCGCCACCGGCGATCTCACTGCCGCGCTGGCGTCCAACGAGAGTCACTACGAACCCCTTCCGGCCGTGCTGGACATCGTGCAGCGGACCGCTTTCCGGATGAATCGCTACCCGGACATGGCCGCAACCGAGTTGCGGGAGCGTCTGGCGGATTTCTTGGCCGTGGAACCCGGCGAAGTGTCCGTGGGCCCCGGCAGCGTGGGCGTGCTCCAACAAATTCTGGCCGCCACGTGCGGTCCCGGGGACCAGGTCATTTTCGCGTGGCGCTCCTTCGAGGCTTACCCCATCCTGGTGAGCCTGACCGGCGCCACCCCGGTGCCCGTGCCACTGAACGCGGGCGAAGGCCATGACCTGGACGCCATGCTCGACGCCATCACCGACCGCACCCGCGTGGTCATGGTGTGCTCTCCCAACAACCCCACCGGGGTCGCGCTGGAGCACGGGGAACTGGCTCGTTTCCTGGACCGGGTTCCGCCGCACGTGCTCGTGGTGATCGACGAGGCCTATACCGACTACCTCCACGCCGCGCAGACCCTGGACGCGCTGGCCCTGTTCCGCGCCCACAACAACGTGTGCGTGTTGCGGACTTTTTCCAAGGCCTACGGACTGGCCGGACTGCGCGTGGGATACGCGGTGGCCCACCCGAACCTGGCGGAAGCCCTGCGTCGCGTGGCCCTCCCGTTCGGCGTGAGCACGCCGGCCCAGCAAGCGGCCATCGCGTCTCTCGAGGCCCAGGAACAGTTGCGCGAGCGCGTGGCCGCGGTGGTCTCCGAACGACGTCGTCTTCTCACCGCCCTGCGCCGGGCCGGCTGGGACGTCCCGGACAGTCAGGCAAATTTTGTGTGGTTGCGAGCGGGCGAGGAGCTGCGGCAAGCCCTGGTCGATGCCTTCGATCGTTCCGACGTCCTGGTGCGCGCTTACGCGGGAGACGGTGTGCGGATCACGCTGGCCGACCCCGTGACCAATGACCGGGTGCTCGAGGTCCTCAAAGATCGTTCCGCGTTTCCCGCAGCCTGACCCGCTGTTGTCTCCCACCGCCTGTGCCGGGTTCGCCCGGCTTCCCGGAATGCACCCGGCCCATCCTGTCGGTGCAGGCCCGAAAGGAATTCCCCATGTCCCTACGCCATAAGTCGCCGCTCTCCTCAGGTGAGAGTGCGGCTCGATCTGATCGGGATGTCATGTCCGCTTCACCCGCTTCGCCCGCTCCAAATCCGTCTCTGGACGTCAGGACATCCAACGCCGCTCACATGAAGACCCGCCACCTGGTGATGATGGCGCTGGGTTCGGCCATTGGCACGGGGCTGTTCGTCGGTTCGGGTAACGCCATCGCGGTGGCCGGGCCCGGTGTGCTGATCTCGTTCCTGGTGGCGTGTGTGATCCTCGTGCTGGTCATGCGTGCCATGGGCGAGATGGCCGCGGCCGAACCTGCTCGCGGCGCCTTCTCGCTATATGCCGAGCAGGCCATGGGTCGCACCGCCGGGCAAACCCTGGGCTGGTTGTGGTGGGTTCAGCTGGTGATCGTGATTGCTGCCGAGGCCACTGCTGCGGCGCAGATCCTGAACGAGATGTGGCCGGTGGTTCCCCAGTGGCTCATGGCGCTCGTGTTCATGGTGATCTTCACGGCGCTGAACCTCATCAGCGTGAAGGCCCTGGGCGAGTCCGAGTTCTGGTTCGCCCTGCTGAAGGTGGGCGCCGTGGTCGTGTTCCTGCTGGTGGGAGTGGCCTTGCTGCTGGGGCTGTTGCCCGCGCCGTCGCCGGGGTTGAGCAACCTCACGGAGCACGGTGGTTTCATTCCCAACGGATTCACGGGTGTGGCCGCTGCGCTGCTGATCGTGGTGTTTGCCTTCGGTGGCACGGAACTGGTGGTCGTGGCCGCCGCCGAGACCGAGAACCCCAAGGAGAATGTGGTCAAGGCGATCCGCACCATTGTGGTGCGCCTGCTCGTGTTTTACATCGGCGCCGTGACGCTCATGGTGATCATCCTGCCGTGGAACGACGAAACCCTGTCATCCAGTCCCTTCGTGGCTGTGCTGAGTGAGGTCGGTTTGCCCGGTGCGCAGGCCGTCATGGCCATTGTGATCGTGCTGGCCCTGCTCTCCGCACTCAACGCGAACCTCTACGGCGCCTCCCGCATGCTGCACTCATTGTCCTCGCGTGGCTACGCCCCGGGCCGGTACTCGACGTTGAGCGCTCAGGGCGTGCCCCGCGCGGCCGTGGTGGCGTCTGTGATCGTGGGATTCCTGACGGTCGGCGCCAATTATCTGTGGCCCGAGCAGTTGCTCGGGTTCCTGCTGAACACCATCGGCTCCACCGTTCTGGTGGTGTGGACCTTGTCCTTGATCTCGCAGATCATCCTCCGACGCCGCTCGGACCGTGCAGGACGTCAGCTTTCCTTCCGCATGTGGGGCTACCCGTACCTGTCGTACGTGGCACTGGGCCTCATTGCATTGATCTTTGTGCTCGGCTTCTTCGACCCCGTGGTCCGGACCCAGTTGCTGTTGACCGGCAGCTTGGTGGTGATCATCGCGATTGCATGCAAGCTACGGACGGCGCAGAAGGCGCGTAGTGCTTCCGCATCCGTCGACCGGTGATCGTCGCGGGGGACAGTGGGCACAATTCAGCTGGAGCGACTAACCTGCGGACATGGCTTATCACGCTGACTCCGCGGACCTGCAGACCAAAGAAGTACTCACGTGGGAGAGCTTCGGCACCGCCAGCCGTGACCTCGCCCAAATGATCGTCGACTCCGACTTCACCCCGGACATCATCATTGCCGTGGCCCGGGGCGGGTTGTTGCCCGCCGGTGCCCTGTCCTACGCCATGGGCGTCAAGCTCTCGGACGCGGTCAACGTGGAGTTCTACACGGATGTGCACGAGACCCTGCCGGACCCGGTTCTGCTGGCACCCATGCTGGACACCGAGTCGATCAGCGGCAAGAAGGTCCTGGTCGTGGACGACGTGGTCGACTCCGGGCGTACCTTGGCCCTCGTGCTGGAACTGCTCAGTGGTCACGGAGCACAGTGCCGTTCGGCCGTGGTCTATGAGAAACCCCAGTCGGAGGTGAAACCGGACTACGCGTGGAAGACCACCGATGAGTGGATTGTGTTCCCCTGGTCAGATCAGGATCCGGTGACGCGGAGCAAGTAGTCGCAGCCCGTCCGGTTAGTGTGGACGGACTATGAGCGAAACATTGGTTGAAGTCAGCGGCGTATCCAAGACTGTTTATGGTCGGGAAATCCTGGCACCGGTGAGTTTTGCTCTCAGCACTGGTGAAGGTGTGGTCCTCACCGGGCCCAACGGCTCCGGCAAGACCACTCTCCTCAAGATCCTGGCCGGCCGGGACCTAGCTACTGAGGGAACCATCGAGGTGCACGATTCCCTCAAACACCGCGCCGGAATCGCCACGGTACTGGGCGATCCCCCGTACTTCGAGGACCTCACCGTCCTGGAACATCTCCGATTCGTGTGTGTCTCGTGGGGAGAATCGCCGGACACGTCCGAGCCGGAGCGCATTTTGGAGGCTCTCAAGATCTCGAGGATCCAGGACAGTTTTCCGCTTGAACTGTCTTCGGGTGAACGACAGCTCGTCTCCCTGGCCATCGGGCTCATCCGGCCTTCCGAACTGATGATCCTGGACGAACCGGAACAGCGCTTGGACATCGAGCGGCGGGCACTCGTCGCGGAACTGTTGCTGGACAAGAAACGCAACGGCGGCGCCGTCGTCATGGCCACGCACGACCCACAGTTCGTGGAGGCGCTCGCGGACAGTCACGTGGCGCTGGGAATCACGGGCTGACATGGTTGGCGGTTCTCGACCAGTGCTTACTGAAGATGAGCGCGCTCATCGGAGCAGTATTGTCGAGGCGCAGCGCATGCTCGGACCCAAGCAAACCGGCAACAAGAACCTCGTGTACTGGCTCTACCTCGCGGGACCACTGGCTTGGTACGGCGTATTCGGGGTGCGGGAGCTGGGGTACGCGGCGGGATCCGACACGGTTCTTACCGCGTTCTTCCTGAGTGGCTCTCTGGCCATTCTGCTCGCGCCGTGGCTGCCCACCCGATATGGGCCGGTGGTGCTCTCCGCGCAGGAGCTTTTCTATTTCGTGGAGGGGCCGTTCGGACTCCGTGGGACGGTCCTGCGGCGGACCGTACGCATTTGCCTCGGTGTGGCGGCGTGCGCGGGGTTGATATCTGCGGTGATCGCCGTCGGGCTGCGAGCGGAGGTGGTGGATGCGCTGCTGGTGGCTGGGTTTGGTATGGGAACGGCCGCGCTCTTTGCCTCCGGTATCGTCCTCGGTGGTTCAGGAGTGGCTACCTGGGCGCGACTTGCCTTCACAGGGCTGGGCTGCGGCATGCTGGGCCTGGCCTTAGGGGTGAACCTCGATCTCTGGCTTCTATGGGCGCTCACCGGGGCGGTCCTGGTCTGCGCAGTAGCAATGATGCTGTCGCTTCCCGCCGCGCTGGATCAGGTCACCGATGCGCGGCTGCGTACGGACCTGCGATCGCGGGAACTGCTCACCGCCGGGCTCGTCGCGGGGGATTTGCGGGTTGCCGCTTCGACCGGTGGGACGGTGCGGCGGTTCTTCCGGGGTTCTCGGCTGGCCCTGGGCTCTCACTCGTGGCTAAATGCGGTGTCCGTGGATGCACTGACACTTGTTCGACGGCCGTTTCGGCTCATGGGTGCGCTGCTCATGAGTTTCTGCGCGGGTGCCGTCGTGACCGTTTTTGGTCCTGATCCGCTGCTGGTGGCGCTGGCAGTTGTGGTGCTGCAGTGGGTCTTCGGCGTGCTGGCCAAGGGGCTTAATGACTACCTGGAATCCGTGGGCGCGGATCGAATTATTCCGCAGGGTGTCTGGGGCACGGCGGTCCGGCATCTGATCCTGCCAGTGCTCTTGAGCGCATTGAGCTTGGCCTTGGGGTTTGTCACGGGGGACTGGTTGTTCCTGGGAACGACCATTGTCCCTGCGGCGTTCCTGATCCTCTTACTCCTTCCGCCGCTCATCAAGCTGAGTCTGAGCGGCGCCGGGGCCCTGCCCGCAG
>NZ_JAUNPE010000042.1 GCF_030536815.1 Kocuria sp.
CAAGGTGTAGACAAAGCTGTCGTAGTTATCCACCACGAGAATCTTCACGGACACGGAACCTACTCCTAGGCGTTCAAGAGGTTGAGACGGAACTACCGCGCAAGTCTACGCCCGCCCGAGCGGATAGACTGAACGCCGGTTTCACGCCCAGGCGTCTCAAGCTCGCAATGCGTACCGTGGAGGGGCCCGCCCCGCGAGTCCACGCAGCAGGAGGAATGATCAGTAGTGTCCCAGCCCAAAAAGCGTTTCGGTAGGTCCCGCGAGTCCCTGGATTCCGATCAGAAGTACGCGATCACGGACAAGGATCGGCAGCTGACCGAACTGGCCGCGCAGAACCTCCCCCGTAATCGGCATGCGGAAGCCTTCGAGAAGTCCATTGCCAACGGCAACGGTGGTTCCACCTCTGCCACCGCGGACGGCGCGGGAGAGCTGGACGGCTCCAAGAACAAGAAAGCCCTGCGCAAGGCCGCCAAGCGAGACCGCACGGGCGAACCGCAGCCGACCCCCATGTGGTACAAGGTGGTGATGATCGGCTTCATGATCGTGGGCCTGCTGTGGATCATCACCTACTACCTGTTCCAGGGCACCCTACCCATCCCGGGCATCAATGTGTGGAACCTGGTCATCGGCCTGGTCTTCATGATGACGGGGCTGATCATGACCACCAGATGGCGCTGACCCGCAGTCACCCGCTCGTAGCTCTCTCAGCCCAGGAGGCACACCGTGGCCACGTCATCGCGGCAACCGGATCCAGAACCCGAACCCCTGGACCCCCCAGATTCCACGCACGACAGCAACAGTGCACCGGATGCGGGCCGGGCCCCGGACACGCAAAAGTCCCGGCCGCAGGATTCTGCGACCGGGACAGCCCCGCTCGTTGAAGACCGCAGGGACACCGGGGGGAACAAGCACCGGCTCAACGCCGCCCGCATGGAAGTGCGGTTAAGACGTATTGCCCTGCTCGGACTTGTCTTGGTGCCCCTGCTGTACTTCATCGTGCAGTCACTGCGCTGACCCTCTCCCTGGCCCGCGCCGTGAGCGCACGCGTGGGATCAGTTGGCCTCGGGAGCGGTGAACTCGACATCCAGGTCGATGTTGACCTTGTCGGACACCATCACACCGCCGGCCTCAAGAGCGGCGTTCCAGGTCACGTTGAACTCCTTGCGGGAGATCGCGGTGGACGCGGTGAAACCGGCACGGGTCACGCCAAAGGCGTCCACGGCCACGCCGTTGAATTCTGCCTTCAGCTCGACCGGCTGGGTCACGCCGCGCAGGGTCAGTTCGCCGGACACGGTACCTTCGCCGTCGGTGAGGTTCAGGCCGGTGATCTTGTAGGTCATCTCCGGGTGGTTGGCCACGTCGAAGAATTCCTCGGAACGGACGTGGTTGTCACGAGTCTCGTTCTTGGTGTCCACGGAAGCCATGCCCACCACGACCTCGCCGGTGGACTGCGCGGCGTCCTCGGCCACGTTAAGCTGGCCGGTGACGTCCGAGAACTGGCCGCGCACCTTGGAGATGCCCGCGTGGCGAACGCTGAAGCCGACCTCGGTGTGAGCGGGGTCCAGGGTCCAGGTGCCGGTGGTCATGCCGTTGAGGTTGCTCATGAATCTCTCCTTCAAAAATGTGGCGCTCCCCGATTCAAGTGCGGGGAACAACTGCTTGCTTCGGAAACTACCTTACCCGACTGTGTTGAGATGTCAACCTATTCTTTGGAAACTATTGATGTGAGTCGTGTCATGAAAAAACCCAATCCGCCGTCGGATCGGGTTTTCGCACGGAGCTCTACGCCACCCTACGGCCTGGGTTTGAGCCGCACATTGGGCAACGTGGGTGCCGGTAGGGCGCCGTCGTCGTGGGAATCGGCGACGACGCTCGGGAACCGGCCGTGCGGATCGGCAGTGGGCGGGGCGTCGTCGGCACCGATCGCGGACTGCCAGGCGTCGCGGTAGGCGACGATCTCCTCGTGGGAGCGGCCCACGAAGTTCCACCACATGGTGATCTGCTCACCGAACGGGGTGCCGCCCAGGATCAAGAGGATCACTTGCTCGCCCTGGGGAACCCGGAGCTTCAGCGTGCGCGCGCCGGCGGCAATGTGCGCCAACTGAGCGGTCTTGAGGACGCCCCTGGGCCCTCCGTCATCGGGGTCCACCTGGATCAGGGTTTTCCCCTCGTCCAACAGCACACCGTGCTCGAAGTCCTCGATCAGGTCGAACTCGACCTCCACGGTGTGCTCGGTGGCGTCCACCACGAGCTCCGCACCCAGCACGGGGTGGAAGGAACGCACCGGCGAGCGCTGCCCTGCGAACTCGCCCAGGAACACGCGCAGATCCCAATCCTCGCCGCTCAGCGGATCGGGGGTGTAGGCCTCGAACCCGGGATCCGTGTCCCGGGAGTCGTTCGGCAGCGCCAACCACAGCTGCGCCCCGTGCAGCACGGTGGTGTCCGCTGTGGAGTACTCGGTATGACTGATCCCGCGTCCCGCGGTCATCAGGTTGAGGCTGCCGGGAGTCACGGTGGCCTTGTGGCCGGCCGAATCCTCATGATCGATCCGGCCCGTGAACAGCCAGGACACGGTCTGCAACCCGGTGTGCGGGTGCGGTGGCACGTTCATGCCACCGGTTTCGGAGACGTCGTCGGGGCCGTAATGGTCCACAAAGCACCACGGGCCGATCATGGTGCGGCCCCGCGCGGGAAGGGTTCGGCGCACTTGCATGGCACGCGGTCCACCCAGCGGAACCTCCCGGGGGTCGATGATCTCGAGACCCTGGGCGGGCCCGTCCTCACCGCACAGTTGTTCGGAGGGGTCCGGCTCTACATTGCTCATGGGGTGTCTCTTCCCTTGTTCGCGGGGCCCCGCAGTCAGATCTGGTAATCGATCACGGACTGTCGGCTGAGCCCGTGGAACTGCCGCTGGTGATACACCAGGGGTTCGCCCGAGCCTTCATCGCCCACATTCTCCACCACGGCGGCATTGAAAACCAGTGCGGGGCCGGCCTTGACCCGGGCCAGCGGCACGGCGCGCAGCACGCGACGCACCCCCAGCAGACGGGGCTCTCCCGTGGGTAACGGCTCCCACGGCATGTCCTCGCCGAAGCGCGGCGCACCGGAAATTGAGAACGCGCGGGCCAGGTCCACGTTGTCCGCGTCGAGGAAATGCACCAGGAAGGATTCGGCGTCGGCCACAATTGCGGCCGAACCGCGCTTGGCCTGCAGGGAAAAGCCCAGGATGGGTGGCTGCGCACAAATCGAGGACACCGACGACGCCGTGAGACCCACCGGGCCTTCCGGTCCCGCCACGGTGATGATGGCGATCCCCGCGGGATGCTGCCCGAAGGCCGCCTTGAACCCGTTGATCAGGTTCTCGTCCTCAGCCAGGTTTTCCGTGGGTGCCACAAAATCCACCACCTTGGCCGAGGCGTGCTCCGCCTCTCGGCCGCTGGCGGGCACGGTGTCCAGGACGTGCTCGTGCCGGTCCGGCGACATGTGATCAGCGGTGTCCGCGCCGGGCTGCGAAGCGCCGGTTGCTGCGTTGCGAGGCTGATCTGTCATGGATAGTCCTTCCGAGGGTGGACGTGGTGAACGGCCTCCATCTCTGTGAGGCACGTGGTAGCTGTAACGGGGGCCGACTCTCCACCATTCCAGGCGACACCGGATTTGTTCACCCGGCAGCGCAACAGTCCGTCACATTGACCCGAGCTCACCCGTGTCCGCAAGACCACCCGGCTACCGCAACGAACGGTATTCCTTGGCGAAGTGCACGAGCGGTGCGTCCGCGTTGCCGGAGCCCTCGGCCCGCCCCATGGCAGTCACCTTTCCCACGAAAACCTGATGGGTGGCCGCCGTGTGCACGGACACCGTTGCGAGCTCGAACCAGGCCAGCGATCCGTCCAGCACGGGGGTCCCGGACGCCTCGGTGCGGTGGAACGGCACCGAATCGAGCAGGCCGTCCACGGGGTTGCCCGGGCTGGCCAACCAGTTGGCCACCGACCGCTGGGACGAGTTCAGCAGGCTCAGGGTCCACACGCCCGACGTCTCCACCGCCTCGCAGATCCTGCCCATGTCGTAAAGACACACGAGCATGGTGGGTGGATCGTAGGACACGTCCGCGAACGCGGTGACCGTGGCGGCGTGATCCTTACCCCGATGGCGCGAACACACCACTCCCACGCCCGCCGCGTGATCGCCTGCCAGCATTCGGTAGCGGTCCACTTGTTCATCGGTGGGTTCCGGGTCCACTGCCTCAAAGTCCATGCGCTCAGTCTGGCATTTCGGCAGCCGAGGCCCCACCGGACGCGCCTCGCGGCCGACCGCGCCGGTCATGCCTTGCCGATCTTGCCGGACCCGCCGTGCCGGTCATGTCGGTCGCAAGCTACGTCTGTCCGCCGGTCATGCGCAGCGTGATGTTGAGCCTGCCGCCGTGCTTCATCCCCAGCTGCGGCCCACCGGTTCCCGGATACACCTTGGGCACCCCGTGAAACGCGTAGCGCGAGGGGCCACCGAACACGAACAGGTCCCCGGAACGCAGTTCGATGTCCTGATAGGGCGCGGTGCGGGTCTCCGTATTGCCGAAGCGGAACACGCACGTGTCCCCCAGCGACAGGGACACGATGGGCGCCGCCGAGTATTCGTCCTTGTCCTGGTGCATGCCCATGTGGGCCTGGGAGTCGTAGTAGTTGATCAGTGCGGAATCCGGTTCGAAGTTCAGCGCCATGTCGCTCAGCTCGCCGTACGCGTCCGCCGCCGCCCGCTGCCCCAAGTGCACGAGCCACTCCGGAAGGTCTTGAATCCCTGGCCCGCCGCTCGCGCCGTAACGGTAGGGTCGCCAGTTGCGGCCCAGCATCACGGACTGCACGGACATCCGCCCGCCTCCGGGCATGACTTGGTGGCGCATGGGTGATTCCCGGACCCACACGCGGCATTGGGTCACCAGCTGGGCCTGTCGTTCGGGGTCCAACCAGTCAGGGATGTGCACCGCGCCGGGTGCCGGTTCCTGGCGTTCGCGCGGTACGGAGAACAGTTCATTGACCTCGAAGTCGGTCATGTCCCCACGGTACGCAGCACCTCCGACAGCCAGAAGCGCCCCGAGAAGCCGTGGGAATTATGCCGCCCCGCACACCGTTATTTACCGTAGAAACCATTTTCGACCAGCAGAGGAACTTCGTGCGCCAGCCGCTTTCCGTCATTGACTTCGCAACCGTCCGCAAAAACCAGTCCGTGGGTGAAAGCTTCGCGGATTCCGTGACACTCGCCCGGGAGGCCGAGCGACTCGGTTACACGCGTATCTGGTACGCGGAGCACCACAACATGGCCACCATTGCCTCCTCCGCGCCGGCCGTGTTGATCTCACACATCGCATCCAAGACGGACTCGATTCGACTGGGTGCCGGCGGCGTGATGCTCCCCAACCACTCGCCGCTGACGATTGCCGAGCAGTTCGGGACCCTGGCCGAGCTCTACCCCGGGCGTATCGACCTGGGTCTGGGCCGCGCTCCCGGCACCGACCCGCGGACGCTGCAGGCCCTGCGACGCACTCCGCAGTCCGCGGAGAACTTCCCGCAGGACGTCAAGGAGTTGCAGGGTTACTTGACCGGCAACTCCCGCATCCCCGGTGTTTCCGCCGTTCCGGGTGCGAACACCAACGTGCCGCTGACCATTCTGGGCTCGTCTCTGTTCGGTGCGCAGTTGGCGGCCTCCTACGGGCTGACCTACGGCTTCGCGTCGCACTTCGCGCCGGATGCCCTGGTGGACGCGGTCAACACTTACCGCGCTCAGTTCCAGCCTTCCGAACAGCTGGCCGAGCCGTACGTAATTGCCGCGGTCAACGTGATTATCTCCGAGGATCCCGAGGACGCCGCCCGGCAGCTCGAAGCCACCCAGCGCGCCCGTGTGCGCATGATGGTGGGCCGCGGCCGGGAGTTCACCGAGGACGAGATGGACATGGTCATGGCCTCCCCCGCCGCGCAGCAGATCCTCCACATGCTGAAGTACACCGCGGTGGGCACCCCGGAGACCGTGGTGGACTACCTCGAGGGTTTCGCCCGGCACGCGGATGCCGATGAACTGATGATCTCCCCCGTGGCCACCCGCCAGGAGGATGTCCTCAAGGGCATGGAGCTGCTGGCCAACGCCTGGCACAAGTAGGACTCAGGTGAGCTTGCCCAGGAAGGCGCCCAGAGCGGCGTCGAACTCGGTGGGGTTCTCCATGTTGGGTGTGTGACCGCTGTTGCTGATCACGGCCAACTCGCCGTGGGGCAGCAGCTCGGTCATGCGCTGGGCTGCGCCCCCGTCGAAGGCGTCGTGGTCGCCGGCGATGACCAGGGCGGGCTTGTCGAAAGCCTTGAGGGTCTCGACAAAGTCATTGCGCTCGGCGCGGCCACGCATCGCCGCGGTGGCACCCTCGAGCGGAGCTGCTTGAATCATTTCGAGCACGGTCTTGGCCACCTCGGGCAACCGTTCCACGTTCTCTTCCCACATCATCTTGGGCAGCACGGCCTGGCCGTAGGAGTCCATGCCGCCGCTCACGATTCCGTCGGCGGCCACGTGACGACGACGCCGCCCCGCCGCGTCCTCAGCCTGCGGCACCGTGTCGTTGATGATCAGGGCGCTCACGCGCTCCGGGTGGGATTCGACCAGCTGCATGGCTGCCTGCCCGGCCATCGAGAAGCCCAACAGCACCGTCTGTTGGATCCCCAGCTCGTCGAGCAGCGCAATGACATCCGCCACGAACTCCTCGGTGTACACGATCCCGGGGGTGACCTCCGACTCTCCGAATCCGCGCAGGTCCGGGGCGATCACGCGCCAACCCCGCTCGCTGAAGGCCTTGACCTGGCCGTCCCACATGGAGCGGTCGTAGGCGTGGCCGTGCAACAACACGAGCGGGGTGCCCTGACCCTCGTCCGTGTAGGCGAGGTCGATGTCGTTGACGTGTGCGGTGTGCGTGGTGAAGGCGGAGCGGCTCATGGTTCCCATGATGCCAGCTGTTCGCCCCCGCGTGGCGCGGTTCCAACCCGAACGCCAACTGATCCGGCCTTACTGCACGGTAGGTGGGGCTACCGTGCAGTAAGGCCGGATGAAATGGTGGGCGGGCACTCGGCTAGATCTCCGCGAACCTCACCACGGTGCGACTGGCGATGGCCGTGACCACGGTGACGATCAGCAGGCCCAGCGGGATGGTCCAGCGACCGAGTTCACCCGCGAGGTCGAACCAGAAGTCCGGCCACGCCACAACCGCCGCGATCAGGCCGAGAACCAGCAGCACCACGGCGACCACGGAAATCACCGTCCAGATGACACCGGCCGCGCGGTAGATGCCACCGAAACCCATTCCCGCGAACAAGCTCATGAGGCACATGAGGAACAGGGAGATCGCAACGATCAACGGGTTGCCGTTGTCCATGGCCGTCACGGTCAAATAACTGACACCCACGCCGTAACCCGTCGCGGTTTCAATGGCCAGCAGGACAAGGCCCACCGCCACGACGGTCAAAGCCGTGACCACGAACCCCAGTGCGGTTCCGGCCCAAAAGTTGTGACGGGTGCTACCGAAGGCCAGCGACCCGGCAAACCCGCGATTGGCGGTCAGCGCGCCGTGGGAGATCAGGAAACCCGGGATCGCCCAGAAGATGGCCTGGTTGTACTTGAACCCCTCGCTGACCTCCGGCGGCAGCGGTAGGCCGGTGCGAATGCCGATGATGAGCGCGACAATGATCATGATCACGGCCACCAGCAGCAGGATCGCCGGGGCAATCACGAACGAGTTGACCCTGTTGGTCAGGTAGAGTGCGAGGTTTCTCCGTACGTACTGCATCACAAGCCCCTATCCGCATTGTCCGCCCCGCGCATACCGCGTGCGGCTACAAGTTCTTGCAAGGTGACCGGTTCCACGGACACGTTGGCCTCATCGGCGCGGCGGTGATCCTCGCCGGTGGCGGTGCCGTCCACGGTGATCGAGAGAATGTTGCCCAGCCGGTGCTCACGGAGGATCCGGCGACCACCGGCCAGTTCACGCACCACGGGCTCAAGGCCTCGCAGCACGAACGCGCTGTCCCTGGCCTGGTCGATGTCCGCGTCCACGGTGACCCGCCCGTCCTCCAGCAGCACCACGTTCTCCAGCAGGTCCGACACCTCGTCGATCAGGTGGGTCGAGAGAATGACCGTCCGCGGATGCTCCGCCATGGCCCGAGCGAACTCCTCGTAGAACAGCGCCCGGTGCCCCGGATCCAAACCCAGGTACGGCTCGTCCATGAAGGTGTACGGTGCGCGCGCGGCCAGGGCGATCACACTGACCAATGCGCTGCGCTGGCCACGAGAGAGCTTCACCGCGCGCGTACCCATGGGCAGATGGAACCGCGAGGCCAATCGTTCGGCCAGCTCCGCATCCCAGTTGGAGTAGAACGTGGGGAGGATGCGCAGCAGCGAGGCGGGGGTGTCGTCGTCGTGGAACTTCTGGTCCTCGTGAATGAAGCACGTGCGCGCCAGGACCTGGGCGTTCTCCCGCGGGTCCTCACCGTCGATGAGAATTTCGCCGGAGCTGCGGAACTTGTGGTTCAAGATCACCGACATCAACGTGGTCTTACCCACGCCGTTCGCACCGAGCAGCCCGTGCACCCGGTTGGGAGCGAAATCCACGGTGATGTCCTTCAGCACGTGTTTCTTTCCGAACGACTTGTTCAGGCTTCTGATCCGGATGCCCCGCTGGCCCGTGTCCCACGGAGCACCCGTTCGATGATCTGCCTGGAGAGCTTGGGAACTCATGGCATGTCCTTTCTAATGAGCGCAACCATGTCGTCGAGGGACAAACCCAGTCGCTGCGCCTCGGCCACGGCCGGGCGAATGAAATCTTCGGCAAACGCCGTGCGGCGCTCCTCGCGCAGAATCTCGGGACCGTGGGCATCCACGAACGTCCCTATTCCACGACGCCGCACCAGGACCCCCTGGTCGACCAACCGCCCCAGCGCCTTTCCAGCGGTTGCGGGGTTGATGCGGTAGAACGCCGCCAGCTCATTGGTGGAGGGCACGGCCGAGTTCACCGGGTAATTACCCTGGAGGATGTCGTCCGCAATTTGGTCAGCCAGGACCATGAAGATCGGGCGACCATCGTGCCTCGGTGTCATGACACCTCCTCCGGTTCCTTGGTTAGTTACTTAACTAATTAACCACTGAACCGGTGAGCCGTCAAGGGTAACCGCCCTCGGATGTGCGAGATACGACTGATTCACCAATTGATCCGGCCTTACTGCACGGTAGGTTGGTCTACTGTGCAGTAAGGCCGGATGAAATGGTGGGACGCGGTCGCGGTGTTACCGAACCGCCACCCACCAGAGGAGCAGCATGGTCACCAGGAAGCCGGTGAAGTAGTTCAGCCACAAGAACGTCTTCCAACCGGCATTGGCGCGGCCGGAATCACTGTCCGTGACGGTGCGGAAGCGCAACACGTTCACCACGTACGGCACCGCCAACAGCGCCGCGAATTGCCCGGGCCAGTCGGTCAGCAGCATCAGCAGACCGGCGCCGGCATACAGGAGAGCGGAAACCCACACCGTGGGCCGGGCACCGAGCACCGTAGCCACGGAGGCCAGCCCACCCTCACGGTCCGGAACCACGTCCTGCACGGCTCCGAACATCTGCGAGGCCATGCCCCACAGGAAGAATCCGGCCAGCAGCGACCACAGCCCCAGTGTGAAGTCCGCACCGGTCAGCACGAGTCCGTAGACCGCTGGGGACACGAAGTGGGTGGACGACGTCAGGGCATCCAGGAACGGCTTTTCCTTGAACCGCAGCCCCGCCCACGAGTAGGCCACCACCGCGAACAGGGAAACGGCGAGCACCGCGATCGACCACGGGTTTCCGGTGACCAGCGCCCAGCCCACCAAAATCACCACGAACGGGGCCGGCACCACACAGGATGCGAGCAGCACGGAGCGCTGGGCAGACCTGTCCACCACCGCGCCCTCCACGCCGCCCTTGCGGGGATTACGGAGGTCGGATTCGTAGTCGAAGACATCGTTGATGCCGTACATCGCCAGGTTGTAGGGCACCAGGAAGAACACGGTTCCGAGCACCACGAGCCACCACGGCAGTCCCCCGGTCAGCAGCACCGCCGCCGCAAACGGGTAGGCGGTGTTGACCCAGCTCAGCGGCCGGGAGGCCCAGAACAGTTTGCTAATCACGCGTCTCCCGCGGGTTGTCGAGTGCGGTACGGCCGCCGGTGCGAGCGCCCGGTTCGCGTTCACCCAAGGTACCTCCGGGTGCCCGTGCAGACGCCACCCGGCCACCCAAGAGCAGCCACAGCCCCGGCAGTAGGAGCACCCCGGCCAGGGGATACGCGAAGTCTTCGAGTGGCGCCAGCCCCACCTGCACCCCGGAAATGTTCTGGTCCGTGTAGGTCATGATCCCCACGGCAATCATCAGGTTGTCGAACACCGCAGTGAGCACGAACAGCAGAACGGTCGAGGCACCCAACGCGCCCCAGAACAACGAACCCGGTTTGCGCAGCAGCACCGCCACCACCAGCACCAGTGCCGCAAGGCCCAGAAAAATGAAGTTTACGTCCCAGTACGTCATGCCCGATCCCCCTCGGGCGAGCGCGAGCGTGAGCGCAAGCGCAGCCACCGCCACAGCACGGGGGCGCCCAGGATGTAAATCATGGTTTGGTAGCACAGGAACGCCAGGAAGAAGACCTCTTCGATCGGAAGTTCGGGTGCCACGAAGATGCCCAGCGTGAGTGAGTTGTCGCCGTGCCAGAAAAGCCCGTGGAAGATGGCCACCACGTCCCATGCGAGGAAGAACAGCACGCCGAGGACCAGCACGATCCAGGCGCGCACCGGTGAACCAGACCAGAAATAGAGATTCCAGCGGCGATCGATCAGGGCGTAGCAACCGGTGAACACGAGCAGCATCAGCAGGTACATCAGTGGCTGCGCTCCCCGGGCGCGGTCTCCCGAACTGCATCACGTACCACTTCGGACGAGATGAGGCACATAGGCACGCCGATTCCCGGCCGCACGGACGAACCCGCGTAGTACAGCCCCCTGATTCCCCTGTCACTCACGCCCGGCCGGAACAGGGCCGATTGCGCGAGTGTGTGCCCGGGGCCGAGCAGAGAGCCGCGCCACGCGTTGACGGTGGACACGAAGTCACCGGGGCCGTAGGTTCTGCGCACCACGATCCGGTCTGCCAGGTCTTCGATGCCGGCCCATCGGGCGAGTTGGGCCACGGCGGCGTCCGCCACCTTCTCGACCTGCGGTGAACCCGGCTGGTTCACCTCGGTCGTGCGTATCCCTCCCCGGCCCCATTCGGGCACGGCCGGTGACGGAACCAGGATGAACAGGTTCTCGTCCCCCTCAGGGGCGGCCCCCGGATCGGTTGCGGACGTCATGCACACGTAAATGGAGGTCTCGTCCGCGAGTTCACTGCCCTGCGCAATGCGCGCGAAGTTGTCCGGCCAGTCCGCCGTGAACAGCAGATTGTGGTGGACCAGTTCGGGCAGCTTTCCACGCACGCCCAGGCACACGAGCACACCGGAGGGCCCCGGGTCGCGGTGCTTCCAGCGCGACTCGGGCGCACGGAACGGTTGGGGGAGCAATTGAGTTTGCAGGTGGTGCAGGTCGGCCGCGCCGACGACGACGCCCGCCGCCTCGCGCTCCTGGGTCCCGTCCGCAAGGCGGTACCGCACGCCGGTAACCGCCCCGCGGCGCCGTCTGCCGACGGGCACCAAGAAACCGCGGGAGCTCACGTCGATGCCCGTGACCGTGGCGCCGGTGACGATGTCCACACCGGCCTCGCGGACGAGCCGTTCCATGGCGTCGACGAGCGCGGCGAAACCGCCCTGCGGATACTGCACGCCGTCCGTGAGATCCAGGTGGCTCATCAGGTGGTACATGGCCGGGGCGGAATCCGGGGCCGCACCCAAAAAGACCGCGGGGTAGCCCAGGATCTGCCGCTCGCGCGGCTCGGGGAACCGCTCGGCAATGTAGGCCTCCATCGAGTTGCTCAGCAGCGCGCCCAGCCGGGGCAGGTTCTTGAGCACCTCGGGAGTCATGAGCTCCAAGGGCTTGGTGAAATTGGTGTACAGGAAGTACTTCTTGGCCAGCTCGTAAACCTCGGCACCGGAGTGCAGGTATTTCTTGAGCGCCGTTCCGGAACCCGGGTCGAGTTGTTCGAAGAGTTCTTCCGCTTCCCCGGACACCACGTCCACGGGCTGCGAATCACGGTGCTGTTCGAAGAACGTGCGGTAGCCGGGGGTCAGTTTCTGCAGGTCGAGTTCCTGCTCGGCGCCGGACCCCATGAGGCGGAACCACCGGTCGATGACCTCGGGCATGAGGTACCAGCTGGGGCCGGTGTCGAAGCGGAAGCCCTGCGCGGACCAGCGCCCGGAGCGTCCACCCAGGGTCTGCTGTTGCTCGAGCAGCAGGACATCGTGGCCGTCCTTGGCCAGCAACCCGGCCGTGGCCAGACCCGCGAATCCGCCCCCGATCACCACCGTGCGACTCATGAGGCACCTCGCGATCCGGCACCGGACCCGATGCCCGCATCGGAGCGCGGCACTCTGCGAGATCCCGCGAATACACGCGCGGCAATGCGCGCCTTGACCGCCGTGGGCACGCTGATGCGCTGTTGGGTCAACGTGGCCGCGGGCACCGCGGCGATCCTGCGAGCCAGTTCGTGGAACAGGCCGTGGGCCAGCAGTACCGCGCGGCGGGCCCGCCGGTCGAGCGCGAGGATCCCGGGTACGGCGGCGTCGAGATCCGCGTGGAGATCGGCGAGCAACTCATTTTTCTCGGCCTCACCCAATTCGGTGGGGTCCGTGTCCGGGAAGTAGGTGCGGCCCAGCTGATCATGATCAGCACCGAGATCCCGCAGGAAATTGACCTTCTGGAACGCGGCACCCAACCGGCGTGCGGTTGCGCGCAGCATCTCGCGCTGTTCGGGGGTGTCCGCGCGAGTGCCGGGCAGGTCCATGAACACTTCCAGGCACATGAGACCAATGACTTCCGCGGAACCGTAAATGTAGGTTTCCAATGACTCGGGGTCGTGTTCGGACACGTCCAGGTCCGCACGCATGGACGCGAAGAACGGCGCGGTGAGTTCACGACCGAATCCGTGACGGCGGGCGACGTCGGCAAACGCGTGGACCACCAGGTTGGTGGAGAACCCGCTGGTCAGGCCCCGTTCCACCTCGGTTTCGAGTTCGTCCAGGGCCGCACGCACGGGACCC
This sequence comes from Kocuria sp., assembly GCF_030536815.1. Lineage (GTDB taxonomy): Bacteria > Actinomycetota > Actinomycetes > Actinomycetales > Micrococcaceae > Kocuria > Kocuria gwangalliensis. The sequence continues at coordinate 13,217 of NZ_JAUNPE010000042.1, forward strand.
GTGGCCAGCCCGGCGGCAGAGGCTGTGCCGTCCACCACTTCATCGGCCACTCGCACCAGGGCATAAATGCTGGAAATGTCCCGGCGGCACTCGCGGGGCAGGGTGCGGCACGCCCACGAGAAGGATGTGGAGTACCGCCCGATGACCTGGCCGGCGGCCGCGGCCGCGGTGCGGGTGTACAGCGGCAGGGGTGCGCGGGGGGATACCTCGAGTCGAGTCACTTACTTCCTCCGATGCAGCACGTAGTGGCAAATGGCATTGAGCTCGGCACGTTCCGCCTCCGGCAGCGGCAGCCGCTCCAGTGCCTCCTGGGCATCGGCCACAAGCTCTGCGGCCAATTTCACGGCCCTGGTCTCGGCCCCGGCCTGCGCCAGGGCAGCCTTGACCTGCGCCACCGTGGCGTTTCCGGCGGCAAATTCGGCAAGTATTTTGCGGGCTTGGCCATCCTGCATCCCGTGAGCGGTGAGCACGGTGGCCTTGCCCTCGCGCAGGTCCGCTTCGGTGGATTTTCCGGTCAACCGCGGGTCCCCGAAGGTTCCCAGAACGTCATCCACCACCTGGTAGGCCACGCCGATCCGCGAACCCGCCCGGGCGAGGCGAGCGGCGTCTTCCTGGTTTGCACCGGCCAGCAACGCGCCGGCCCTGAGCGGGGCCTCGAACGAGTAGGTGGCGGTCTTGAGCCGTTCCATGTTGAGGATGTCCTGCACGGCGGGGTGTTGTTGTCCGTAGCGATGCATGGACAACAACACGTCGTCCAGCTCGCCGGCTGCCGAGGCCGTCACGGCATCGAAAACCACGGCGGACACGGCGTGTAATCGAGCCGGATCGGCGGTGCACGTGGTGGCCAGCCGAAGAGCCCCGGCCAGCAGCAGGTCACCGCCGATGATCGCGACCGCCTCACCCAGGTGTTGGGCTTCGTCCGACGGCGCTCCCGCACTGTGCGCGTCCCTGCGGTAGAGCTCCCCCACCGTGGGCCGCCCGCGACGCACGGGATCGCGGTCGACCACGTCGTCGTGCACCAGAAGCGCGGCATGCAGTAGCTCGAAGGACGCCGCCAGGCGCACACACTCGGGATCGGGAGCGTTACGGGCCTCGCCACCCAGCACGGTCTCCGCGCGTCCGTCGAAGGCTCGCCAGGCCAGGCGCGTCAGACGCGGGCGCAGCAATTTTCCGCCCGTGACCTGCTCACGAATCCGCGAGCGCAGCACCGGGAACCCGGGGCTGCGTCGAACCGTGTCCTTGAGACCGTCGAAGTAGGCGTCCAGTTCTTCGGCCACGGCCACGCAGAATTCGTCCCAGGCAGGATCGGACGTGGCAACCGCTCCGCCGCGCAGCGGCACGGGAACGGGCTGGTGGGTTTCGGTCAACCGTGACGAGTTCACGCGTGATCCTCCCCGGTTGTCAGGGGTTCCCGGGGATCCGCCGGTCGCGCTGCCTGAGTGGGCCGCTCCCTGAGTTCGTCCCGGTAGGCCTCCAAGCGGGTCGCGGTTCCCTTGAGAAATGTCAGAACCGCAGCGCGATCGCGCTCATCGAGTGTCTCCAGTTCCTCCTCGACCATGTTCATCATGGGGTACACGTGCTCCATGGTCGTGGCGCGGGATGCATCCATTGCCCGAACGATCATGCGGCGGCGGTCATCGGGGTGGGGCTCACGCACCGCGTGCCCCGCCCGAACCAATCGATCCACCACTGCCGTGGCCGCCGCACTGGTGATGTGCAGTGCGCGCGCCAGCTCGGTGGGGCCCATGGGGTTGCGCATCAGGATGGCCATCGCGTGGTAGTCGGTCTCCTTGAGACCCATGATCCTGCGGACCTGATAACCGATGTCGTCATTGACGCGCACCACGCGGCGCAGCTCGCGGCTTTGTGGGCTGACAATATCGGGCCTGAACCGCGACTCAGCCATCAAAACCTCGAAATTCTAAGAGTTAGAAAAGTTGATAACCATGATGCTTGAAAAGCCTGGGCACTGTCCAACACTACAAGGCGTGTCCGAGTAGTGGTTCTACATCAGCGCACCCGTTGCAGAGCATTCAGCACGGAGTTCCCGTAGCCGCCACCGAACCGGATCGCGTGCACCAGCAACGGCGGCACCTGGTACCACGGGACGCGCTCGCGCCAGCCGTCGGCCAGGGGGTAAACGTCGTTGTAGGCGTTGAAGCAGGCCTCACCGAACCCGCCGAACAGCAGCATCATGGCCAGGTCGTATTCCCGATGCCCGTAGAACGAGGACGGGTCGACCAGCCAGTTGTGGCCGCTCGCATCGATCACCCTGTTACCGGCCCACAGGTCACCGTGCAGCAGACTGGGCGGCTCGGTGGGACCGGCTAGTTCGGCCGCACGCGGGGCCAGTTCAGCCAACAGGTCCGACGCCGCAGGGTCCAGTTTCCCCGTGTCGATCGCCGTGCGCAGCAGAGGTTCGATCCTGCGATGCAGCAGGAAATCGGCCCAGTCGTCGGTGGGTGAGAGGTCCACCGGGAACGAGCCGATGCGCTGCGGCAGCTCAGGGTCGATCGCACCGAAATGCGGCGCGTCCGCGCGGTGGATCCGGGCCAGGCCGCTGCCGCATTCGGCCTCGGTTGGCGGCCCGCCCGCACCGTAGGATTCATTGATCCATTCCAGGACCAGACCCTGATCGCTCACACGGATCACGCGGGGCACGGACAGTTCGGCCGGTGCCGCCGCGCGGAGCGCTTCGAGGCCGGCCGCCTCCAATTCGAGCACACCGGCCGGAGCGTCGAGCATGGTTTTGGCGAACAACGGCCCGTCGGGGGTTTCCAGGCGATACGCGGCGGCCGTATCCCCACCGCTCAGCGATCGCACTCCCGTGACATCAAGGTCGGCAAGGAGGTCTTCGGGCAACTGGTCCATGGTTCTTCTCTACACCATTCCCACGACACTCGCAGGGACTTTTTCCCCGCTGACGGCCTGTGGCAACGGGACAAAACAATGGAGTCCACTCGTTCCAGCGTGTGACGTGCACCGCCACAATAATGTGCTAGTGTCTTCCGCAACAAGGATCAAGAGTCCCGGTGTGAAGCTCTGGCTAACCGGGCGGCAACCCTCCAGCACGTAGCGGGGTGCCCCAGATGAGGATCCGGCCGCCGCGCAACCGCACGGCGAGCAAGTACGGCGTACGGAGAAACCTCCGGCGTCCAGAACCGCCGGAGGTATTTTTATGCCCGCCCTGTCCACACCCCAGGTCTCGAAGCAGACCGTCGCCACGGGGCCACCCACGGGAACCTCGTGGTTGGTACGCAGACCGCGCCGCGAGTCCCTGATCTCGTTCGAGGTGTTCCCGCCGCACCCCACCCGCGATCCCGAGGCCGTATGGCGCAATATCGACGCGATGGCCGCCGCCGGTCCGGATTTCTTCTCCGTCACCCACGGCCACTCCGGCGCCAACGGGGTGTCCCGCGAAACGCTGCGGCACCTGCTCAGGCAGACCAAGACCCCCGCGGTGGCCCACCTGACGTGCGGCGGCACCGACCGCGCCGGCCTGGAACGCGCCGTTGAGGATTTACTCGACGACGGCGTGCGCGACCTTCTCGCCCTGCGCGGCGATCCGCCCGTGGGTGGTAGCGAGTGGACCACCCACCCGGGTGGTTTCGACCGGGCAGCACAGCTGGTCGAGCTGATCCGCGAGGTCGAGGAGCGCATGTTCGGGGCGTGCGAGCGCCCCGGTAAACGCCCCGTCTCGGTGTCCGTGGCCTGCTACCCCGTGGCCGCCAAGGGCCGCGATTTCGAAGCGGACCTGGCGGCCCTGTGGGACAAGCAGGCGGCCGGAGCCGACTACGCCATCACTCAGGTGCTCTACGACGCCCAGGATTACGTGCGGTTCCTGGAACGTGCGCGCTCGGAAGGCATCCACATCCCGATCGTCGCCGGCCTGGTGCCCCTGACGGACATCAAACGTCTGGGGCGGATGGCCGAGCTGACCGGAGTGCCGATCCCGGAGCGGATCACCACCTTCTTGAACACCGATGACCCGGCCGAGCTGCGTCGCCGGGGCATCGCGGCAACGCTGACCCTGATCGACGAGCTTCTGGACTTCGGTTGCCCGGGTCTTCATTTGTTCACCTTCAACCGGCCGGACGCCCCGCTGGCCATTCTCGACCATCTCCGGGTGCGCGATGCCGCCCGCACGTTCCGCGGGAGCACCTCCGCGGCCTGACCGCCGCCGATCAGCGGCGCCACCGCAGCCGCAGGAGCACCCGCACCGCCCTTCCGACAGAGCCTTTTCGCAACGGTCTCAGTGACCGTAGCTTCCCACAGCACACCCTTTTACCCTCAGGAGCACCCCGAATGTCTGCCGTTTCCAAGACCTCGTTCCCCGCCGCAACCATCCTGGGCTACCCCCGGATCGGTCCCCACCGTGAGCTCAAGAAGGCGCTTGAGGCCTACTGGTCCAAGCCCGCCGAGAACCCCGCTCAGACCGTCCTGGACACCCTCGCCCAGTTGCGCGAGCGCACCGTTGGTCACCTCCGCGACCTGGGCCTCACCGAGCCCGCCGCCGTCCCGTCCGACACGTTCGCCGTGGACCAGACGCTGGACACCGCCCTGGCGCTGGGTGCGGTTCCGGCCCGGTTCCGCGCCGACGGTTTCCGCCCCGCCGCTCCCGACACCCCGCGAGGCATTGAGCTGATCACCGCACTGTCCCGCGGAACCGATCACCTGGAGCCGTTGGAAATGACCAAGTGGTTCGACACCAACTACCACTACTACGTTCCCGAGATCGGCCCGGACACCCCGCTCTCCGCTCACCCTGAAAGCCTGATCGAACGCTTCGTGACCACCCGTGATACCACCGGTGCCATCGTCCGCCCGGTCCTGGTGGGCCCGGTGACCCTGTTGCTCCTGGCCCGCCCGGAAACCACGGACGCGCCGGGCACTCAGCCCATCGACCGACTCAACGACGTGGTGGATCTCTACATCCAGCTGCTCACCGCACTCAAGGACGCGGGTGTCCCGTGGGTCGAATTGGACGAGCACGCCCTGGCCGCGGAGGGCTGGGACGTCCCCCGCGAGACCATCATTGCCGCCCTGACCAAGGCCTACACCCGCCTGAGCTTCCCCGCCAACCGCCCCGACATCCTGGTCGCCGTGGGGTACGGGGACGCCGGAGAGGCCGCCC
>NZ_JAUNPE010000201.1 GCF_030536815.1 Kocuria sp.
GACCCGCTTCCCCTGTCTCAACTCACATCGTCGAAACCGATCATCCCCGTATTCAGTTACCAATCCGCTCCCTCTCGGTCGCGGACACATCAGCATACGCCCGCGCAAGGCTGCCCGTCAACACTGATCCTGCCCGCGGTTACTTCCGCAGCTCAGTCTTCGGCAGGCTGAGCGTATCGGCCATCTCCTCGAGCGGAACCTGCTTAGTCTCGGGCATGACCTTCAGAACCCACACGAGCTGAAGCACCATGAAGATGAAGAATGCCAAGAAGGCGACCCCACCACCGAAGCTCGCGACGATCCCCGGGAAGGTCCAGGATGTCACGGCCGCGAAGAACCAGTGCACGAAACTACCCAGTGCCTGTCCTTGCGCGCGCACCTTGTTGGGAAAGATTTCGGCGATGAAGACCCAGATCACAGCGCCCTGGCCGAATGCGTGGGCCGCAATGAACACCACGAGGGAGAGCAATACGATGAGAGCGCTGCCCGCGCCAAAACCGCCCTCGCCACGCGTCAGGAAGACCAGGGAGATGCATCCCAGTGACACCAGATAGCCGATGCTGCCCACGAGCATGAGGCGGCGGCGCCCGAACTTGTCGATGACGGTGAGTGCCGCCATGGTGGCCAACAAGTTGACCAGGCCCACCACGATGGACTGCAGGAGAGCTACGTCTCCGCTGGCGCCCGCCATCCGGAAAATGTCCGGCGCGTAGTACAAAATGGCGTTGATACCCGACAGCTGATTGAACGCCGCGATCGCAATCGCAAGGAGAATGACCTTCTTGTGCGGTCCCGTAAACAGTTTGGTGGAGTCCTGTTCTCGATCGCGCCGAGCGCTCTTCTCCAGCTCAGCGAATTCGGTCTCGAGCTCGGACCGTGACGATGTCAGTCGAGCAAGAATCCCGTGCGAGGTGTCCATGTGACCCTGCGTGTAGAGCCAACGAGGGCTCTCCGGAACGGTAAACACCAGTAGGAAGAAGACGAGTGCCGGGGCCGCTTCCACCCCGAACATCCAGCGCCAGGCAACCTCTTCGCCCACGAACTTGGCGATCACCCAGTTGGACACGTAGGCGAGCAAGATTCCCAACACCACGTTGAACTGAACCAGCCCCACCAGGCGTCCGCGGTTTCGAGCCGGTGAGATCTCGGTGGTGTAGATGGGCGCCACCACGCTCGCTGCGCCTACGCCAATACCTCCGATGAATCGGAAGACCATGAAGAGATACCAGTCCGAGACCACCGCGCTGCCGATGGCCGAGATGAAGTACAGAACCCCGATGGTCAGGAGGACTTTCTTACGTCCGAACTTGTTCGAGGGATACCCAGCGCACAGCGCACCGATGATGGTGCCGATCAGCGCCGTGGCCACCGTGAACCCCAACCCGAACCCAGACAGGTCGAAAACCCTCGTGAGTGACTCGGTGGTTCCAGAGATCACGGCCGTATCGAATCCGAAGAGCAACCCGCCCAGGGCTGCCACGACCGCGCTACGCAGGACCAGACCATTGAGGCGGTTCTCAGCGGGCGCGGGGCTCGGTGTTGTCGGTGAATTCGTTCCTGAAGACATCAGTGTCCCCTGTCAGTAACGGTTTGGCAATGGGTTCTGGTGCACTCATCGGCCCGGGTGCTTCATGGTAGGACTCGGAACCGTCGATTGGCACGATCTCGGGTGCGCGACACGATTCGTGCATTAACGCCGTCCACTTCTCGGACCCATGTGCGCGAATGTTGCAGGGAATCTCCGTGGGATACGCGTCGGTCGATGAGCCGAGTTTCCCGCAGGTCATCGTCCACTTCCAGATACCAACACTCGTCCAGGAGCCTTCCGATGCGCTCCCAACCGTGGGAATCGTGCAAGAGGTAATTTCCCTCCGTGATGACGAGTGGAGCCTCCGGCGGAACGGGCACGGCGCTACCAATTGGTTCTTCCATGTCTCGATCGAATCGTGGTGCGTAGACCAACTGGTCCTGACCGAACCTGATGCGCTCCAGCAGCGAGGCGTAGCCGGCAACGTCGAAAGTATCCGGCGCACCCTTCCGCTCAGACCGGCCGAGCCTGCGCAATTCTTCTCCGGCGAGATGGAACCCGTCCATTTGCACCAGAGCCGCCCGGCTCCCCAACGCAGCCACGAGACCTTCACTGACCGTGGTCTTCCCTGCTCCCGGAGATCCGGTGACACCTAGGACACGCCGTCGCCCATCGGACACCAAGTCCGCGGCCAATTCGACCAGGCGGTCCAGATCAGCCATGCACCCACCATCATCCGAGAATCGCGATGATCCCCCGGGAACCGACGGACCTGGCATCATGTCTGTTCCTCCGAGGATGACTGGCTGACGTGATACGGAACACTAATGAGGGCCTGACGTGGATGTCAACGGACATGGAGGGGCATGACACCCGTGACATCGTGTGTTTCACTGACCACGTCATCATGTGCGGCCGGCCACAGCCGGAGTCGCGCTCGGGCTTGCGATGGGAGACACCATGGACGACTTCAAGGCGCGGACGATCCTCGTGACGGGGGCAAGTGGCGGGATTGGAGGGGCCACGGTGCGCATGCTCCGTGACAGGGGCGCCACAGTCCTGGCTGCCGGTCGCAACGTCGAAGCTCTTGAGCGGCTCTCCGACGAGACCGGCGCAACCGCCCTCCCCTTCGAACTCACCGACGAGGACAGCGTCAAGGCAGCTCTCGAGGGCAAGGACCTCTACGGCGTGGTGAACTGCGGTGGGTGGGGTGGTGCCATCGAAACCCCGCAAGACGCGGATGTGGAGGTCTTCGACCAGGTCATGGCGATCAATGCACGGAGCACCCTGCTGGTCACCAAATACGCCTCCCGGGAAATGATTCGGGTGGGCAAAGGAGGCGCCATTGTCAACGTGTCCAGTCAGGCCAGCCTGGTGGGGCTCAAGGGACACATTGCCTACGGGTCTTCCAAGGCCGCCATGGACAACATCACTCGCGTGAGCTCGCTGGAGCTCGGTCAGTACGGGATCCGGGCCAACAGCGTGAACCCCACGGTGGTGATGACCCCCATGTCAGCGTGGTATTGGGGACGGCCAGATGTCGAGGGGCCCTACCTCGAACAGATGCCCCTGGGTCGCTGGGCCACCGTTGAGGACATCGCGGCACCCATCGTCTTTCTACTCAGCGATGAAGCCGCCATGATCAGCGGCGTGTCCCTGCCCATCGATGGCGGATACACGAACCGCTAGGAGAAGAACCGTCCGGCTGAGTCGGCCGGACGAGTCGTTCACACCCCCATGTTGCGGTAGCGCATGGCGCGCTGGGCCTCACGGTTGTCCTGCTTTTCGCGCAGGGTCTGGCGCTTGTCGTACTCTCGCTTACCGCGGGCCACGGCGATCTCCACCTTCACGCGCTTGTTGTCCACGAAATACA
>NZ_JAUNPE010000202.1 GCF_030536815.1 Kocuria sp.
GACAGCCGTTTCAACAGCTAACTGAATCGGAACCTGTCATGAATCCAATATCAGGGGACTGTTATGTCCCCTAGTATACCTGAGGCGCGTCCACAAGTGGACCCTGCCTTGCTGGATGTTGTCCTTTTTTGCCCCGAGACCCCGGCCCGCCGGTTCCTAGCACACCACCGGATCGAGTACTTCCGGTGCGGTCAGACCAAGTCGCAGGCGTTCCCGAACCGTGGGCGGCCTGCTGGGGAGTTCGCGTTTCTCCAGCTCAACCCGGCCGATTGGTTAAATTTCCTCGTCGTCGACGTCGATGACGAGGCCGCGTTGTTGAACCTGATGCACCCGGCGGTGCCGGAGCCGACGTGGATCATCGAGAACCCGGCCACTGGTCACGCCCAGGCCGGGTGGGCGATCGAGCCGGTCTACCGGGGGGAGGGCGCTCGGCCGTGGCCGATCCGCTATGCAGAGGCGGTGCAGCGGGCACTGGACCGGCTGGTCGATGGGGACCCGTGCTTCACCCGTTACTTGGTGCGCAACCCGGCTGCTGAATTCCCGGCCGGGCGTGTGTGGTGGGGTCGCAGAGCCAGCCCGTGGTCCCTGGGGGATCTCAAGGCACACATGGCCGAGTACATCGACCCGTTCCACGACGAGGCTATTGACGGACCCGCCGCGTCAGCCTGGGACCCGGGCACGGCCCTGCTGGGGCAGGCCGGCATCCCGCGGGCCCCGGTAGTGGACACCGCCACGGAGGTGGGTCGCAACACCGCTATTTTCCGCGCCACCCGCCGGTGGCTATGGGACCAGCAACAGATCCGCCACCAAACCCCAAACGAGGCCGCCTCGATCGCCCATGCCCGGGCGCTCAACGTCCAGCTGCCCCACCCCCTGTCTGATGGGGAGGTGGCGTGCCTGGCTCGTTCAGCCGTGCGGCAGGTCAATGCTGGCAAGGGACGCCCCACGTCCACCAGTGGTTCTGATGCGGCGCATGAGTATCTGTCGCGGATGGGACGGCGTGGCGGGAAGGCCCGTACCGAGGCCAAGGCGCGTGCGGCGGCGGACAATGCCGGCAAGGCCCGCCAGGCCCGCACCGACCGTGTGGGGCAGCTGCGGGCTCTAGCGGTGCAGTTGCGGGCGGCTGGGGCGACTTACCGGGCCATCGCCGAGGCCGTAGGGCGTACTACACGCACCGTGATGGCCTGGTTGAAAAATGAGCCCACCACACCCGCCGGCGGCCCCGTCGAGGAGGGTGAAATTCTCCAAGCAACAGGTATTGGTTCCGCCCCCAAGGTGTGCCCCACCCCCTCCCCTAGCCTGGAAGTGTCCCCCGGACCTGCCAAGGAAGAGGATGCCCCCGTGACGAGTGAACCCGCCTACCAGTGGCCAGAAGGCGTCCTGCCTGGAGAACCAGATCCCGACTTCCGGGATCGGCTCCTCCCTGAGCACCGCGGCCTCGCTCTCTGGGTGCCCCTGGACTACCTGGAGGATCATCCCATTGGCTCCGGGTACTGGTCTTTCACGACTGCCTCCGACTACTGGGAGACAGTCATGGACGGACCGTTCCACGGCGCTGCGTTGGGTGGGCGAGAACTGCACGTCACTGAAGTGGGTGCCCTGGTAGGCGAACTCCACGGACTGCGCTTCCCACACCTGACCGCGGTTTCCTATGAGGTCACTCGAGTCGCTGGCGACTCCCTGTGGTCGGCACGGTTCCCCGGTTACATCGTCCACTGACGAGTCGTGTCCAAGGTCAGTGTCGCAGTGCTCTCAGGGACTTCGCTGTCCTCGGGCCTGTCCTAGCGCTAGCTGGTCCGGTCAGGAACGCGGCCGACGATGGTGAGGTGCGGGAGTGAGGCTCACCGCGAACATCTCCTGCAAGGCAGCGAGGTCATGGTCTTCGGCTGCGGTCCGTGACGCAGCGTCGTTGAGTGCCCCGGTGATCTGGGTCCAGTCCAACCACCAGCCGGCGGCGACGGCCACTGAGTCGAAGAAGAAGCGTTGGGTGCGCCCGTTGCCCTCCCGGAACGGGTGCAGATAGTTGACCTGGTCGTAGTGATAGGCCAACCGTTCGATGAACCGCTCCCGGTCCAGGTGCTGCAGGTAGCGGTCCTGGCGGAGTTGATCGAAGACGAAACCGGCCGAGCGGGGGATCATCGATACCGGCAGGAACGGCTGTGCCCCCGGGACCGTCTTGCGCAGATCCACGGTGCGCAGCTGCCCCGCCCAGGGATAGATGTCCTGGAACAGGTGACGGTGAATGGCTTGCAGCTCGACCAGATCTCGGGTGGGCGCCGGTGGATGGCGCCACAGCTGCAGGGTGCGGACCGCCACCAGGTCGGCTTCCGCGGCGGCGAGCTCTACGGCGGTGCGGGCGCCGATCAGGTTGGTCAGGATCCCGGTGTGCGGGTCCAGATACGGGTCACGGTGCGGGCCGGGGGCTTCACTCAAGGCCGTAGCGGGCGCGCGTGCGCCGAACCAGCTCCTCGACCTCGAGCCCACCTTCAGCGAAATGATCCATCTCAGCACGGGTCGCTGTGGTGACGTGAAGTCCTTCCATGGCAGCACTGTGCACCACGGAAGCTACCTGCTGTGCCCGGTCCACTTCGAGGGCCGGTGGCAGAATGTGCTGCTGTGCCATGGAACCTCCCCGGTGGTGTGTTGGGCCGTGCTATGCGCTCTAGTCTACCAAGCTCCCCTGACTAGCATCTGGGGTCATACGCGCCGGGGACGCCAGCCTCGGTTGCGAAACGCACTCTCTGGCGCAGCATCCCTGTCCACGACGACACCCCAGAAGCATGACCTGTAGAATTAATGGTAGATACCTAGCTAGTGAGCATGCTAGATAACTATTTAGTTAGCTAGATAGAAATCCAGCTAACTAGACAGATGGCTTGATGGCCCGCAAGCTTGATAGCTTGAAAGCATGCAAACCCTCATGGTGTACAGCGAATCCGGTGGAGTCACTAAGACCACCACCGCCGTCTCCCTAGCAATGGTTGCCGCCGCCGAGGGACGTCGAGTCGTCCTCGTTGACCTCGACCCCCGCGCGGCCTCCACCAAGTGGTTCGGGGTGCAGCCCACGGCGGAAGGAATGCACGTTGGAGCAATCCTGGGCGATGAGAACCCCGAAGGCTGGGCCGAAGACCTCGCGGTGCCCAGCGGGTGGCACCCCAACCTCCGGGTGATTCCCTCGGCCCGCAACGTCTCCAACCGCGAGGCCGACCGGGCCGATCACGCAGAGCTGCGGCTGAAGATCTCCCTGACCGGCCTTCAGGCGGATGTGGTGGTCATTGACTGCCCGAACCGGCAGGGTGGGCCGCTGACGCTGTCGGCGTTGAACGCGGCGGACACCGTGGTCTACGCCGCCACCGCCACCAGCGATGGCATCGACGGGGTGGACG
>NZ_JAUNPE010000203.1 GCF_030536815.1 Kocuria sp.
AAGAAGCACCATGTCATGGTCATGATCCCGCATGACGATCAGCTGCTGGTCGAGGATTCGGCCGACACCCACGCGCAGCACGAGGCCGCGGGCAATGACCTGACCATCCGCGACGTGGCGGACTTGTCGGAGCTGGCCGTGGAACCCACCAAAGTGCTCTTCGTGGGCGAGCGGGACGTGACCGATCCGCTGCTGGACGAGCTCACCCGGGATTACGGCGAGCAAGTCGAACTCGCGTACTCTTCACCGTTGTATTTGGAGGCCACCGCCGCCGGGGTCGACAAGGGCTCCGCCATCACCGACTACTGCCGGTCCCAGGACATCCCGTTGTCCCGCGTCATGGCGTTCGGGGACAACGGCAATGACATCGGGATGCTGCGCACCGCAGGCCTGGGCGTTGCCATGGGCAATGGCATCCCCGAGGCCAAGGCAGCGGCCGACCTGGTGACCACCTCCAACAACGACGAGGGCATCGCACGGGTCCTGTCCCGGTACTTCGATGTCGACACGAGCGAGATTCCCGCGTGACCCCCATTACCCTCAGGCGTTGGGGGAAACCTGAATATGACGGTTTGTTGCAACCCCCTCGACCCGACCGGAGCGCCCCCTGTTTACTTGATGGCGATCCTCGGAACGCGACTGCGCGTTCTGACCCTCCTCATCTACTGAAAATCAGGTTCACTACATGATTCTTACCGGTCTGATTGTCGGCGCCGTGCTGGGCATCGTGATGCAGCGCGGTCGGTTCTGTGTCACCGGCATGCTGCGGGACATCTTCCTGCAGAAGTCGTGGCGCACGTTCGCGGCGCTGCTCATCGTGATTTCCGTTCACGCCATTGGGCTCGCGGCTCTCACGAGTCTGGGCGTGATTGCCCCCGAGTACAGCACGTTCGCCCCGGCGGCCGTGATCATCGGTGGTTTCATGTTCGGTATCGGCATCATCCTGGCCGGCGGTTGCGCCTCCGGCACCTGGTACCGCTCGGGCGAAGGCCTGGTGGGTTCGTGGGTGGCGCTGGCCATGTATGCGCTGTCCGCGTCCGCCATGAAGGGCGGCATGCTGGATGGCTTCAATTCCTGGATGACCAGCTGGGACACCGGTTTGACCACCATCCCGGCGGCACTCGGGATCTCTCCGTGGATCTTCGCGATCGCACTGGCTGTGTTCACCGGCATCATGGTTCGCCGCTTCATGATCCGTGAAGCCGGCAGCCCCAAGCCGGCGCGCCTCAACAACCGTCCGGCCTGGAAGCGCCCGCTGCACGTGTACAACGCCGCGTGGATGATCGGCCTGCTGGGCGTCATTGCCTGGCCGCTGTCCGCAGCCGCCGGTCGCAACGGTGGTCTGGGCATCACCACCCCGTCCGCTCACACCGTGGACTTCATCACCACCGGCGATGCAAAGTTCATGAACTGGGGCACCCTGCTGGTGCTCGGTCTGCTGATCGGTTCCTTCATTGCGGCCAAGGCCACCGGCGAATTCCGTATCCGTGTGGCCGATGCCAAGACCACCGTGCGCGCCGTCGTCGGCGGTGTGCTGATGGGTATTGGCGCGGCGCTGGCCGGTGGCTGCACCGTGGGTAACGGCATGGTCGAGACCAGCCTGTTCAGCTTCCAGGGTTGGATCGCTCTGCTGTTCATCGCCCTGGGTGTTGGCGCGGGCACCAAGCTGTGGCTCAAGCCTTCCGCTGCGCAACCCGCCGCCGCAGCTCAGGACACCGAGACCTACTCCACGTCCGAGAGCCTGGACCACAACATCTCCAACGAGAACCCGTCCGGCAACTCCATTGACGCGACCCCGTCCAAGAGCCCGCGGAACACTCATGCGTTCTCCGGTTTCGCCGCGGCGCCGTCCGCGCTGATGGTCAAGGACCCGACCCTGGCGCCGTCCAAGAAGCTCAAGGATCTGGGCGAGGGCTACTACGCCCTCGACTCGCTGGGCGCGGTCTGCCCGTTCCCGCTGATCGAGGCCAAGGACGTCATGAAGACCCTGCAGTCCGGCGACCACCTGGTCATCGACTTCGACTGCACCCAGGCCACCGAGGCCATCCCGCACTGGGCCGCCACCGACGGTCACGAGGTCACCGATTTCGTCGAGAAGGGCGAGGCCAGCTGGCAGATCACCCTCAAGAAGGGCTGACCTCACCTCTCCCGAAATAGACGGCGACGCCGCCCGCGACTTTCGCGGGCGGCGTCGTCCTTCTCGGGCGCTCCGATGACCTCGATGGCTGCGGGCTCGGGATCAGGCGGGGGGCGCTCCCATTCCCCCTCCCGCCTCCGGCTCCGTGCTCGTGTCGATGGGGACATCGATGTGCGCGGTGTAACCGCTGTTCTCGTTCCCGGTGACATCGGCCATCTGCAGGTCCCACCCGTCGGAGAACACGTTGTCGGACTCGAGAGTCACCGCGGCGAGTGCCTCCGCGGAACCGCTGTACTCGGAGCGCGCGTAGACCGTGTTGCACGCGTCCTCCGGCAGGGCGATCTGCGAGGTGAGGATTGCGTTGGCGGCATCCGTGATCGAGTCGATGTCCGGGAACACCTCGAAGTGGATGTGCGCCCAGCGGCCCATGTAGCAGCCCGGGAAGATCGTCTTGAATGTGACCGTGCCGTCGTCGCCGACCACCTGCACACCACGCAGGTACGTGGCGTCCTCCAGGCCCTCGGAGTACATCGAGTAGTTTCCCTGCGCGTCACAGTGCCACACGTACACGGCCGCGCCGGTGAGCGGACCGTTGCTGTTGACCATGTCCACGATGTTCATGGTCAACGTCATGGGCACCCCGTCCGCGGTGGTGCCGCCATCGATGTTTGCGGTGATGTCGCTGCGTTCGATCCCTGAGATCTCCAGGGCGTCCTGCCCATTGGAGCCGTCCCCGGGGTAGGGGCCGGCGGTTTCTCCCGGCATTTCCTCGTTATAGGTCGCCGTGGGGCTGGGGGTCGCGCTCGCCGACGACGCCGCTGACGACGCCGACGCCGACGGGCTGCTCGTGCTCGTCGCGTTCGAAGAGCAGGCGGCCAGGGCAAACACACTGGCACCCGCGCCGAAGACCCCTAACGCGCGGCGTCGTGAGACCAGGGTGCCGAGGTCGAAGGCGAGACCTTGGTCCTCCACGTCCTCGTTCTGCCGGTCCAGCGGGCGACCCTCAAAAGTTTTCTGGTCTTGGGGCGTCCCATGGTCTCCCTCGGAGGCGGCCGGGTACGATCGGTTGCTGCGTTTACCAAAGATCGGGCTCATGGTCAGTCCTGCTTTCTGTGGCTTCATGTATCGACCATGAATGTACGGAGTGGTTACTTAGAGCCCGTTGAGAATGCTTGAAAGTGACCTGAGAAAAAGGTGTACCCCGCCCTGGAACGGACGGGGCACACGGTGAACGTCGGTTTACAAG
>NZ_JAUNPE010000043.1:0-16236 GCF_030536815.1 Kocuria sp.
ACCGTGTCGTACGGTCTGGTCGGTTGTGGACATATCAGCCAACGGATCCTTCCATCTGCAATTCGATCAAGCGGTTGAGTTCAAGGGCGTACTCCATGGGCAGTTCGCGGGCGATCGGCTCCACGAAACCGCGCACGATCATGGCCATGGCCTCTTCTTCGGCCATACCGCGCTGCATCAGGTAGAACAGCTGCTCCTCGGAGACGCGGGACACCGTGGCCTCGTGGCCCATGGTGACGTCGTCCTCGCGGATGTCCACGTACGGGTAGGTGTCCGAACGAGAAATCGTGTCCACCAGCAAGGCGTCACACACCACGTTGGACTTGGAGTGCTTGGCACCCTCGCGCACCTGGACCAGACCGCGGTACGCGGAACGGCCACCGTTACGGGCCACCGACTTGGAGACGATGGAGGATGAGGTGTTCGGAGCAATGTGCACCATCTTGGAACCGGTGTCCTGGTGCTGGCCCTCGCCGGCGAACGCGATGGACAGGGTCTCACCGCGAGCGTGCTCACCGGTCATGTACACGGCCGGGTACTTCTGGGTGACCTTGGAACCGATATTGCCATCGACCCATTCCATGGTGGCGCCCTCGTGCGCAATGGCGCGCTTGGTCACCAGGTTGTACACGTTGTTGGACCAGTTCTGGATGGTCGTGTACCGAACGCGGGCGTTCTTCTTGCAAATGATCTCCACCACGGCGGAGTGCAGCGAGTCGGTCTTGTAGATCGGCGCGGTGCAACCCTCGATGTAGTGAACGTAGGAGTCCTCATCGGCAATGATCAAGGTGCGCTCGAACTGGCCCATGTTCTCCGTGTTGATCCGGAAATAGGCCTGCAGGGGGATGTCCACGTGGACGCCCTTGGGCACGTACACGAAGGAACCGCCGGACCACACGGCCGTGTTCAGCGCGGCGAACTTGTTGTCACCCACCGGGATCACGGTGCCGAAGTACTCCTCGAAGAACTCCGGGTGCTCCTTCAGGGCAGTGTCCGTGTCCATGAAGATGACGCCTTGGCGCTCCAGGTCCTCACGGATCTGGTGGTAGACCACCTCGGACTCGTACTGGGCGGCGACACCGGCAACCAGGCGGTTGCGCTCGGCCTCGGGGATGCCCAGCCTTTCGTAGGTGTTGCGGATGTCCTCGGGCAGCTCTTCCCACGAACCGGCCTGCTGCTCGGTGGAACGCACGAAGTATTTGATGTTGTCGAAATCAATCCCGGACAGGTCCGCGCCCCACGTGGGCATGGGCTTGCGATCGAAGAACTTCAACCCCTTCAGACGCAGGTTGAGCATCCATTCGGGTTCGCTCTTCTTACCCGAAATGTCACGGACCACGTCAGCGTCGACGCCGCGGCGTGCCGAGGCGCCGGCGTCGTTCTTGTCAGCCCAGCCGTACTGGTACTGACCGATCCCCTCGAGTTCCGGGTTCATTTCCAGGATCTCGGAGATCACGGTGTCTTCTGGCTTGCTGCCCGCGGTGTCTGCGGGAACGGTGCGCTCAGTCATGACAACCCTCCTTGTCGTGCGGTTGTTGATTAGTGTGGGTGGTCGGTGCCGTTGAGCGGCGCTGCAACGGTACGTGTGTGGTGCAAACGTGGGCGCCGGCGGCCATGGTCGACAGCCTGCGCACGTC
Organism: Kocuria sp.; assembly: GCF_030536815.1. GTDB lineage: Bacteria > Actinomycetota > Actinomycetes > Actinomycetales > Micrococcaceae > Kocuria > Kocuria gwangalliensis. The sequence continues at coordinate 1,638 of NZ_JAUNPE010000043.1, forward strand.
CACGCCCAACAGCTGGGCGATCATGGAGGTTTCCAGTTCGCAAAAATCGGGGTACTCCGCGGCGATCTCGCGCACGGGGCAGTGCCCCTGGCACAGCTGGGCGGAGCGCATGCTCACGCCCTTGGGGCCCCGCGGGGTCACTACGGTGTGGGAGGCAGCAAAACCGTCGCGGCTCATCTCGGCGGTCAAGGCATTGAGTCGATCTTCGACGTCGGGCCCGGCCGCGTTGATCACGGGACGGTACCTCTCCGACATTTCCTGGATGCGTTCGGCCACGAAGTCGTGGACGAGTTCCTCGCCACCGGTCTCTTCGAGGGTGTGCATTGCCTTGCGCACCAGGGTCAGGTAGTCGTTGCCGAGCAGATCATGGCCTTCCGCGGCCACCACGTAACGCCGCGCGGGGCGACCCGCGCCGCCCTGGGTGCTGCGGACCAGAGAGACTTCAATGACTTGTTCGGCCTCGAGTGCGTCCAGGTGCCGGCGCACGGCCGCCGGTGTAAGACCAAGGTCCTTGGCGATCTGCGCGGCGGAGACGGGGCCGTGAGCAAGCACCAGAGACAGCACCCGCGAACGAGTGGTCTCGTCGTGGTCTGCGCGCACCGAAGTGGCGTGTTCCGTTGCTTGGGAACTCATGCTGTGTGGGACATCCTCTGGATTGCCTGCGTTGCGGGCCTGATTTCACTGATCGGCCTCCGGTCACGATCCACGTCGAGGTGGACCTGCAATACACAACAAGGGTATGCGCTAATCCATTCCCAATCCACTAAGGGTGACCTTCCGCCAGTGGGATCCGCCTCACACGGGAGGTCCAGGTGTCACCGCATAGACTGTCGTGGTGCTGAACCACCCTGCTCCCACACAGTCTGCTCCGGACTTCGACCCCGGTTCCCAGGCTCCGGCTCTCCACATCACGGACCTGTCCAAGACTTTCGAGCGCAGGGGCGCACGGGTGCACGCGGTTCGTGGGCTCAGCATGGCCGCCCACCGTGGTCAGGTGACCGCCCTGTTGGGGGCCAACGGCGCCGGCAAGACCACCACGCTGCAGTGCGCGCAGGGGTTGTTGCGCCCCACCTCCGGCGCCGTTCGTCTCCTGAACGAGGATCCGTGGCAGGCCTCGCCCGAGGTCAGGGCCCGCGTTGGAGTCATGCTTCAGGACGGCGGGCTCCCCCAGGCCGTGCGGCCCATGGAACTGCTGCGCCACGTGAGCCGGTTGTACCGGGATCCCCGCCCGGTCACGGAACTCGTGGACCTGCTCGGCATCGAACCGTTCGCCACCACGTCCGTTCGACGGCTGTCCGGCGGCCAGCGCCAACGCGTGGGTCTGGCCGCGGCGCTCATTGGCCGGCCCGAGGTCTTGTTCCTGGATGAACCGTCCGCCGGTTTGGATCCCCAATCACGACAAATCGTGTTCGACCTGATTGCGCAGTTGCGCGATGCGGGCACCTGCATCATCCTCACCACCCACCTCATGGACGACGCCGCTCGGCTGGCCGACTATGTCTACATCGTGCACCACGGTTCCGTGGCCGCCCAGGGCACGGTTGCGGATCTCGTGAGCGCGGAACAGCACGCCCCCGTGGTCATGTCCGTGACCTTGCCCGAGAGTCGGGCGGCCGATCTGCGCGAACAGCCACCGTGGCACACCGAGTCCTTCCGGGAGATCGAGTGGACCGTCAAGGACCGCACGGTGACGCTCACCGGTGAGCTCACGGCCCCGCTGATCCGCGAGATCACCCAATGGGCGACCCTCGATGACTGCGTGCCCGAGGCGCTCAGTGTGCAACCCCGATCCCTGGAGGACGTGTTCTTGGAAGTCTCAGGAAGTGATCCCAGATGAGCACCCTGGCAGCCGCCGGTGGGCGGCACTCCCGCGCCGCAAGCCTTCCGGCGCGAGTGCTGGCGCAGTCCCGGTACGAAACCGTCACCATGGTGCGCAACGGCGAGCAATTTCTGCTGTTGATCATCCTGCCGATCCTCGCCCTGGTGGGTCTCACCGTCACCGACCTGCTTGATTCGTTCCGGCCCGACGGCGCCTCCCGCCTGGACGTGGCCGTGCCCGGGGTGCTCGTGCTGTGCGTGATTTCGAGCGCCTTCTCCGGACAGGGCATCCAGACCGGTTTCGACCGGCGCTACGGGGTGTTGCGATATCTCTCCACCACTCCCCTGGGCCGGGGCGGCCTGATCGCCGGGAAGCTGCTGGCCATCGTGGCGGTCCTGGCGCTGCAGTACATCCTGATCAGCGGTACGGCCGTGCTGATGGGATGGCGGCCGGAGCCGCTGGCCGTCCTGGCGTCCCTTCCCCTGCTTCTGCTCGTGGCCGTGGCCTTCACCGGTGTGGGCATGCTCATTGCCGGCACCCTCCGCGCGGAAGCCACGCTGGCCATCCTCAATCTCGTGTGGGTTGCCCTGGCCGCGGGTGGTGGCGTGCTGTTCCCCACCTCGGCCCTGCCGGGGTGGATCTCCTGGCTGGTCGACCTGTTGCCCTCGGCAGCAGCCGGCGAGCTGCTCCGCGGCTGCTTCCTGGCCGGGCAGTTCGCCGTGGTCCCCGCACTCATTCTGGCCGTCTGGGCCGTTCTCAGCTGGGCCGCGACGGTCAAATGGTTCAAGTGGGTTTAGGCTCACCTCGTTGAGCCGATTCTCCGGCTGGGCCGATACACTTTCCCTACCTCATTCCTCAGCATCTGGAAGCAACGCCATGTCTGCCACCGTGTCCCCGTCCGTCACCGATACTTTCTGGTGGCCCTCCACCGTGACCCCCTGGGTCCGTGCCATGGCCATCGCCTCAGTGGTGGCCAACAGTCTCCTGATCCTCACCGGCGGACTGGTCCGTCTCACCGGTTCCGGCCTGGGCTGCCCCACCTGGCCGCGGTGCACCGACGAGTCGTGGACCAACACCGCCGAAATGGGAATCCACGGACTCATCGAGTTCGGCAACCGCCTGCTGACGTTCGTGCTCACGGTGGTTGCCGTTCTGACGTTCCTGTCGGTTCTGCGGTTGCGCCACCAGTTCCCTCGCATGTTCTTGTTCGCGTTGCTCCTGGGCATCGGCATCCCCGTGCAGGCGCTGATCGGTGGCATCACCGTGCTGGTGCAGCTGCACCCGCTGGTGGTGGGTGCCCACTACCTCGTCTCGGCCACCATGATCGTGCTGGCCACGCTCCTTGTACTGGACACCCGCCGCGCCGGCCTGGCCACCGTTGCGTACGCCCAGCGGCCCGGTCAGCTTCCCGGTCGCGAAGTACCGGTCCGGCTCCTCGCCGCGGCCGTGGGCGTTCTGTCCGCGATCATCCTGTACGTGGGCACCCTGGTCACCGGAACGGGCCCCCACGCCGGGGATGAAGACTCCGCCCGTCTCGCCTTCGAGCCCCGCCTGATCACGTTCACCCACGTGGTACCGGTGTACCTGATCGTGGCCACCGTGGTCATTGCGCTGATTCTGGGCATGAAACAGAACTGGCCCAAGGTGCTCGTGCGCGCCTACGTGCTCCTGGCGGGTGTCCTGGTGCTGCAGGGCCTGGTCGGTTACTACCAGTACCTCAACAACGTCCCGGTCCTGTCCGTGGCCATCCACATGGTGCTCTCGGCCATCATGATCTGGACCGCCACGCGCGTGTGCTCAATCAGTTTCCAGATCACCAAGGACCCCACCGAGGCCCTCGCCGATCGTGCCCTGGCCCGCGACAGCGACGTCACAGAGCCGGTCCTCTGAGTCAGTGCGCGATGTGCGGGCTGGCGGCGCGCAATTGCGCCACCGCGTCCGCGAGCATTCGTTTGCTGCGAGAGGGGATCGGCAGCAGAGGTCGGCGCGGAGCTCCCGTGCGCACCCCGCACACCTCGGCCAAGGCGTAGAGCACGGACAGCGGCCGCTCCTGACCCATGAGTTGCATGAGCGGCGCCAGGGTGGCGCTCCACAGGGCCGCCTCGCTGGAGCGGTGATGGATGACCGCGCGGTGGAAGGCCACGAACTCCGGAGCCAACAGGGCCGCCATGCCGGTGTGCCATGCAGCCATGGGGTAATCGGCCACGATGATTTGATCCCCGCTGATTCCGTGCACGGTGGTCGGATCCGCGCGCTGGGCGTAGAGCAGCTGACGCGAGTGGAAGAGCCTGCCGGATGACACCGTGTCCTTGAAGGCCACCACGTTGTCCAACCAGGACAGTTCCGCGGCAAGTTCCACGGGGTAGTTGAAGCCCGTGGTTTCCGGGTTGTTGTACAAACACAGCGGTAGCGACAACGATGACGCCACGGTTTCCACCTGATCGGCGATTTCCTGCGAGACCAGCGGGATGTAGCTGAGTGGATTGAGCACCAGCCCGTCCGCACCGTTGTTCTCCGCCGCGTACGCCATGGTCATGACTTCTCGGGTGGTCATGGCCGAGATACCCACGCCCACGGGGGTTTCCGACCCCGACGCCGCATCCACCGCCACCTTGACCACTCGGGCACGTTCCTCGGCGCTCAGGTACGCAAAGCTGCCGGAGGTCCCCAGGACCACCACGCCGTCCACTCCGCTGCGTGCCAGCTTGGCCACGCTCAGTTCCAATGACTCCAGGTCCAATCCGCCGCCCGGCAAGAAGGGCGTTATGGGATAGGCAATGACACCGGAGAAAGTCATGGACTGCATGGAGTTAGTTTAGGTGACCCTTACACGAATACCTCGGCACGATGGGAGTCACCGCGCGTCAGAGGGGCCACACGTGTCAGGCACGGTCGGAACCGGATCAGAGAATCGGTCCGCCGACGAACGGGTCAAGGGCCACGCCCACGAACACGAAGGTGATGTAGGCAATGGAGCCGTGGAACACGAACATGGCCTGCTTGAGCGTGGCTTTCCCGGACTGGGCCATGGAGTGCAGGGTGTGGCAGTGGTACAGGAACCAGCCGCCGGAAGCCAGAGCGATGAGCGCGTACACCCAGCCCGCACCGCCCACCGGAACCAGCAGCAAGGAGCAGATCACGGTGGCCCACGCGTAGAGCACCACCTGGGCTCCCACGGAGCGGGCGGTGTCCACGGCGCCCAGCATGGGAACACCGGCGCGGGAATAGTCCTCCGCGTACTTCATGGACAGCGGCCAGTAGTGCGGCGGGGTCCACAAGAAGATGAACATGAACAGCACCAGCGCCGGCCAGTCAATGGTCCCGCGCACCGCGGCCCAGCCGATCAGGACGGGCATGCAGCCGGCAATACCGCCCCACACAATGTTCTGCGCGGTGCGGCGCTTCAAGATGATGGAGTAGAACACGGCGTACAGAGCAATGGCGACCACGCCGAGCACACCGCACAACACGCTGACCCCGAAGGTCAACCAGGCCACGGCCACCGCGGAGAGCACCCACGCGAAGATCAGTGCTTCCCGGTCGCCCACTTCGCCGGTGACCAACGGACGACGCGCGGTGCGCTTCATCAGACGGTCTTCGTTACGGTCGATGTAGCAGTTGAACGCGCCCGCGGCACCGGCGGCCAAACTGCCGCCGATCAAGGTGTTCAGGATGAGCCAGAAATTGGGCATGCCCTGCTCGGCGAAGATCATGGTGGGAACGGTGGCCACCAGCAGAAGTTCAATGATGCGGGGCTTGGTGAGCGCCACGTAGGCCTTGATCTTGCGCCCGGCCGTCATGGGACCCTCGTAACCCACCGGCGCTACCGAGCCGATGGTAGAGCCGGTGGCACCGTGGCCGCGGGAGGCCTGCGATGCGCTTCGACCCGACTGTGCCGCGGTATCAAGGGGGTTCACAGAATCAATGCTCCAAATAATCGAATCCGGCGCCGTGGTATTCCGAGCCGTACCGGGCGGGCACCGCCCTCCGGACGCGTGCCCATACCCGTACAGAAGTATAGCCGTCATAATGCGTAAATTCCGGGTGATGATTGGCACGCCCGGACGCGTGATTCACCAACAGCACAAGACACTGACGCGGCCTCGGCTGCGGGACTAAGGTTAACGCTGAAACCCGTGTGACCCACCCGGCCCAACGACGTCGGATTTCATGGGCCGCAGTGGAGTACCCCACCGATGAAAGGGACTAGCTACCGTGCCGAACCTTGAGCAACCGCTGAACTGGACCGAGCAGGACGCTCGCGCCGTGGACACCGCGCGTGTACTCGCCGCTGACGCCGTACAGAAGGTGGGCAACGGTCACCCCGGCACCGCCATGTCCCTGGCGCCCGTTGCGTACATGCTGTTCCAGAAGATCATGCGTCACGATCCCAGTGATGACCGCTGGACCGGCCGCGACCGCTTCGTTCTCTCCCCCGGCCACACGTCGCTCACGCTGTACCTGCAGTTGTTCTTTGCCGGTTACGGCCTGGAAATGAACGACCTGGAGTCCCTGCGTACGTGGGGCTCCAAGGTTCCCGGCCACCCCGAGTACCGCCACACCACCGGGGTGGAGATCACCACCGGCCCGCTCGGCCAGGGCCTGGCCTCCTCGGTGGGCTTCGCCTACGGTCAGCGCTACACGCGCGGGCTGTTCGACGCCGACGCCGCTGCCGGCACCTCGCCGTTCGACCACAACGTGTTCGTGATCGCCTCCGACGGTGACCTGCAGGAAGGCATCACCTCCGAGGCGTCCTCGCTGGCGGGCACCCAGGAACTGGGCAACCTGGTGGTGATTTACGACGACAACAACATCTCCATCGAGGACGACACCAACGTGGCGTTCAACGAGGACGTTCTGAGCCGCTATGAGGCCTACGGCTGGGATGTCGCCCGCGTCGACTGGCGCCAGGGTGGCGAGTACAAGGAAGACCTGGACGCGCTGTACAACGCGATCGTCTCCGCCACCAAGGTCACGGACAAGCCCTCCATCATTGCGCTGAACACCATCATCGGTTGGCCCGCCCCCACCAAGCAGAACACCGGCGCCATCCACGGCTCCGCGCTCGGCGAGGACGAGGTCGCCGCCACCAAGGAGATCCTCGGCTTCGACAAGAACGAGTCGTTCGTGATCGAACCCGAAATCTTCGAGCACGTGCGCTCCGTAGGTGAGCGCGGCAAGCAGGAACGCGCCGAATGGGAGAAGTCCTTTGCCGCTTGGCGCGAGGCCAACCCGGACAAGGCCGCCCTGTACGACCGCATCCGTGACGAGGAACTACCCGAGAATTACCGGGCGGCCTTCCCCACGTTCGAGGCCGGCAAGGATGTCGCCACGCGCAAGGCCTCCGGTCAGGTCATCAATGCGATTGCGGACACGTTCCCCGAGCTGTGGGGTGGCTCCGCGGACCTCGCGGGCTCCAACAACACCACGATCGACAACGCCAAGTCCTTCATCCCGGCCAAGCGCTCCACGGACATGTGGGACGGTTCGCCGTACGGTCGCGTGCTGCACTTCGGTATCCGTGAGCATGCCGCGGCGGCCATCGTCAACGGCATTGTCATGAGCACGCAGACCCGTGCGTTCTCCGGGACGTTCCTGATCTTCTCGGACTACCAGCGCCCCGCGGTTCGCCTCGGTGCGCTCATGCGGGTGCCCTCGATTTACGTGTGGACCCACGACTCCATTGGTCTGGGCGAGGACGGCCCCACGCATCAGCCGGTCGAACAGTTGTCCTCCCTGCGCGCCATTCCCGGCCTGGACGTGGTTCGCCCGGCCGATGCCAACGAGACCGCGGTTGCCTGGCGCACCATGCTCGAACACCACGACCGTCCGGCCGGTATCGCGCTGACCCGCCAGAACCTGCCCACGTTCGCCCGCGTGGACCTGCACCCGGACGCCGAGGGCGAGAAGTTCGCCTCCGCGGAGGGCGTGGCCCGCGGCGCGTACGTGCTCGCGGACACGGACTCCACACCCGACGTCGTTCTGATCGCGACCGGCTCCGAGGTCGAGTTGGCCGTTGCGGCTCGCCGGCAGCTGGCCGAGCAGGGCGTTGCCGCCCGCGTGGTGTCCATGCCGTGCCGCGAGTGGTTCGATGCCCAGGATGAGGACTACCGCGAGTCGGTGATCCCCTCCGGTGTCAAGGCCCGCGTGTCCGTTGAGGCGGGCATCAAGATGTCCTGGAACGACATCCTGGGAGACGCCGGTCGCGCCGTGTCCCTGGAGCACTTCGGCGAATCCGCCGATTACAAGACCCTCTACCGCGAATTCGGCATCACCGCCGAGGACGTGGTCAGCAAGGCCCAGGAGTCCATCGCCGCCGCGCGCTGAGACTCCCCTACCGCCGTGCGGGGCGCAGCGCGCGCCCCGCATGGCACCAGCAGAATTTCCGGCACAACGTTAGGAAGTCACAGTGAGCACTCCCACCAAGAAGCTGTCCGACGCGGGCGTTTCCATCTGGCTCGACGATCTGTCCCGCCAGCGTTTGACAAGCGGCAACCTGCAGGAACTGATCGACGCCAAGAACGTCGTGGGTGTTACGACCAACCCCACCATTTTCGCCGCGGCCCTGGCCAACGGTGAGTCCTACGCGGAGCAGGTCTCCGAACTCGCCCGGTCCGGCGCGGACGTGGACGAGGCCGTCCTCGCGATCACCACCGACGACGTCCGCGACGCGTGCGACGTGTTCGCCCCGATCGCCGAGGCCACCCAGGGAGTCGACGGGCGGGTGTCCATCGAGGTCGACCCCCGCCTCGCACAGGATGCCGACGCCACCGCTGCCATGGCGCAGCGACTCTCCCAGACCATTGACCGCCCCAATGCGCTCATCAAGATTCCGGCCACCGAAGCCGGGCTGCCCTCCATCAGCGCAACGATCGCGGAAGGCATCTCGGTCAACGTGACCCTGATCTTCTCGCTCGAACGCTACCGCGCGGTGATCAACGCCTTCATGGTGGGCCTCGAGGAGGCCCTGGAGAACGGCAAGGACCTCTCCACCATCCACTCCGTGGCGTCGTTCTTCGTCTCCCGCGTGGACACCGAGATCGACAAGCGACTGGACGCGGTGGGCACGGACGAGGCCAAGGCGCTCAAGGGCAAGGCCGGCCTGGCCAACGCCCGCCTGGCGTACCAGATCTACCAGGAGCAGTTCTCCACCGAACGCTGGAGGCGACTGGAATCCGCCGGCGCCAATGCGCAGCGCCCGCTGTGGGCCTCCACCGGCGTCAAGGACCCGTCCCTCCCGGACACCCTGTACGTCACCGAACTGGCGGCTCCCCACACGGTCAACACCATGCCGGAGAAGACCCTGGACGCGACCTACGATCACGGTGAGGTCACCGGGGACACCATTACCGGCACCTACCGGGAGTCCAATGAGCTACTGGATGCGATTGCCGAGCAGGGCATTTCGTACCAGGACGTGGTCGACCAGCTCGAGACCGAGGCGCTGGACAAGTTCGCCACGTCCTGGGATGAGCTGCTGGAAACGGTGCGTACCGCCCTGGACAACGCCCGCTGATTGACCGATCGCCCACCCACCAGCACGCATCGCACCCACGAGGAGGCTCGTTTTGAGCTCACTGTCATTGTCTGCGGCAGGCGCCGCGCGTCAGGCCATTGAATCCGCGGTCCCCGGCTTGGTCGAGGAACGCTTCGCGTCCAGACTCTTCGCCAAGGACCCCACCCTGTGGGGACCCGCAGCCCAAGAAGAGGCCGGGATTCGTCTGGGGTGGACCGAGGCCGCCACGGTGTCGCGTCCCCTCGTGGCCGAGATCGTGCAGTTACGCGATGACTTCGCCTCCGAAGGGGTCACGCGGTTCGTGCTGGCGGGCATGGGGGGTTCGTCCCTGGCCCCCGAGGTGATCACCCGCACCGAGGGTGTGGACCTCTTCGTGCTGGACTCCACCGACCCCGACATGGTGCAGCTGGCAGTGCAGGATCTCGACAGGACCGCCCTGGTGGTTTCCTCCAAGTCCGGCTCCACCGTGGAGACGGACTCGGCGCGTCGCGCGTTTGTGGCGGCGTTCGAAAAGGCCGGCATTGATGCGCCGCAGCGCATCGTGGTGGTGACTGACCCGGGGTCTCCCATGGACGGCTCCGCCCGCGAGGCCGGATACCGCAAGGTCTTCAATGCTGATCCCAATGTGGGCGGTCGGTTTTCCGCACTCACCGCGTTCGGCCTGGTCCCCTCCGGGCTGGCCGGCGTGGACATCGAGCGGCTCCTGGACGACGCCGAAGAAGCCTCGGAGTTCCTGCGCGACGACGCCGAGGACAATATCGGCCTGCGCCTGGGCGCGGCACTGGGCGGGACCACACCGTTGCGCGACAAGATCGTGATCGTCAACAACGGCGCTCCGGTAGTGGGTTTTGCGGATTGGGCCGAGCAGCTCATTGCGGAGTCCACCGGTAAGTCCGGCACGGGTGTGCTGCCGGTCGTCGTGTCCGATTCCGCTCCCGAGCTGACCAGCGGCGCGGGCGACATTCTGGTCATCTCCCTGGTCCCCGAAGACGCCGAACCCGCGGATCAGGGCGATGCCGTGGCGATCTCCGGATCCCTGGCCGCCATGATGATGGCGTTCGAAGTGGCCACCGCCGTGGCCGGACGGCTCTTGGGAATTGATCCCTACAATCAACCGGACGTTGAATCCGCCAAGAACGCGACGCGCGCACTGCTGGCTTCGTCCCCGGAGCCCAGCCCCGCGGAAGCCACCGACGGTGCCATTGAGATCCGCGGTTCCGAGCAGGTGCTTCAGGGCGCAACCACGGTGGTCGAGGCGCTCAAGGCCCTGCTCGGTCAGTTGCCCGAGGATGGTTATGTGAGCGTGCAGGCGTACTTCGATCGGCTGGGCTGGGCGGACCTCGAGAAGATCCGTCCGTTGCTGGCCGAGAAGACCGGGCGCCCCGTGACGTTCGGGTGGGGTCCGCGGTTTTTGCACTCGACCGGTCAGTACCACAAGGGCGGACCGGCCCAGGGCGTGTACCTCCAGGTCACGGCCGCGACGGACACGGACGTGGACATTCCCGGTATCCCGTTCTCGTTCGGCGAGTTGATCTCGGCTCAGGCCGATGGCGATGCACAGGTGCTCACGGATCACCACCGCCCGGTGCTGCGCTTGCGCCTCACCGATCGTGCGGCGGGCGTGGAACAACTCCTGAAGGCCACCACCGAGCTCTAAGATCATTACTATTCATATTTTCCGGTCACCGCGGACCGGGGTGTCACGCTCACGTCGTCACACCCCGGTCCGTTGGTCCGGATGAGTCAGGGAGCATTGTGCCTCACCACCCAAACAGCAACCCGTTGCGAGATCCTCGGGACCGGCGCCTGACGCGCGTCGCGGCGCCGTCGTCCCTCGTGCTCTTCGGCGTGACCGGCGACCTCGCCAAGAAGAAGCTGCTACCGGCCATGTACGACCTGGCCAACCGCGGTTTGTTGCCCCCCTCGTTTTCTCTGGTGGGCTTCGGTCGGCGCGACTGGGACGACACGCAGTTCGCCGAATACGTCAAGGAATCCATTGCGGGCAACGCCCGCACGCCGTTCAATGAGGACATGTGGGCGCAGTTCGCGTCCGGCTTGCGTTTCGTACACGGCAATTTCGACGACGACGCCGCCTACGATCGTCTCGCGGAGACGCTCACAGAACTCGACGAATCACGCGGCACCCGTGGCAACCACGCGTTTTATTTGTCGATCCCGCCCAAGGCCTTCGACGTGGTGTGCCAAAAACTCGCCGATCACGACCTCGCGGACAGCAACGGCAGCGAGGGTTGGCGGCGCGTGGTCATCGAGAAGCCCTTCGGTCACGACCTGGAATCGGCCCGTGAACTCAACGCGATCGTGGAACGGGTGTTTCCCGCGGACAGTGTGTTCCGCATTGACCACTACCTGGGCAAGGAAACGGTTCAGAACATCCTGGCCCTGCGTTTCGCGAATCAAATGTTCGAGCCGTTGTGGGACACCCGTTACGTGGACCACGTGCAAATCACCATGGCCGAGGACATCGGCATCGGATCGCGCGCCGGTTACTACGACGGCGTGGGCGCCGCCCGCGACGTCATCCAGAATCACCTGCTGCAGTTGCTCGCCTTCACGGCCATGGAGGAACCGCCCGCGTTCTCCGCGCATCACCTGCGTCGCGAGAAGGCCAAGGTTCTGGAATCGGTGATCCTCCCCGAGGACCTGGGCGCGTACTCGGCCCTGGGGCAGTACTCGGGGGGTCTGCAGGGCGGCGCGGAGGTCAAGGGATTCCACCGGGAACAGGACATTCCCGCCGATTCCCGCACAGAGACGTACGCGGCCCTGCGCCTTGAGATCAACAACCGCCGCTGGGCGGGAGTGCCGTTCTATCTGCGGGCCGGCAAACGCCTGGGTCGGCGGGTGACGGAGATCGCCGTGGTGTTCAAGAAGTCGCCCAATTTGCTGTTCCGCTCCCCCGACAAGGACGATTTCGGTCAGAACGCCATTGTGATCCGCATTCAGCCGGACGAGGGCGTGACCATCCGGTTCGGTTCCAAGGTGCCCGGCACCCAGTCGGAGATCCGGGATGTGACCATGGACTTCGGGTACGGCCACGCCTTCACCGAATCCAGCCCGGAGGCGTACGAACGACTGATTTTGGACGTTCTTCTGGGTGAGCCACCGCTGTTCCCGGATCACTCGGAGGTCGAACTGTCCTGGAAGATCCTGGACCCCTTCGAGGAGTACTGGGCGCAACACCACATCATGCCTGACGCTTACGCACCGGGATCCTGGGGTCCGGAATCGGCGGATCAGCTCATGGCTCGCGACGGACGTGCTTGGAGGCGACCGTGATCGTACAAATGGAGAACACCACCACCTCGCTCATCGAGAAGAAGCTGCATGCGCTGCGGGACGAGAACGGCGTGGTGACCCTGGGACGGGTGCTCACGCTGGTGATCCTGGCGCGCGCCGGTCACTCGGAAATGGCCATCGAGGCCGCCAACTTCGCCAGCCACGAGCACCCGTGCCGCATCATTGTGCACGTGGCGCACTCCGCCAACGAGACCACCCGGCTGGACGGTCAGTTGCGCATGGGCGGGGACGCCGGCGCATCGGAAGTGATCATTCTGCACGGCTACGGCGAACTCGCCGAACCCACGGAAACGCTGATCTCCGCGTTGTTGCTGCCGGATGCGCCCATTGTGGCGTGGTGGCCCCACGACTTCCCGGACTCCCCCGGTGAATCGTCCATCGGGAAGATCGCCCACCGGCGCATCACCGATTCCGCCCGCGCTGACGACCCGTTCGAGTCGCTGCGGCAGCTGTCCCAGCAGTACCGACCGGGAGATACCGATCTGGCGTGGACCCGCATTACCAGTTGGCGGATCCAGCTTGCCGCGGTGTTCGATCAGATCGGTTCCGTCCCCGTGCGTGAGGTCATTGTGGAGGGCGCGGAGCGCTCCCCCTCGGTGGTGCTCATGGGCGTGTGGCTGGCCAACGCGTTGGATTGCGAGGCGAAGTTCATCACCCAGTCGGAACGGTCCGGGATGGACAGGGTCACCCTGGTCACGGATGAGGGCCCGATCGAACTGCACCGCCCGGGTAGCACCGTGGGCGTCCTCAGACAGCCCGGCCAGCCGGATCAGCAGATCGCCATGCCGGTGCGCGACCTCAATGTATGTTTGGCCGAAGAATTGCGCCGGTTGGATCCGGACGAGGTCTACGGCGATGTCATCACCAAGGCGCTGCAGAGCGCGCGGCTGGAAGAGGCCGTTGAAGATGCTATGGACGGAGAGGTGTCCTCGTGAACCACGCGCGCATTGTCCCCCACGGTAGCCAGGAGAAACTTGCCCAAGAGACGTCCCGCCGGGTCATCTCCGTGTTGGAGCAGGCCCAGGACGAGCGCGGCGAGGCCACGCTGGTGCTCACCGGTGGGAGTATGGGAAACAAGGTGATCCAGGCGGTCGCCAATGACCCGGATTCCGCCCTGGTCGACTGGTCCCGCGTGAACGTGTGGTGGTCGGACGAACGATTCGTACCCGGTTCGGATTCCGAACGCAACGGTGTACAAGCCGCCGACGCCGCACAGGGCCAGTTGGATCTGGAATGGGACCGCATTCACCCCATTGCGGCATCGGATGAAATGAGTACCGCCGAGGAAGCCGCTGCCGATTATCGCGAGGAGCTCGCCACCGCCGCTCAGCAGGAGGGTGTGGACGGGGAATTGCCCCGCTTCGACCTGCTGCTGCTCAGTCTGGGCCCGGACACCCATGTGGCGTCGCTGTTCCCGGGACGTCATGAAGTGACCGTGACCAACACCCCGGTGATGGCCGTGCACGACTCCCCCAAACCACCACCCACGCGGGTGACCATGAGCCTACCCGCGATCAATTCTGCGGACCGGGTGTGGTTGTTGGTGGCCGGCAGCGCCAAGGCGCAGGCTCTCGCGGCCATCCGTTCCTCGGAGGCCACGGCCCAGTCCGCACCCGGCAGCGCGGTTCGAGGCACCGAAGAAACCCTGCTGCTCGTCACGGAGGACGCCCTCCCGGGTCTTCCCGAGGATCCCGAGGGCTAGCCGCAGCCCCGACATGCACCTGAGGTGGCGGTGGAACCCCTGGCCCGGCCCAGAAGGGTCCCGCCGCCACCTCACGTGTGTTGCACGGTTGTTGGTGGCCCTTGACGCGTCCGGGGATCTCGACGGCGCTCCCGTCACCTCACGTATCGCCCTCCCGCCGCCAGGGGTTCCACGGACACGTGATCGTTAAACGCGCAAGGCCCGCAGACCGAAGTCTCCGGGCCATGCGCGTTGCTGTTGATGATTA